>JAUNSU010000074.1 GCA_030539035.1 Planctomycetia bacterium
CCCGGCCCCAATAGAGCGCTTTCTTAAAGAAGATCTTTAAGAACCGCGGATTTACCCTGGTCGAACTTTTGGTCGTAATCGCGATCATTGGAATCTTGATAGGCCTTCTCTTGCCTGCGGTTCAGGCGGCGAGGGAAGCGGCCCGTCGAATGCAGTGCGTTAATAATCTGAAGCAGTTTGGACTTGCTGTCCACAATTTCCATGATGTCCGCAATGGTATTCCTCCGGCGGGCGTTGGAGAAAACGCGTCCCGTGCTTCTTTTTGGGTTTTAATCCTCCCTTACATGGAACAGCAGAATGTTTTTGATCTCGTTTCCAATAAAACGGCCAAGTTCAAAAACAATATTCACAATAACGGTTTTTGGAACACACTTTCGGAGGAAGAGCGGCGATCATTGACCGTAGACGGTTTCTTCTGTCCTTCCCGTCGGGCACCGACTTACCTCGACGGAAATGCCCCGAATAATGGACAGGGCGGATACTGGGGACCGCAGGGCGATTACGCGTTTGTGATCGGTGCGAAAAGAGATGCCGACAGTGGAACCACAGGTGCATGGTTTACGATCCAATGGAAAGAAGGAACCGGCGTCAACGCGATTGATACGGCAACCATCGGACCGATTCGACTCGCAAAACGAACAACCAACAGTGATTCCTCTTCTTGGTATCCGCGTGATAATATGGCCTGGTGGCAGGACGGAACCTCCAATCAGATCATTATCGGAGAAAAATTCATTCCTCAGGACTACATAGGAAAATGCGATCGATTTGAAACAGACGGCAGTGGGGCCTATTGTCTCGATTGTTCCATGTATACGCTTGGAGGCCATTGGACCGGACAAGCGGTTTCCCGATCCATGTATTCCCGTTTAGCGAACAGTCCGAACGACTACTCCTTCAACTCAACGACCATGGTAAGCGGAAGCTGGTATGCCGATGGGATAGGAGGTCAGCCGCATTGGGGAGGAACGCACGCGGGCGTTGCCAACTTCCTCCTCGGCGACGGCAGTGTAAAGGCGTTCGCCAACACAACTCCGACCGGATTTCTTTACACCAACGCAACAACGGAAGCAGCGGGAACGACGACCAACAGCATCATCGGCCGATTGGGCCATGTCTGCGACGGAAACCCGATCCCCGCATTATAATTTGTGAGATGTGAAGAGACACGTATACAGGCCCGTAATGCAGTGAGCAAAGCGAACGGAATTAGGGAATCAACATCGCCCGGGGGACCGTGGTTCAACCCATAATCGAATCACAACGTTTTTTAGAGATTTAAACTCTTCGACCACGGCGGCTCCGCCGCCGCGAGGGCGAGGACGCCCACGACCCCAGCGCTCGGATTCGAACCGTACACACAAATTGATGTTTTTTTCCGCTTCCCCGGTCTAATGGGAGATTGCGTTTTTTAGAGATTTTAACCCCATTACAGAGCGGCGTTGCCGCCGGGTGCCCAAGATGGGCATCGTCCCAGCGCTTGGATTCCAACCGTGTTCCGAAGACAATCCTTTTTCCTCTTCTCCGCTCTTCTCAAAAAACACTGTTTTTTCAAAGGTCCATCCGTGTCCGCAGCGCCGCTGCGCGATAAAAATTACCTTAAATGGACCCTTAAATAATGATGGGACCTTCCGGATCATAGGTTGGTTTCGCTCCGATATGTTCGACACGATGCTGCCAGTTTTTTCCGAGTTGATAGTAGCGCAAACTGTCTTTTTGCGGATCGATTTCTTTTTGCAATGCCGCCTTGAGTTGGACAAGCATCGCCGGATCAACAAGACATTCAAACACCGAATTCTGTACCCGTTGACCGTGATTGACACATATTTTCGCAACTCGTCTTAACCGCCGGCGTCCGTCCGGCGTTTCCGTATTCACATCATAAGTAACTAAAACCATCATAAAAATATCCTGTGATTATTCTCTTGACCGGTCTGATATTGCAAGGGGGCATATGTTAATAGGGATCGATCTCCAGTCCGCTTGTGTTTTCGATCTCCGTTTGATATCGATCCGGGGCAGTAAGGGAATAGATTAACTTTCCGTTTTTCTTCTCCCAGCGAATTCGGACAATTCCGCCGGGAACAGGCCGCGTTCCTTCGGCCCAATCAAGATGCCCGAATTTTTGAAACCGGATCTTCAGCTTTCCGGCGATGGGATCGACGTCCGCAATTCCCAAAACGTCCCGATAAAGCACATGGCAAAGATGAGACGCGAATCCGTGATTGCAGCTCGCATGAGTGTCGTCGTTTTCCCAGAGTGTCCCTGTCCGATCGGCCATATACTCATTATAGGCGACCGATTCTTTCAAAAGCTGTTCACTCCGATCCGCCTGGGAAAGAAGTTCCAGCCGCAGAACGTTTCCGACAAACGCGTTTGCTTTATGAATTTCCGGCCAAATACCTTTTTTAATGCGATCGGGTCCGAATTCATTCAAGAGGCGTTTCCATAGTTCAGGATGAGAAACGGGCGTTGCCGTTTTGAAAAAGAAAGCGAAATATTGACAGACTTCCGAGCGATTGTTTGTGATCTGAAGTTTGCCGTCCTTGCTGCGCTTGGCGTTATCGATAAAGAAGGTTCCGTCCCAGGCCTGTTCGATGATCTTTTTTCGTAAATTTACCGCCTTTTCACGCCAATTCTTTTTGCCGTAAATACGGCCCGCCGCGTCCAGTGCGAACGCGTAAAGCATATTACTCGGATAATTGACGTCCCGGACAAATTTATTCGCTTCCGACCATTCAACGAAGATCCAGCTCGGAAGTTTTTCCAAAAGACCGTCGGAATTTTCATACTGTTCGAAGAATTTCATTAGCTTTTCGATTTTTGTCCGCAAGCCTTCGATTCCTGCTCGATCTGAACTTCGCCGTGCGTACTCGTCCAGCTCGGCAATGAACCAGAGCGACCAGTTCGGGATAAAGACTCCATCGTTGTGATCGGCGGGATAGCACATCGGGAGCATTCCGTCCGGAAGAAATTCAAAATGATCGGGCAAGCGGTAATTTTCAAAAAAGGCCTGTTCCGCCTTCGTGTTTCCGGTCAAATCGAAAGCGCTTCGAGCGGTAAAAAAGCTGTCGCACAGCCATCCGGCCCTTTCGCGGTGCGGACAGTCCATAAAGACATCCAGCGTATTCATCCGAAAAGTAAGTACTGCCGCGTTAAAAAGCTTTTCCAGCCGGGAATCACTTGCGGAAAACGAGGCGTTTTTCGTCTTGGGATAAGCGTATTCCCGCATACCGCAGTGAAGGAGTTTAAATGAACCCTTCAGACAATGGATCTTCAGATAGCGTCCGACATGCGGTTCGAACGCAAGCGCAGAAAAGATCTTCGTTTTCGGCATCGTCCACTGAATCGCGCTGCATGTTCCGAATCGCAGAAAATTGACATCACCGTTCTCATCGAGAATTTCATCGAATGTGATCACGAGTTCAGTTCCCTGCTCGAGTGATTCCGCTTTCAGATCGAAAAAACCTGCATAATCGGCACCGAGATCGACGATTTGAACATCGCCGGCCTGATAAACGGATCCCGTCTTTTTGGAGGACGCTTTCTCATCAAATCGGGTCTCCAGCTGCTGGATCTTGTCGGAAAGGACAAGATCCAGATCCTTCATCGGATATCCCTTCAACTTGGGACCGACAGAGACAAGGGAACGATTTCTCCAGGGAGGAACAGGCATCTTGCGCGGCGCGATTGTTCCTGTTTTGAGCCAGGCAACCGGTTCAATAAGAGTCAATTCCGGATACGGAACGCGGCGCGGAAGATATTTGACTTCCGGCTGCCGCGCAAGGGAAGAGACCTTTTTTTCCGATACAGTCTTATCATAGACTTCAATGAAAGGACGCTGAAAACTGAATCGCTGAACTTTCTGAAGCCGAACACCGGTCAAATCGGAAGCGGTAAAGATCGCGGTCGAATCCGATTTCGCGGGCACATCGGTCGCGGCAAGAACGTTTCCTGCGCTGTCAACGATTTCCGCCTGAAGAAAAGAAGGCTGATCCAGATGATAATAGCTGTTGCAATTATATCCGGCGACTTCGATCGTGATTTCGTTCTTTCCCGTTTTCAGAAATCGTTCGATCGGCCATTCATCGATCCGGAACCAACCGTGCGGACCACGGGCCGGTCCGTATCCGGCGAGCTCACCGTTGATCTTGATCATCGCAATGGTTGCGCCGGTCATCCGGAGAATACATGCCCCGATCTTTTGTCCGTTTTTGATCTCAATCGATACCGAAAAGAGAAGTGATACGTTCATTTCCTTTTCGCGACCGGCAGCCCAAACCGGCTTGGCTCTCAGAAATTTTGGCGTTTTCAGAATCCCAGCTTCCGCGTCGGCCATTTCTTTCGCTTCCAATCGCGGATCAGAACAGAAAGTAAAAGCGTCCGATAATCCGCACATTCCTCCGACCGCAAGTCCGCCCGTCTTCAAAAAAGATCGACGATTCACTCTGTTCTTTTCCGATTTCATGATTGTTCCTTTATTCTTGTTGAAAGACTTCCTTCCTCCTGTAATCGCGGAAGAGGAACCAATGTCCAAACCGCGTTTTCAGCGGATCTTTTCCCACTGTTTTTCCAGTCGATTCATCGATATTTTCATCGATGTTCCGAGTTTTTGCGCGAAAAGAGAGACCCGATATTCTTCGAGCATCCAGCGATAGAGTTCGAGATCCGGATTCCTTATTCCGCTCCGATCGTTTTTCTCCTTGACCGCGTCGTATTGATTCTGAAGATCGGCGAGCTGCTCCATGGACTGCCTGTCGCTGCTGATCCCGCCGCTTTGAATTTTATCAAATCGAACCGTAATCGCCCGCAGAAATCGGGGATACTCTTTCAACCAGTTCCAGGGGATCTCCCAATGAAATCCGGGAACGAGAAGCCGCTGAAGCTGTTTGTCAATATCGGCGGCAATATCAGGATAAACACGAACATTCCGCTCGATCAATAAACGCGCCGCTTGACAGACAGGAGCAAACTGATCGATCCAACGAGTCGCATCCTGAACGGCGAATCCGATATTTTTCTGGCCCTTCTGCATCAGGCGATTGAAGTCTCCTTCATTTCGCGGAATGAGAAAGGAGTCTTCCTGCGATAAGGCAATCGCGGCAAGAAGTTCCATTGTAAAAGAAATGATATCGCATGGAACAGCACTCCGAATAAGGAGCCCGGACTTTTGAATGCCGGGGATCCATTTCGCCTGTCCGATCAGTTCGTCCCGATGCTGAAAACAGAAAAGACGGTAAAGACCAAACCGGGATTGACGATCTGCCCTGTCCTGGGAATCAAAAATTCGAAGAGAGACGCTCTTTGCGTCGAAATTTTTCTCTTCTCCAAGAAATCGGGGATCGCAAATGGCGGGATATCCTTTGAGCTTCATCGAACCGCCGGAAACGGAGATCGATTCCGGAAGGGATCCGAAGTCCCATTTTTTCAAACCGTCCCGATTCCATTTCGGATCATTGATCGAAGCGAAGGATTCTGTAATTGAGATTCCCAGCTTTTCGCGCAGTTCATCGAGATCCCGGCCTTCGGCGAGCAGTTTTCCTTCTTCATTATGGACCTTGATATTCATCATAAGATCGGGAGAAAGCCGGGACTCATCGAAATCGGATACAGAGATCAGGCGGCCGGCAATTCGCCCTGCATGATGAGCAACCGCTTCGAGGAAATCCCCTTCTCCGAAAGCGATCTGATCGCGGATCTTTGCGGCGGTTTCCGGGACAGGAACAAGTTCGCGCCGGATCTCTTTCGGAAGGGTCTTGAGAAGCGCCGCGATCTTCTGTTCAAGGAGTCCGTGAACAAGCCAGCCGAGAGACCGGCGGTCGATCTGATTCAGTGATTGCGGAAGAACGCAAAGGGAAATACCGTCATCGGAATCCCCGGGATGAAATCGGTAATCCAGCGGCAGTTCGATTCCAAGCGATGTCCGGATCCGATCAGGAAACTCGGATTCAATATTTTCCGGGATCTCTTCCGCGCAGAGCATATCCAGCGACATGAAAAGATTTTTCTTTTCGGACGCAGAAGCCTTATTCAACCATTTTTTCAAAGAATAAGCGTCGTAAACTTCCGCGGGGATCCGTTCATGATAAAAGTTGGAGACGACTTCTTCTCCCCGAAGAAGACGCCAGTTTCTCAGCTTGTCCTGAAGAGAACGCGCTTCTTCCAGAATCTTTCGATTATGAATAAAAAATTCAGGCGGATTCGGGAACTGATCTTCCACCAGCGCTCCCTGAATAAAAAGAAGACGGGCCTTTTCCGGATCTTTCGGTCCGTAATTGACCGTTCTTTTCGGAATAACGGTCAATCCGTAAAGAGAGACCCTTTCGTAAGCGGATACATGTCCGGTATCGGGATTCCAGAACGGTTCAAACGCATGATGTTCGAGAAGATGTTCCGCAAGCGGTTCGATCCAGTCGGGATTGATCTTCGCAACAGTACGGAGATATTTGCGCGATGTTTCCAATCTCTCGCAGGCAACGATCCAGGGATATTTTTTCTTTGTAAGGCCGCTGCCGGGCCAAAGAAAGAATTTCGTATTTCCGGTCGTCTGATATTCCTGCGTCTCCGTTTTTTTTGCGATTCCGAAGAGGAGTCCGGCAAGGACAGCACGATGAATCGCGTCGGGATCATCTTTGCGAACATTTCCTTTGAGATGAGAATCCCGCGCCATTTGATTCAGTTGCAAATGGATCTCGGACCATTCGGTCATCCGGTTCCAGGAAAGAAAATTCTCCTTGCACGCTTTTCTTAATTGGGATCGGGACAGGGTATCTTTAAGATGCTGCCAAAAGTCCCATAATTTGAGAAAGGAGAGAAAATCGGACCGATCATCGATAAAGGGAAGATGCTTTTCATCGGCGGCCTGCTGATGATCGACCGGACGCTCACGGGGATCCTGAAGTTCCAGAATCGACGCGATGATCAGGATCTCGCGCAGACAATCTTCTTCCGCCCCGGCAAGGATCATCCGTCCGATTCGCGGATCGACCGGAAGCCGGGCAAGCTGTTTGCCCCGTTCGGTAAGTTCCTGATCCTTGTCCAGCGCTCCCAGTTCGAACAGGGTTTTATATCCGTCCGAGATCGAGGAATAAGAAGGAGGATCGATAAAAGGAAATTTTTCGACCGCGCCAAGCCGGAACGCTTTTGTCTGAAGGATCACGGACGCAAGGTTCGTCCGGCGGATCTCGGGCGTTGTGTATCGATCCCGAGCAAGATAATCGTCTTCTCCGTAAAGCCGGATGCAGATCCCCGGACCGACTCGTCCGCATCGGCCCGCCCGCTGATCCGCGGAAGCCCGAGAAACCGCTTCCACCGGAAGACGCTGCGTTTTCGACCGCGCCGAATAGCGGCTGATCCGCGCCGTTCCCGTATCGATCACATACTTGATCCCCGGAACCGTGAGCGAGGATTCCGCAACATTGGTCGCGATCACAATTCGACGCCAGCGGGAAGGCTGAAAGATTTTCTGCTGTTCGGCGGCCGGAAGACGCGCATAGAGCGGAAGGATCTCCGTTTTACGGGAAGAATCGTCGCCCGGGATCGCATGATGCTTCAATAGTTTCGCCGTTTCAAAAATATCGTGTTCCGTCGGCATAAAGATCAGAATATCGCCCCGTTCTTTTCGGGCCAACTCGTCGACCGCTCCGCACACGGCCCTTTCGAACGCGTCTTCTTCGGATAATTTTTTCGCGTCCTCTTCTTCGGATTCCCGGGAATCGATCGGGCGGTAAACGATATCAATCGGCCAGGATCGGCCGGACACTTCGATCACAGGGACCTTGATCCGGGCTGTTGAAAAATGGGCCGCGAACTTTTGTGCGTCAATGGTCGCGGAAGTAATGATCAATTTCAGATCCTTGCGGCGGGGCAAAATTCTTCGGAACATTCCGAGAAGAAAATCGATATTGAGCGACCGTTCATGTGCTTCATCGACAATAATGGTATCGTATTGATTAAAGAAGGGATCCGTTTGGGATTCCGCGAGGAGGATCCCGTCGGTCATTAATTTAACCCGTGTCTGCGGTCCGCACTGATCGGCGAATCGGACTTTGTATCCGACTGTTTGCCCCAGCGGGGATTGAAGTTCTTCCGCGATTCGAGCGGCGACGGATCGGGCAGCGATTCTCCGGGGCTGTGTATGTCCGATCGTTCCGAAGATTCCCCTTCCGAGTTCCAGGCAGATCTTCGGGATCTGAGTTGATTTTCCGGATCCGGTTTCTCCGCAGATCACCGTGATCTGATTGTCCCGAATGATCCGCGCGATCTCTTCCTTCCGTTTATTGACAGGAAGATCCGGATCATAATGAATCTGAAAATTTTGGCGTCCGCGCAGTTCGGCGAATTTGACCGATTTATCAATATCGGCGGCAAGCCGGGAAAGACGTTCTTCGATTTTGCCGGAAGCATCCTTTTCCAAAGATCCGATCTGCCGCTGGAATCGGATCCGATCGGCGATCATTGCTTTCGGAAGAAGTTTTTTAAGATCGGAAATGGACATGATAAAACGGGGCGGAAGTATCCGGCCTCCTCAAAAGGAATAAAATCAGGAAAACAGCTCGCGATGATCTTTGATCCAGGCGATAAACAACTGCGTTGCCTGCGCCCGATGGCTGATCCGGCTTTTAATATCGGAAGGAAGTTCGCCGAACGTATAATCATATCCGCGCACTTTAAAGAGAGGATCGTATCCGAATCCATTGGATCCATGCCGCTCGTAAAGGATCGTTCCCCAGCATTTTCCTTCCCCGGCAAATTGGATCTTTCCCTCGGGATCGGATAAAACCATAAAGCAGGTATAATACGCTTCCCGTTTTTCAAGAGGAAGATCCCCCAGCTTTTTAAGAAGCAGATCGTTGTTTTGCTCGTCGGTCGCGTGAGGTCCGGCGAATCGGGCGGAATAAATTCCGGGTTCCCCGTTCAGGACGGGAACGGAAATACCGCTGTCTTCAGCGACAACCCAGCAGTTTAAATTTCGGGCCTGTTCGACCGCCTTTTTTTCCGCATTTTCGCGGAAAGAATGTCCGTCTTCCATAACATCAATCGCGTTGGGAAAATCGGCAAGCGTCTTCAGTTGAATTCCGAGAGGGGCAAGGATCTCGTTCATCTCGATCCCTTTATGCCGATTATGAGAACCTAAAACAATCATTCCAATTCACTTTCCTGTTCCGGATCCCCTGCATTTTCGGGATCCGCGTTTTCATTAAAATCTCTTTGAGGGGGGATCTGATTTTTCGGGGCGGGCTGAATATCCTCGGCTCCGTACATTTTTCTCGAATGGTCGAGCAGTTCGACCTGAACCTTTTTCGCCAGCAGTTCCTGGGCGATCACCCGTCCGATTCCATCAGGGGTTAATACCATTTTTCCCACTGCGGGCAGGATCTTCAGGATCTCATGATACGCGTCGTATTCATACCGCAAACAGCATTTCAGGCGTCCGCAGCGCCCGGAGATCTTGGTGGGATCCAGTGTCGCTTTTTGCAATTTGGCCATTCTCATGGAGACCGGGGGCATGGATACGAGCCAGGAATTACAGCAGACTTCGCGGCCGCAATCGCCGATGTCGGCAAGGAGCTTCGTTTCGTCCCGCACGCCGATCTGCTTCATCTCAATTCGCGTTTGAAATTCGGCGGCAAGCACTTTCACAAGCTCACGGAAATCGATGCGGCCTTCGGCGACATAGTAGATAATGACCCGTTCTCCTCCGAAAATTCGTTCGACGCGGACAAGATCCATTACGATCTTCATGTTGTCGACGATCCGTTTGCAGCGAATGAATTCGTCTTTCGCAACGATCTTCATTTGGCGAAGTTCTTTTTCGTCGTTTGGGGTCATCAGGCGAAGAACGCGATCCTCTTCCATTTCGGCCTTGATGAACTTCAGGGCCGCTTCAGAGGCTTCGCAGAGAATGGTCGCCGCTTCCTGTCCGCGGCTGGTGTGAACGATCACTTTTGTCCCATGGAAAAGGGTTCCTTCCCCGTTCCAGGTAAAAAGTCCGATGATTCGCATCGCTCCGTATCGCGCTATATATTTTATCATAATGAATCCGTTCAAAAAAAATTAACGAAAGACATTGGCTTCAATGGAATAAGGAATTTCTCCCGCCTTAAAGTTGGGTTCGACATGAAGAATACCGCCAACACTTACCATTTTATTGGCTCTGTAGTTCACCGCCATTCCCTTTTCCAGCTCAACGGAGATCATATCGGCGGGATTGGTCCCGGGAGAACAAAACTTGCAATGGGCCAGAGTTCGGACCATGGTAAAGTCTTCAATTCCCGACTGCCGGTTGGTCGGATACATAAATCCTTTGATAAAGACTTTTCGTCCGTCTTTTTCAACAATATCGTCGGGAACTTTTCCCGTTTTCGGATCGATCGCCATTGTGTTAAAATCGACGACATCGTATCCGGGAGGGGCTTCATGGTAAAAGCACCAGGCTTGCCAGCAGGCGGCGGAGATCCCGATCAGAAGGGAGAGTCCGATCCCGATCGTGGAGAGCGAGAATCCGCTCATCTCTTCCGGCGCCTTCAGAATTTTTCGAAGGGCAAGGAATCCCAGTACGATTCCCGCCGCCGCGAATAAAATAAAGGTCATCCAGAAAAAACCAAGGATCGAGATCAGGGCCGCACAGAGAGAACAGACCGCAAGCGTTCCCACCTGTTTGTAATCGGCGGTTTGTTCTTCCGACCGGACCTCATCGTACTCATGATAGATCCCGCGCAGTGCATCATCAAATTCGGTTTTCATACAGATCCCTCCAATGAATTAAGGCTGAAGCGATTGGGCAACATCGGTTCGGTAAGCGATCACCGCGGGTAAATAACCGACAACAGACGCCAATCCGATCAGGCCCGGAATCAGGATCAATTCCACAAGCTGGAAGTCCCATGGACGAACCATGATATTCGAATACTCCATGATCCAAGGATTGATCAGGGCGATCAGACCGTGTCCGATCATCATTCCGAAAAAACCTCCGCCGAGCGAAAGAAGGATCGATTCGAAAAGAATAATGGACATTACAGTAATACGGCGCGCGCCGAGTGCCCGCATAATCGCGATTTCCTGCCGCCGTTCATTCATCGAATTGTAAATACTGACCATCATTCCGATTCCGGCGACAATGATCACCTGGACCGCAAAGATAATCAGAATCTTTTGAATATTTCCAATCACGTCCTGAAAGAAAACTGCAATTTCCTGGACAGGAGCAACCGCTTGAGCTTCCAGAAGTTCTCCTTCGATTTTCGCGGGAAGTGCGGTGATCGCGGTATTATAGACTTTTCGTTTTTTGGTTTTAACCAGCTGGGATTCCGATATTTCGACGCCGGGCCGGGAATCTTTCAAAGTATCGACTTCGGCCATCGTTCCGCCAACCGCTTCGCTCTTTTCCCGTGTGATCAAAAGAATCGCGGTTAAACGACGGGCTCCGGACGCATCATGCAGCGCCAGCTCGGCCGGACCATGGTTGTGATCCGCGTGTGCATCGTGATCCGCATCCTCCGCGTGTTCGGCGTGATCGTGATCCGCATGATCCGCAGACGCTTTTCCCGGTTCCGCATGATCATGATCCGCATGATCGTGATCAGCGTGATCAGCTTTGGCGTCTTTCGGTTCCGTTTTTCCGGCTTCCGGCTTGACTGGACTTTTTTCCGCTTTGGGATCCTGATTCGTCTGTCCGGCTTTTTTGGCGGCCGCTTCTTTTTCCGCGAGAGAATAATCGACTTTGAAACCGGAGGAAGGCCCTTCATGCTGCTTGTAAAAACCTTCAAGGTTGACAAAAACAGCGCGATCATTCGGAGTTCCCGTATGATTCAGAATTCCGACAATATGGAACGGTTCATGGAGATCTTCATCCCGATTCGTGTTTGTATGTCCGAATCGAACTTTATCTCCAACGCGAAGTCCGCCTTTTTTGGCAACCGTGTATCCGACGACCGCCCCGTAAATATCGGTATTTTTGAAGAACTCTCCATTATTCAAAGAGTAATGGGTTCCGTCGGGCTTCAGAAGTTTGCGGAAATAATCTGTATTGGTTCCAACGACGGGAAAGCCCTGATAGGTATCTCCCCGGGCGATCGGAATCGCCGATTCCACTTCCGCGGAATAGCGGCTCGTTTTCATCAATTCGTAATAGCGGTAAGGGATCAGTCCGAGAGGTTCCTGATTATAAAAGACCGTACTCAGGACCAGCGTCAACTTGCTTCCTTTGGCGCCGACGATCAGATCGTATCCCTGTGCGCCCTGTTGAAAGGTTTTCCCGATTACTCCGTTGATCACGAGAACGGTAACCACCAACGCAACCCCAAGAGACATGGACAACGCCGTAAGCGAAGAGGCGAGTGCCCGATGTTCTATGCTTCTCCATGCGATTTTCCAAAGACTCATATTTTCTGCTCTCTATATTATTTAATCTAAATCTTGAATGATGATTTTATCCAAATCCAATATCCGACTCGGCAATGATCATGAAGAAGGATTGGATTGAACGTTCATTTCATGCTGATGGGCCATTTCGGCAACTTTCTGCTTGGCGACCAGATTGATCTCGGTCAAAAGATCGACGCGGTCGAATTGATCGGAAACCTGCGGCGCATGGGTCACCAGGATCAGGGCAACCCCTTCTTCCCGGCAGGAATTGCGAAGCATGTCGATTACCAGCTGCTGATTTCCGACATCGACGTTGGCTGTCGGTTCATCGGCAAGAACCAGCTTCGGCTTGTTCGCAAGAGCCCGGGCAACAGAAACACGCTGCTGTTCTCCGACGGAGAGCTGGCCCGGCTTGTGATGAAGCCGATGGCCCAGTCCAACGCGTTTTAATAAATCGACCGCGCGGTGTTTATCGTTTCCTTTTCCCGCAAAGGCCATTCCGAGCATTACGTTTTCCAGCGCGGAAAAGCCCTGAAGAAGATTGAAGGTTTGAAAAACATATCCGATCCGGCGAGCCCGGAACTGATCCCTTTCCGATTCGTTCAGAAGCGGAGTGTCCCATCCGTCGATCAGAACATGTCCGGAAGAAGGACGAAGGATCCCCGCGATAATGTGAAGAAGGGTTGTTTTCCCGCATCCGCTCGGGCCAATTACAACCACCTGTTCTCCCGCATCGACGCTCCATTTTGGAATATCGAGGATCGGTAATTCATCTCCATCCGGTTCTTTGTACGCTTTTTTGAGATTTCTGAGTTCAAGCATTTTTCACCTGAAAAAGTAAGCAAATAATGAATAATATAAAAACGGATTCTTTCCCGATTCAAGGCAATTCCAGCTCAATCGGAATCGGGAAAAACCAACCTACCCTGTATTTTATCAGATTATTGGCTTTTTTTCAAGTAATCATTTGAACTTTCTTTTGATTTTTTAAAATTACCCATTTTTCCTTTTTGTTTTTTTCGATCTTGGAAGTCTCTTTTTTGATGTATAATTTCTGTTTTCGCTTCTGCAAATATATAAACATGGTAAAATAGAGATTAGGTGGTGTTATTTTCATTTATTGAAAATTGTCCGCGCAATTAAAAATGAAACACGTTTTCTTTAAATTACTCAAACTGTAAATAACCGATTTTGAAACCACGGATAACACGGATTTTCGCGGATATTTTTTTGATAATAAAGACAGTTTCTCACAAAATATGGAATTCATCCGTGTTTATCAGTGAAATCCGCGGTTTCAAATAAATCTGTTTACAGTTCAAGTTTAAATTACACGAAAATTGATCCCTCAGGAATTTAGAATTTTATTATGCAGATCAATACAAATTACAAGTATCATTTTCAACTCCTGCTGATTATTCTTCTTGCCGTTGCCGGCTGCAAAGAGGAACAGGTGCAGGAAAAGGCGCCGCTCCCTCCGATTGTCCGGACTCTTCGGATCGAAAAAGGGGTCAAGACGGAAACACGATCCTTTCCCCTTTTCGCGAAAGAGGGGAAAACGGCCAAGCTCTCTTTTCGAGTCGCCGGGCAGCTCCTCAATTTCACCCCCAAGATCGGGCAGATCTTTCAAAAAGATGAAATCATCGGATCTCTGGATCAACGGGACTATAAACTCGCAATATCCCGAATCGAACATGGACTCGAAGAAGCCCGGGCCGGACTTGCCGCAATGAAAAAAGGAGCGCGCAAGGAAGATCTCGCCGCATTGGAATCCCAGTTGACGGGGACCCGATCCCAGCTTGAACAGGCGGAACGTCAATATCAGCGCATGGTCAATCTTCGCCGGGACGGAACCGTCTCTGAAGTCCAATACGATCTCGCCAAAGGAACACGGGACTCCCTCAAGGCGGCAAAAGAAGCTCTCGAATCCCAGCTGGAAAAAGCCAAGGCGGGAGCCCGTCCGGAAGAAATCCAGATGATGGAAGCGAAAATCGCCGGTCTGAACGTCGATTTGAACCTCGCGAAAAACGCTTTGGCCGATACGGTTTTAAAAGCCCCCTTTAAAGGATCCGTTTCCGAAAAATTCTTCGATAATCACGAAATGATCGCCCCCGGCATTCCCGTATTGACCCTGATCGACTCGGAATCCATTGAAGCGGCTTTAAGTGTTCCGCAGGAAATCGTTCTGAAAAAAGATCAAATCCAGAAAATCGAATGCAAATTTGATTCTATCCCCGGCGAAAAGTTTCCCGCGGCGATCAAGGAGATCGGCAATTCGGTCCAGCAGGGAAATCTTGCCTATCCCCTTACCATTACGATTATGATCCCAAAAGAAAAAGAGGGAAAACTCCTTGCCGGAATGACCGGAACAGCAAAGATCTTTTTGAGTGTTCCCCGCAGCGCGTATCAGATCCCCGCTTCCGCGATTCTTCCGAATAATACGGAAAAAGAGTCCAAGGTCTCTTCCGTTTGGCTGGTCGATCCGAAAACAAAGACCGTGAA
Source organism: Planctomycetia bacterium (assembly GCA_030539035.1). Lineage (GTDB taxonomy): Bacteria > Planctomycetota > Planctomycetia > Pirellulales > Thermoguttaceae > JAUNBG01. The sequence goes on from JAUNSU010000074.1 coordinate 14,872, forward strand.
AGCTCGTGAAATCAAGCTGGGGACCTTTTCCGAAGACGGGGTCGTCGTCGAGTCCGGACTGAACGACGGAGATCTGATCGTTGTTGCCGGAGCGCGATTCCTCTCCAATGGACAGAAAATTCGACTTGAAAAGCAGGAGTTGAAATAATGTTTCCACGATACGCGGTTCATCATCGAATGGTCGTTGCCTTTTGCGTTTTTCTCATTATCGCGGGAGGGATCTGGTCTTTCATCAATAATGGCCGGCTTGAAGATCCGGAATTTTCCATTAAAACGTCTGTTGTGATCACCCTTTATCCGGGAGCCTCCGCGGAAGACGTTCAGCTCCTGGTTACCGATGTCGTGGAGAAGGCGGCTCAGCAGATCAAAGGCTTAAAACGGGTCCGATCCATCTCCAAACCGGGTCTTTCCATTGTCTTTGTCGATCTGGACGATTCTGTTCTTCCCAAAGAAATGCCGAACTGCTGGCAGGAACTTCGGAACAAGGTCCAAATGGCCAAGCTCAAATTGCCTCTGGAAGCGATTCCCTCCATTGTAAACGACGATTTCGGCGACGTCTACGGGATCGTATTTGCCCTGTCCGGAGAAGGGTTTTCCGATACCGAATTAAAGAATCGGGCCAAAGAACTTCAAAAAGAACTCCTTCTTGTCGATCAGGTTCGAAGAGTCGAGATCTGGGGACTTCCTGAAGAGCAAATCGAAATCGAGATCTCGCAGGCCCGTATGAAGGAATTAAAGATCCATCCGCTCGCCGTTTTTCTCGCGCTTCAATCGCAGAATCTTACGGCCGATTCCGGAGATATGAATATCGGCGGAGAAAAGATCCGCATCGCTCCCTCCGGGACCTTCCAGTCGATTGAAGAGATCGAGGATCTGATCCTTCCCGACGGATCTGAAGGCGCCTTTTCCCTTGCGGCCCGTCAGTTGGCCAAAGGAAACTCCGCAAAGGCAATTGCCGCGAAAATCGCGGAAGAACGGGGATTCGGATCCCGGCAGATCCGTTTGAAAGATATCGCCGTTGTCCGCCGCGTTTTAAACGACGAACCTTCGAAAATTCTCCATTCCAACGGGAAAAAGGCGATTGCGATTGCCCTTTCTCCTGTTCCCAACGGGGACGTGATCCTGATGGGCAAACTCGTTCGGGAACGGATGAACGAGATCCTTGCTTCCTGGCCCGTCGGATATAATGCCGATATTGTGAGCTATCAGCCTGATAATGTGAATATCGCAATTCACGGATTTACGAAAAATCTCTATGAAGCGATTATTATCGTTACTATTGTCGTGATGATCGCGATGGGCTGGAAAAGCGGCCTTCTGATTACGAGCAGTTTACTGATCGTGATCCTGGGAACCTTTTGCTTTATGCCGTCGCTGGGGATCGTTTTTCAACGGACCTCTCTCGGTGCGCTTATCGTTGCCCTGGGAATCCTTGTGGATGATGCCGTCGTTGTCGGCGATCTGATCCTTGTCCGAATGCAGCGCGGAATGGATCGGGCGCAAGCGTGCGTCGAAGGGGCCCAACGGGCCTCTCATCAGCTGCTCGGAGCAACGATCGTTGGCGCTCTTGCCTTCTGGCCGGTCTATCTCTCGCGCGATTTAACCGGACAATACGCAGGGTCCCTCTTTCTCGTCGTCGGGGTCTCCTTGATGATCAGCTGGTTTGTCGCAATGATTCAGACTCCGGTCGTTTATTATCTTTTTGTAAAGCCCGGAAAGGAAGCGAAAGATCCTCATGGAGGGCCCGTCTACCGGGGATACCGGCATTTGCTGGAGATCACTCTGCACCATAAAACCGTCGTATTCCTCCTTTTGGGATGCCTGCTGTTTCTTGCCGGATACGGGTTGACCAAGGTTCCGCAGATCTTCTTCCCAAGAGCCCAGCGATCCCAGTTCATGATCGATTACTGGCTTCCGGAAGGATCCTCGATCAAAACCGTCGAAAAAGATATTCAGGCAATTGAAGATCATCTCCTCAAGCAGGAGGGAATTACGAATATCAGTTCTTTTATCGGGTCCGGTCCTCCCCGTTTTTATCTCCCTTATGAGCCGGAACTTCCCAACTCCAGCTATGCGCAAATCGTGGTCAATGTGGAAAAGATCGCCGATGTCGACCGTCTGATCGATCCGGTCGAAAACTGGATCCGGAATTCTTTCCCGCAGGCGGAAATACGGGCTCAGCGCTTTGCCCTCGGACCGACAACCAAGCAGGAGATCGAAGCGCGGTTCAGCGGTCCGGATCTCAAAGTCCTTCATAATCTTTCCGAACAGGCCAAAAAGATCCTTCGGGAAGAGCCGGGAACGAAATTCGTTCGGGACAACTGGCGACAGATGATTCCGACCTGGTCGCCGGAATTTTCGCAAACGAAGGGATCGCGCGCGGCGATCTCTCGCGGAGAGACCCTGTTTGCACTTCGTTGGGCAACCGAGGGAATTCCCGCGGCGACTTTCGGAGAAGGAGACAATCTTCTCCCCATTATTCTCCGATCCGCTCCAAGTGAAAGGAATAATACCGATATTCTCGAAAAGACGCCGGTTTGGGGACATACTCTGGAAAGCGTTCCTCTTTCCCAATTGACCAAGGATCAAAATCCGCTTCGATGGGAATTCGGACAGATTCATCGCAGGGACCGGATTCCGACGATCACCGTTGGAACCGACGCCCAGGGAATGGATTGGTCCCGTCTTTTGAAAAATCTTCGTCCCAAGATCGAGAAGATCCCTCTTCCCGACGGATATAAACTGGAATGGGGCGGACAATTCGAACAATCCCAGGACGCCTCCCGGGCCATGATCTCCAAACTTCCGATCGCGCTGGTCTTTATGGCCGTGATCGTCGTCGTTTTATTCAATGCGCTCCGGCAGCCTTTGATCATTTTACTCACTTTTCCGCTCGCTCTGATCGGAATCACGTTCGGAATGCTCGTTTTTCAAAAGCCGTTTGGTTTTATGGCCCTGGTCGGAACGATGAGTCTTTTGGGAATGATGGTTCGAAACGGCGTTGTTCTCATGGATCAGATCGATGAAGAACTCGCTAAAGGAGACTCGCCGTATCACGCGATTCTGGACGCGTCCGTCGAACGAATGCGGCCGGTTACCGTTGCCGCGCTTACCGTGATCGTCGGAATGATCCCCCTGCTGCGGGACCCTCTCTTTGATTCAATGGCGACGGCGATCATGTTCGGACTGATCTTTTCCACCGTATCGACCCTGTTTGTCGTTCCGATGCTTTATATGATTTTGTTCCGAGTCAAGTTGCCCGATTGATAAAATGTCGAAAATCCATATAATAAAACCGGAAGAGATCAAACGGGGAGAGGCCGATCTTCATCGGATTTATCCTCAATGGGGGATCCAGGTCGAACGGACCTCCTGCGGACTTGGCCTTTTCGCGGCCCGGAATTTTACCGCAGGAGAAATGATCGGTCCGATCGAAGGGATCTTTCTCCGGGAAACCGATTACGATTCCGAGTACTCCATTGACGCCGGATATCCGTTTATTCTGGAGCCGTTCGCTCCTTTTTGCTATCTGAATCACTGCTGCGACCCGAATGCCCGTATTGTTCGGATCGATCAGGAAGAGCGGGAAGAGATCAGGAATCCGAATTCATCCGCCGTTGAAATCCGGATCATTGATGGAGTGGAATACGAGATCAGCGACTGTTTGCGTCCTTCCTGCATTGCCTGTCCGGACGCAAAACGCTGCCGCTCCTTTCAGCTTGCAAAAGAAGAATTGGAACCGGACTTTAAACCGAAAATCGAACTTCAAACCGAACTGATCCGAGCGGTCCGAAAGGGAGAGCAGATCACGGTTGATTACGCTTGGCCGGCATCAATGGCGATTCCTTGCCGATGCGGATCCCCGAAATGCAGAAAATGGATCGTCGATAAAGATGAGTTCGAACTGATCGCAGAGTCCCTGAAAAAACGATCCCCGCGGCGGAATCAATCGAAAAATAAAAAGGAAATTTTGTAAACCTGAAATAAAAACATAAAGGAAAGGGAAACGAGATGGAATCACTTGCGGCTTATTGTTCGAATGTCGCCAAACGCGCACAGGAAGCTTCCCGGCAACTCGCGGCGGCCGGCG
>JAUNSU010000200.1 GCA_030539035.1 Planctomycetia bacterium
TTGTAAGCGTGATGATAAAGGGTATCGCCGATACTCCCTACATAGTTCGATTTGGTCGTAGGATAGGTTTTTGAAACGATTTTACAGCTTTCTTCAAGAGCGGTCGGATCGCTTGGACAAACGAGATGCGGAAGTTTGAATCGGGTCGTCGAGTCCGAGGTCTGCTGATACCAGTAATAAGAAGAGTTGGGATCCGGCCAGGCTCCGCTGGATTTTTTGCTCTGAATAAAATCATAAAGCGATGTCTGCTCCACGAACGGAAAAAGACAGGGATGAAAACTGACCATGCCCCAGGTCCAGCCTTTCTCTTGACTGAGTTGGGTCGCGCCGCCGGTTCGGCTCGGCGGAAGAGATCCGTAAGTATCGTGATAATTATGGCAGGCGATTCCGAACTGTTTGAGTTTGTTCGTGCATTCCATACGTCGGGCCGCTTCACGCGCCGCTTGAACTGCGGGCAAGAGGAGACCGATCAGGATTCCGATAATCGCGATCACAACCAAAAGTTCGACCAGGGTAAACCCGCAAATTTTAAGGACCTTCTTTAAGGAATCGCCATATTCTCCCCCCCCCCTATTTTTACATTTCTCCGAATTTTTCATGTTTTCTTCTCCATTTTCAAAAGTGTTTTCGAAGTCAAAAATCGAAGGTAAACGAACATCTTCTAAATATTCTAATCGTTTTAAAAGAAAATGTCAAGAAAGAAACGTGAATTTTCCGAAAATTCTCTCTCAGATTCCCCCGTCAACAGCAGAATAATCGAAAATCAAGGTCCTGTCAAGTTAAAACAGGGGAATCAAGGCGTATTTCAATCGAAGATTCAGTCGGAAGGGAGGATCGGATCTTCATTCGGACGGAGAATTTTACGCAAGGCGTCGATTCGCTGAGTTCCCTGTCCGTGAGGGGGATCCAAAGTTGGAATGAGCCAACCGCCCTCATCGCATTCATTCCATGCGTAAATCAGGGCAAGATTCACACCGCTTTTATTTGGATGGCGCCGGAGCATTTCCACATTGCGTCCGATATGAGCGGCGATTTCATCGGGAGTGCCCGACTGATAATACTGTTCGATAAATTCGCCCTTTTTATGCGATTTTCCCCATGAAACTGGATTCAAGGAGCGAGGGCGCCGATCCCAGCCCGCGCTGCAAGGCGCAGAAACATCGATCCCCTGATCGATGCAATCTTTGACAAAATTTTCCGAGAGTTCACAAAGAGCGGAATAAGGAGCACCTTCAAGAAGACTGTTGGCGAACGTATAAGCACCAAGAGCATCAGCGCCGAGCTTTTCGCGAAGCTCGTTTGCGGCTTTAGGTTTTCTGGAATTGCAGATAACGACGTAAGGTTCGCCGAGTCCTTTTGCCTTGATTCGATCGCAGTATTTTTTCCAGAAACCGTCAATCATCTGCTTTTTGATCTGTTCGTCAAAGAATCCGACATAAATCACCGGCCGATTTCCCTGAACTTTGAGATACCCGGGCTCTGTAATATATTTGAGGACATATTCCTGCATGGCCGGATCATCGACAAAGCGCCCGTAAGCCGATCCCAGAACAAGGAAGAAGCAGAAATCGATCTTGTTCCGCTTGGCGCTTGAAAGGTATTTTTTAAGGCAGAAAGAAAGGGGACAATCTTCCGGATAGACGGTAAAGGCCCAGAAGTCGAGGCCGGCCCGGGCAGCATAATCGATTTCCTGATCCATGATTTCCTGGCGATTGCCGTTGAGTTCGATCAGATTTCCTTTTGGATCATGCTTTGCGAAAAAGGGGCGCCGCCATGCGAACTGATCCGGGGAAAGGGATCGGAGAGTTTCCGCGCCCGGGTTGGGGCCCGGCACTTTTTCCGGAGGGATGCCCGGCCGGTTTGCAGGAGAGGGAAGATCACGGTCCGCGATATTTCCATACCACGCGTCCCAGCGGATCGCGCCGACGAGCGGCCGATCGTTCCGGGGATTCGAATCGGCAGAAAAAGCAAAATTCGAGAGTAAAAAAAGAATCGTTCCTATCAGTACGGTCTTTCGCATAAACGGATCTCCCTGTTAAAATTGGTGTGATTGCATTCGAGAACAGCAATATTCATTATAAATTACTCGACTAACGGTTGATTGTGTCTATATCGGCGGCGCCGAAAGCCGCTTCTTCTTCGCAGTCGGAAAGGCGGAGAGGGAGTCCGAAAGTCTTCTCCAAAATGGATCGGAGAAGTTCGTTCTTTCGAAGCGTGTTTCCGGAACAGGCGATCTGCCGCCGGCCCTTTCGAAGTTCTTTCGGGACCTTTTGATAAAAGCCGTAAAGCTCATCGATCATTCCCTGTAAAAAGGCAAAGATCAGATCTTCCGGGAGAAAATTGTCCAGGGCAATATTTTTGATCGCGCCCCGTTTCCTGGGATCTTTTCTCGTTCCGCAGAAAAAGGTTTCCGCCTGAATCGGATTCCGCGATCTGCAATTCCAATCCTGATCGATCATGATCTTGTAAAAATCGATCTCTTTCCGGTCCGAGTCCGGATCGAACAGGGCAATCGCCTTCTCAAAAAAGTTTTTCAGAAGCGCGAACGAACTTCCCCCGGAAAGAGCGGCTCCGACCAAAAGATATCCGCCGCGGGGACAGGGACGTGTTTCCAGATCGGGGACCGATACATAATGATCGGACCAGATCGCCATTTGACTTCCGGTCCCGATTGTGATCTGAACCGATTCCGCGAGGTTCAGGACGTTCCCGTTTTTTTCACAGGATTTGATCGCACCGAGAAAAGCGGCCTGATTGTCTCCGATCGCGGGAAAAACGGGAATGATCTCCTGCGGGATCTCCAGTTCCGATTCGTTCTTCAACAGATCCGTATTCAAATTCCCGGCCGGAACTCCTGTATTGGAAATAATTGGCAAAAAGGAGGGATCCATTCCGATCAGATCGGGAATCGAATTGCCGAACTGACCGTTTTCGACATCAAAGAGTCCGAGAGAAGCCGCGTTGGACCGGTCGGTGATCGCTTTCGTTTGTCCGGTCAATTTCATTACGACATAGTCGGCGATCGTACAGAATCCGACCGCATCTTTGGGAACAAGACCGTTTTTCAGATTGAAAAAATGCGTGGTCAATCCATATCCGGACGGGATGAAGGATCCGCTTTCTTTCGTTAAGAATTCAGAATACGTCTGGTCTTCCCTCCAGATCAGATTTCCGCGGGCATCCTGCCAGGTGTAAAGGGGAGAGACTGCCTGTCCCTGCGCGTCGTAATACAGGATTCCGTGCATTTGCCCGGTAATGCCAATCGCGGAAATATTCGTATTTTCCCTTAAAAAATCGGACAGGATGGAAAAAGCGATTTCCAGAATTCGCCGGGGATCCTGAATCTTTTCCCAAGCTCGACTCGTTTTCAGATTCGCGTCGTTTGCTTTGGAAATGGTAAGATGCCGATTCTCGATCCGATCGTAAAGGATCCCGCAGATCGAACTTGTTCCGATATCAATTCCAATGGAATAGCGATCAGATGTATTTGACATAATTATCCTGTATAAAAAAACGGTTGAATTCAAAGGATCATGATTCGGGATCAGGGAGCGAGATCGACATAAGGCCGAATCGCCTTAGACCAATTCTGATACCCGGCTTCCTCAAGATGGACAAGATCTTTTTTCATTACTTTGGGATTCAGTTTTCCATCTTCTTTGAGAAAACATTTTTCGAGATCAAGAAGAACGACGTAATCGAGATCCTTGACCGCTTTGGCAATTTCGGAGTTGATTGCTCTTCGAACGGGATTATTTCCCGCGAGATCGTCGGATCCCCACGGAAAGACTTTTTGGACATAGATCTTCATGGCCGGGAATTTTTCATGAAGGATCTCACAGATCTTTCTGTTTCCTTTGGCGATATTTTCCGGAGTGCTTGTTCTGTTGTTGTTTACCCCGATCAGAAGGAACGCCGCTTTCGGATGGATCTTGCTGAAATCATAATGCTGAAGGCGCCAGATCACATTTTCCGTTCGATCCCAGCCGGTACCGAGATTGATCGCCTTGTTTTTCGCAAAGAGATCGTCCCAGATCTTTTGTCCATTGCTTTCCCAATAATGAGTAATGGAATCGCCGATCATGAGAATATCGATATTTCCCTTTTTGAGGCGTTCGTTTTTCTGATTAAATCGTCCGATAACACGGGGAGTACCAACGGCTTCCGGCGGATCGGCGGGAATCGGTCCAAGGACTTTTTCGATTTCCGGCTCAATCGCTTCCGCCCAGCGCCGATATCCTTCCGCTTCCGGATGGAGGGAATCGGGCATAATGCTTTTCGGAAGGGTCCCGTCTTTTTCGAGGAAGAGCCCGGAAAGATCTTTCAGAAC
>JAUNSU010000201.1 GCA_030539035.1 Planctomycetia bacterium
TTTGTTGTTGTAATCGCACCAGTACCAGTAGGAGACGATGCAATCATGAAAGACAAGTTCCCAGAAGGGAACACGGAGATCTTCACTGGATCCGATTCGGATATTGTCCGGAACGTCGTCCCATACTTCCCACATATTGCGTCCGTTTCCGACGCGGTAATGATTGGGAGCGCTGAACATTCCTTCCAGATAATCACAGCAGGGAACATAGCATTCCATGCCGTCTTCGGTGCCCGCGATCAGATTGAATTCCTTCCCCAAAATGGAAAGAAGATTTTGACGGGCAGCAACGCTTTCCCTGCGTGTCAACGGATGTTTGGGATTCCAGCATTCGCCGAGTCCGGTGCCGGTAACGTCGAAGAATCGGGCGGAGTAAGGATCCGTTTCCAAAATACGGCTGATTCGTTTTCGCGCATAATCAATGGCGGGCGTGCTGCAAAGTATTGCGCAGCGGATCATCGGTTTTTTCGGATCTTTCGGATAGACCCCCCACCCTCGGGACGGTTTTCCGCTCGCACCCAGAATAATATCGTTGTTGGTCCAGGCTTCCGGGACCCAGTCGCTGCTGATGTATCGGAGTTCGCCGAGCCGTTCCGGTTCAATAAGATCATTATAGATATCATAGCAGCCGACGAGCATGCGCGGGATCTTCGCCAGTTCCTGGACCTCTTCCGAACTCGATCGAAGTCCCCAGAAGGCTTCGGCTCCTCCGGCGCAGTTCATCAGAAAATTATCGAATCCCAATTTTTTAAGCTGCTTTGCGACTTCGACTTTTTCTTTTCCCCAATACCAGATATTCGGAGCGCCGATCAAAAGATCGATGCGATCGGCCAGCTTGGGGAGCCGTTTTTTCTTTTCCGCGAACGGAACGAGATATCCTTTTTCGATCATTGTTTTCCGATAGCGCTTCGCAATATTGACCGCGTTGCATTTTTCGAAGAAGACGTACCGCAAAGTGCGATCGTATCCGAATTTCATCATGTCGGGATTCCAGAGAATATTGATCTGCCGGAGTCCGTTTTTTCGGACCGTGAAATGGACCGAAGCGTTTTCCGGTGTTTCGATTATCGCCATGTATCCGCAAGCGGGAAGGATCTCTCCTTTGGGAGAAAGGGTTTCCGCGTAATGGCCCCATACGCCCATATTCATATCACGATTGTATAAGGACATGAGATCGGGCTGTTTGGCTCCGAGATCGGCCATTTCCACCGGGAAGGCGAATCCGCAGCCGTGCGGAATGAGGATCCGTTCTCCCATTTTGGCTTCGAACGGATAAGGATATCCGATCCGCGTTCCGACCTGATCCGCTTTCGGATCACCGGAGATCCGGACCGTGAGTTCCCGTCCGGAAAGTTCCAGAGATCCATGATAAATTCCTTTCAGCTTTTCGTATTTGAAATCGAAAGCAATTTTATTCTTTTCCGCTTTTACTTCGGAGACCTTGAGTGAAGGCTCTTCGCCGGACATCGCGGTCCAGTTCCGTCCGGTCGACTTGTCGAGAACATCAAAGGCTCCGTCTTCCGGATGAAATGTCAATTTCAGGGATTCGTTTTCCAGTGTCTGGCCGAAAAGCGTTCCCGACAGAGCCAAAAACAGAATCAGCAGTATTTTCTTCATGATCGATCCTTTCAGTGAAATGATTTTTGGGTAATGATATAATCGCCGGGCGGGATCATGGATCCGTTGACCGTGAACAGCTGATCGGAAAAGTTCGCGGTAACGACCGTCCCATCGGCGAAAACGGTTCTTTGGATCAGACGGTCTTCGGTGATCCATTCGAAAGAGAGCATTTTTGAGAACGCTGTTTTTCGGGCTACCGGCGCGGCGCGGCGGTAAGAGGCGAGGATCAGATCCTTCAGAGTCGACTTTTCGGGATCGGATCCGGATTTTGCATCGGCGGGAAACGGTGCGTTCCAATCTTTTGTTTTAAAGGAATACATCGGCGGAGTTCCGTAAAGAGCATTGAACAGATCACGGCGCTTCAGGCGGGCCGGGACATTATTGGACGCGTCCCCCCAATACCAGTAATTTACGGAACATTCATGCCAAACGAGATCCCAAATCGGGACCCGATATTTCGGATTGAGCATGTATCGATCGAGATAAAGCGCTTTTTCAGGATCGGAAAACGATTCCGATTTCCATCGCCAGCACATATGCGGATCGATCCGATAGGGAAAGACGCTCATTTTTCCTTCCGTATAGCAAAGGGCGGGAAGAAAACATTCGACGCCTTCCTCGGTTCCGGAAACAAGGCCGGAGTCGAGGAGCGCCTGAAAATTATAGAGTTGATACTGCCGCGATTCGCGTCGGGTCATCGGATGATCTTTTGAGAAGCATTGCCGGAGCGAGCCGCCCATCACATCGATAAACCAGGCGTTGAAGCCCCATTTTTGTGCGATTCCGGGAACTTCGGCGCGGATATCGGATTCCGCCTGCCGGGGACAGAGCGCGTTCTGATTGTATTTCTTTCCGTCGATTCCGTAAAGGGCCCAGCATTTCGCGAGCGATCCGTTCGGTTGAACGAGGATATCCTGCGGCCAGTTCTTATTTCGCCGGACCGTATAATCGCAGTTTTCGATCCGATGAGCAGGGATCACCTTTTGAAGTTCCGGGGGCATTACATCGGTAAAATTATCGTATTTGGAGACGAGCCAGCCGTATTTTCGAAGATCCTTGACCTTGGGCGCGTCTTTAATGAAGAAGATCCCCCAGAGAACGCGGTCGATTCCGGCCTGATGAAAATCTTCGGCGATTTTTTCGATCGCGGAAGTATTATCGACATCGATTTTTTCTGTTGTCCGTTCGTACATGAGTTCGGCGCAATGATCATGCCAAAGCCAGATATTCGCGGCACCGGCGATATTTTTGATTTGCGGTGCCTGTTTTGCCTTTTCGAGGAGTGTTTTTCCGAATCCGAAAGGGATCCGATATTTTCGATAGGCTTTGCAAGCGGCGGTAATTCCTCCGGAATCGCCGAGGATCAGGCGCATAGTCCTTCGATATCCCCATTCTCCGTTTTCGGAGTGCCATAAAAACCGACAGGAAAGGCGGCCCTGCGGATCTCTTAACGCGGAAAGGGCCGCATCGGAAGCGTCTTCAGGAATGAGATCCAGCCAGGCGTCTCCGCGGAGAACGGACCAGAATCCCATCGTTAAATTCCGGGTCCAGAAGAGGCTTTCTTTCATGGAGAGATATTGGGGATCTTCACCATTCGGAAGATTTGCCGGCCAGATCACTCCGCTTCCAATAGGAAGAAGAACTGAGTCGTTCGGCTCCTGAACAAACGGCGGCGGCCAAGAGACCGGAAGGGACATCTTGCCCGATCCCTGGAAAGAAAGGGAAATCTCATGATCGTTCAGAATTTCCATTGTAAAGAGAATCGGATCCGGGGATCCTTTGGCGATCATGTTCGCGGTAAGAGTTTTTTGATCGGTCTGAAGATCCTGAAAATGAAGATCGGCGGCCGGTTCTGTTCGGAACACGATTTTTTTCGGGGCGGAAGTGATGATCAGGGACCCATCCTGATCATTTAAGGAAACGGATAAACCTTCGGCGGCGATTTCCGTTGCCGGACAGATCGCGTATCCTGTCAAAAAGAACAGGACCAGAAGGCTCAAAAACAGCGGTAATTTTCGGATATTCATTTCTTCCTCTTTCGTTTGCATAGGATTTCACATTCCGATTATACAGTATACCGAATCGAAATTCAAGTGCAACGGAAGAAATATTGAAAACCGAAAATTAGCAGTTTTTTTTCATTACGGGGGCAGATTATTGATTAGCGGAGGGAGCCGCCCTTGGGACCGCAGGCTTCCAGTCTGCACGGCGAGGCGCCGTTCCCAGTACGCGCTTCCGCGCGGTTGCCGGAGGTCCGCTCCCGTTGGTCGCTCTCTTCGTTAACAAAAAGGCCAACGCCTTCCAGCCTGCACGGCGGCTCCGTCGCCTTTCTTTGAAGTGGTAAAAATCTCTAAAAAACCGTTGTGATTTGAACTTTTTGAAATTTTGTATTTTTTGATTATTGTAATTGACTTGACCCGCCGATCAAAATGCTTTATAATAAGCAAATAATGTAAAATTTATTTACACTGTTTTTTAAATCGTGCTATCTATTTACACTAAACATCCTATTTTACCATGAAGTCTGTTCGAATCGGCTGTATTTTAGGCACAAATTGCGAGAAAATAAGAGTATTATCAAACATACGAGACATTTGCCTGAAGAACTATTTACGATGTTCTATAAGGTAAAGTGGTCCCAAGAATCTGAACAAAATCAGAGAGGGGAACAAGGTGGATGAC
>JAUNSU010000202.1 GCA_030539035.1 Planctomycetia bacterium
TCTTCCCGGATTTTTCCATCTACTCGGATCTTTCGTTTATGAAGATCCCGAAAAGAGAGACCTGTTTTCAGCCCGCTTGCTATTTTGAGGAAATCCGGCCAGGCGAATCGATCCGAAAATCTTACGCGGGCCGTCTTCCTTTGCGCGGACGGTATGAATTTCGGAATCTGGTGATCTCGACTCGTTTTCCGCTTGGTTTCTTTCGCAGTCTTTTGCGGCAGGAGAAGAAAACATCCATTACTGTTTATCCCAAGATCGGGAAATTGACCCGGCAATGGTTCCGGCAGTTCAGTACGCAATCGGAAGAAAAGAACCGTTCGCGGCATTTGATCTCACGAACCTCCGATGAACAGTTCGGAGTCCGCTCCTGGCAGTCGGGCGACGTGCGAAAATGGATCCATTGGCGCGCTTCCGCAAAACACGATAAGATCCTTGTTCGGCAGTTTGAAGAACGAAAAAACATGGACGTTGCGATTATTCTTGATCTTTATGAATCGGGAAAACGGCCAACGCCCGAACTGTTCGAGAACAGCGAGCTTGGGATCAGTTTTGCGGCGACCCTGATCCGGGAATTTTCGCGCAATATATCGGGAACCTTTTATTTTGGCGCCGATTTCGGCGATGCACCTCCGGAAGACAGATCCGTTCCTTCTTTTATCATGGAAGGCAAAATATCTCTTGCTTTCGTACGGGGGATGATGGAGCGGCTTTCGGTGATCCGATATTCCAAAACCGATCATCTGGCTCAAATATTTCAGCAGCTGTTCGGATTGATCTCGCGAAATACGAACATTATATTGATCACCCCCAAGCCGTTGAATCCGCACGATTCGGAACGATTCACGGCCCTTCGAAGGGACCCGCGTTTTGCCCGCTTTCTTTCGCAAATTATGATCATCGATACCTCTTCGGAGATCTTTGCCCAGCTCTTTCAAATTAACATATAAAGGGATTTTCCGCGATTCAATATTTATGTTTTTCACAAACAAAAGGAATTCAATCATGAAGAAAATTTTCCGAAGTTCTTTCGTTTTTTCGATCTGTTTTATACTGGGCTTTTTGAACATTCTTTCCGCAGAGGAGAAAAAATCGCCTGTCGACTGGACAGGGATCACGCCGGAAATCGCCGTTCCCGCAAAACTGGACCGCGATTCGAATCAAGGCCTTGCAGTCGAACTGAAAAGTGAAAATTCCATTGGAACCTGGACAGGAACCGTTGCGGTCAAAACAGGAACGGCCTGTCGAATTACCGCCGAAGCAGAAATAGATCTGATCGGCCCTTCTTCTCCCGGAAATGATTCCATGATCATTCTCTCCTGGATGATTCCGGATAAAAAAAATCCCTGCCAACGGGACTACGTGGAATTTTCTGATCAGCAATCGAAAACGGATCCGCAAAAAACGATTCGGCAGTTCGATCAGATCTTTACGGTTCCGGATCAATGCACCGCGGTTAAAATCGAATGTATTTTTAAATGGCGAGTCGGCAAAGCGATCTTCCGCAATGTTGAAATCGCGACGGTCCCTGTTCCGAAGCCGCGAATGGTCCGTATTGTCGCCGCGAATCCGCATCCTTCCCGTCCCTGCACGATCGAAGGGAATCTCGCCGCAATGGAAGAGACCTTAAAAAACATCTTTCAAAAGGTCGAACGCCCGGACATTATTCTGTTCGCGGAATGCTTTACCGACAGCGGAGCTCCCGGAACAGTGGATGCGAAAGCGGAGCCGCTCCCCGATGGTCCGACTTTCCGTCTTTTAAGCCGATATGCCCGTCAATATCACGTATGGATCGCGGGCAATATCCATGAAGCGGCCCCGGAAAAGATCTATCACAATACCGCGTTCCTTGTGGATCGATCCGGAAAATTGGCGGGGATCTATCGAAAAGTCCACTTGACCAGTTCCGAATTTCAAAAAGGAGTGATCCCGGGCAAGGAACTTCCTGTCTTTCAAACGGATTTCGGAAAGGTCGCTTTCGTGATCTGCTGGGACAACTGGTTCTCGGAAACGGCCAAGATCCTGCGCCTCAAAGGAGCGGAACTTCTTCTCTTCCCCTTGGCCGGTGATGCGAAAGAATCCCATTGGGGCAAGATCTGGTCGGCAAGGGCGATTGATTCTTCCGTTCCCATGGTCGTTGCAACGCAGCAGGCCCATCTTCCGTCGGCGATCATCGATCGTGATGGGGAATGGTTGACAGAAACAAAAGAAAAGAACAGATTTGCCTGGAAAGATCTCGACCTCAATGAACGGAAAAGAAGTTTTTGGCTCTCTGTTGGCCCCTCGATGGGCGATCCTTACCAGCTTTACAATTTCGAGCGCCGTCCTTCCGCTTACTGATTCTTTAAGACATAATTTCTAAAGAGGGATTCCAGCGGTTCCCGACCGGCAAGTTCAGAGGTCGGGAAGTTCGCTTTCGCGTTCTCG
Organism: Planctomycetia bacterium; assembly: GCA_030539035.1. Lineage (GTDB taxonomy): Bacteria > Planctomycetota > Planctomycetia > Pirellulales > Thermoguttaceae > JAUNBG01. The sequence goes on from JAUNSU010000202.1 coordinate 2,425, forward strand.
GAAATCAGTGTCCCCATCTCCTGATGGATCTGATCCGTGTATCGCACGAGTTCTGCCGGTACCGCGATTTGAGCTTTTTCTTTTGTCGTTTTTTTCCGTTCGATCCTCTTCAAGTATTCTTCAAACATCGCTCGGGACGGCCAAGATGACCGCCCTCCGTATGCGCCTTCGGCGCTGGTTCCCCTGATCCCTGATTCCTGTTCATCAGAGGTATTTGGTTTCGCCGCCGGATTTGGTTGCAGCTGCCTTAAGAATTCCCAAATCAATCTTGTCCTCAATAAATCTTACAGATCCATCCATTATCAAAACATTAACGCCGCCTTCGTGTTTACTGCCCAACCCATCCTCTTCAGAACCGTTGACCCCATTTTCAAGGAATTCAAATTTCATATCACCGGAGGGATCCATCCAGCAACACCCTCTTTTTTGTTCCACAATCGCAAGAGTATTTGAGGTACCGTCCGTGATGTTGGCAAGACTCGAACAAGGTTTAAGGTCAAAATCTTTTCCCGTATTTTTTATAATGGCGGGCCGATAAAAAGGAGTTTTTTCATCGACAATAAGAGCATAATGAGTTATTCCTTTTTTATTGTCTTCCTTATATTCAGGACAGCCGAATACAGCCGGCATTTTATCGTGAAATTGCGAGTTCCATTCACTGTCCCATGGTTCGTTTAATCGGATTTGATCGTATAATCCACTCTGTTCAATATAAGGCAAAATAAGAGTACGCCAGGAATGAAGAGGTTTATTATCTTCGTCAACAAGATAAGGCGGCGGCAGCTTTTCAGAATTTGAATCAATAAAATTATGTAAGGCGATTCCGAGTTGTTTGAGATTATTCGTACATTGTATTCGAGATGCTGAGTTTACAGCCCCCATTATGGAGGGAGCAAGAAAATACCCGGCCATTCCCGCAGTATATAAGGATGGTGCCAAAATGGGCGAAGAAAAAACAACGCGATTATCCTGTTGTACCGGCAGTAAAGCAAAGCGCGTTAAACCTCGAACATATTCATAAAACAGCCGTTTTCCCTTATAATTTTCCAGACATTCCAAGACCTCATTACCGAATTCATTTCTTAACGAATGAATGGCATTTTGAGAATACATTGCCGCGAGATAATCAATGAGATCTTCCATTTCCGAAAGTGCAGCTTTTGCTGTCCGTTCACTGCGAAATTGGATCTCCAACTTTTCGGATACATTTCGGATATCCCAGTCAAAGGTTATCTGCCGAAAAGCATTTTTAAAAAGAATAGACAACGGTTTGAACCTTTCCCCTTCTTTATCGATAAATTGAGAAAAATCCGCGCCAGACAGAATTTCGTATACAGCAGGAACATCAAAGGGGAGTAAAATCAACTGGATTGCCGCTTCGCTGTTTTCCGCAAAATACGTATCAATCTCTTCATTTTTTTGCTCCTCAATTTTGGAAAAGAATTCCAAGGTTTCGTCTTCATTACCAGGTAAGACAAAAAGAAATTTTTCCTCCAAGGGTTTATACCCAAGGTCCATTTTTTCAATTACTTTGGACAAGGCCTCTGCTTGATCCTCGCTGAATCCCGAAATTGGAATAATCACCGCCTGATGAGAATAATTATCTTTTTTGGAAAAGATCATCCAAAGATCCGTAATTCCGGTCTCTTTAAGAAAGTTTTCATAAGTCCCCATCTCCTCCGATAACAGGAGCATCAGTGAATCATCCAGAGCCTTTTCTATTCTTTGCATGGAGTTTTCATCAAACCCCATCTGCTGGATCTGCTTTTTAACAATGTCTTTAATGTTTTCATGAACCTGTCCAATATCGAACTTATCCAATCGGACCCGAACAACCAAAAACGTATCAACATCGATAAAGCGTTTTA
>JAUNSU010000075.1 GCA_030539035.1 Planctomycetia bacterium
GAGCCGGATGGTGGAAATCTCCAAGTCCGGATCCGAGGGGGCGCCGAGGGGCAACTCTACGGCGCTACCCGACACCTCGCCCTCACGGCGGCGGAGCCGCCGTGGTCGAAGAGTTGGAATCTCTAAAAAACGCGGTGATTCGATTAATGGTTGAACCACAATCTCCCGGGCGATGTTTTTTCCCTAATAAAGTTCGCCCGTGATCAGGGGACGATGGGGACATAGGGGACCTTGGCGACAAAGTGCCAATCGCGCGGAAGCGCGAACTGGATGCAACGTCCACGTTGCTTTTTGAAAAAAGTTTCCTCAAACTCCTTCAAAAACTTTTAGTATTTTTTTTCAAACCACCGCGTGTCCCCGTTGCTCAGATCCCGGCGGAAGCGAGAAAGCCGCCGTCAACAGGAACCGTAATCCCCGTAATAAATCCCGCCGCTTCGTCGTTTAAAAGCCATTCAATACATCCGAGCAGTTCCCGCGGTTCACCGAATCGCCCCAACGGCGTGTGCTGCATTACATTCTTGCCCCTTTGCGAAAGTTCTCCGTCCGGCGTCATTAAATATTTTCTGCTCCGATCGTTCACAAAAAAACCGGGTGCAACCGCATTGACCCTAATGTTCGCCGGCGCAAAATATACCGACAACCATTCAGTAAAATTAATAATCGCCGCCTTCGACATCGCATAAGCAGGAACTCGCGTCAACGGCCGATAGCTGTTCATCGACGCAAAATTCAGTATTCCGCCCCTTCCGGATCGGGCCATCTGCTTGCCAAAAATTCGACAGGGAATCACAGTTCCCATCGTATTGATCTTGAGAACATCCTGAAAGATCTCCAGATCCAGATCGAAAAATCCGCGCATCTCTTCCGGCTTATCGATCTCCAGTTCTTTCGGATCGAAAGTAAAATTCGTTGTGAGCGCCTTATTATTATTGCCGCCGGCTCCGTTGATCAAAAAGCGGCAAGGGCCCCATTGCTCAAAAGATCGATCCGCGATTTTCTGAATCGCCGGTTCGTCAACGACATCGCAGGGAGCGACCAGCGCGGATCCTCCTTCCGCTTCAATCTGATCGGAAACCGTACGCAGCTTCTCTTCCGTTCGTCCGATCAGAACGACTTTCGCTCCTTTGCGCGCAAGATCCAATGCGATTACGGAAGATAATGTCCCTCCTGCTCCGGTAATAATCGCTACCTGATCCTGAAAATAATCGCTCCGATTCTCTTTCATATCTTCTCCTTAATATTATTATAAACGATATTTTGTATGATTGATCCCAAAGTCGGGAGATCGTCGGGAAAGATCCCCTGCTCGACTTTTTCTCCGAACCAGCCGCAAAGAACTCGCCGGAAATATTCGTGTCTTACAAACGAAAGCGGCGATCGGGAATCGGTGGTCATCCCGATAAATGCGGACAGAAGTCCGTATGAAGCGATGCAATCCAGATGATTCCGGATCCCGATCCGATGATCATTATACCACCAGGCCGGTCCGAACTGGATCTTGCCCCTGATTCCGTCTTCACTGAACGATCCGGTCAATGTCGCCAAGGCCGCATTGTCGGCCGGATTCAGATTATAAAGGATGATCTTGGGAAGGCCGTTCGGACTTTTTTCCATTGCGTCAAGAAGTCGGGCAAGTCCGGAAAGATCGATGGAATTGCCGATCGCCGCATATCCGCCCGCCGGTCCGGCCAAAGATCGCAGACGGGAACTCGTCTTCCGCAGTGCGCCGAGATGGATCTGCAAGGTCCAGTTCCGCTTATTGTATTCTCCTCCAAGTTCGATCAGGGGATCATCGTCCCGAAAATGCCAATCGGCGTCCAGTGCGTGATCCGCAAAGCGGCATCCGGCCCGATGAAAAAGATCAATCGCATCAAGGATCTGATTCTTTGCGGCACCATTGTCCCGAAGAGAAGGAACGAATGGAAGATCATCGCATTGACTGAACGGCGTGAGATCTTCGCCCGGCGCGGCGCAGGGAGCGGAATATTCGATCGGGAACCGTTTGAGAATTTCACGGGTCGAAAGGATCGGACGGTTCCAGATCTCTTCCGCGTGATCCGGATCAGGAACATCCGAAAAATCGAAAATCCGAAGCAGCTCAAGACGGGTCCAATGATCGAGCGGATTTCCGAGAAGCATGGGAATCGTTCGGATCCAGGCGAGAAATTTTTCTTTGGCGGGCGCGTTTCCTGTGATCAGATCTTCCGGAACTCCGGCTATCCGCATTGCCCGATGTTTGTAAGGATCGTTTGCGATCCAGATCTCTGTCCAGTTCGCGCTCCTTTGATCGTCCGAGATCGAACGGATTGGGAGATGATTGTGAAAATCAATGATCGGAAGATCTTCCGCGTATTCGTGATAAAGATCCTGTGCGGTCTGATTTTGAAGTAAAAAGTCGGAATGGATCATTTTTGCAGCCCTTTTCGTTTAAGTTTCCTTCAATATGATAATCGTTAAACGAAAAATAGCAATGTCAAATTATTCCATTTTTTGGTCAAAAAACTTCATTTCGACTCAAGCGATTGACAGAAATCTTCGAGAATCTGATTGGTTTCTTCCACTTTCCAGCAGAGAAACAGATGGCCGCCTTTCGGAACGATGATATTGGGATGAACGTTTTTCAAGGGAATGACCCGATCTATTTCACCGTGGACGTGAAAGATCGGAAAAGAATAAGATTTTTCTTTTACCTCATTTCGGGTCCATCGGATATCGAGGATCATTCGAATAAAATGATAAAGCCGCTTGACTCCAGCATGATTGAATTGGTGCAACAGGGAACGCCAGCGCTTTCCAAGTGTCCATGCGAACAGATGAAGAAAGATCCAAAGAAGTAATTGACAGGGAAACGCGATCAGCCAAAAAAGAAAAGGAATACGAATGAACGGAAGAGCAAGCGGGCGATACCACCATCGTAATTGACACGGATGCCGACAGGAAGCGAGTAAAATACAGGCATCGGCGTTCAGGGTTTCCGCGATAAAAGGAGCGAGCATTCCCCCGAATGAAAGTCCGCAAACGACAAGCGGACGATCGCTTTTTTCCCGTAAGATACGATAAGGACTGGCGACGGCCAATGCGTAATCTTCCAGTGCCCAATCGGATCGGACGAGAGGCCATTCGGCGGCGGCAGAATCGGGAAATGCTTTAAGCTGATTGGTAAAGATCTGCCCGTCTGCGCCGAGTCCGGAGATAAAGAGGAATTGAACAGGAACCGTTCTCTTTTTCATACTAATCAAACCATTCGTCTTTCGGATCAAAGGAAGGAATCGGGATATTCAGGATCGTTAATTTTCCAACGGCCCGATGGCGGCAGCCGGGCTTGATCATAATCGAGGTCAATGGTTCGACGGGAATTCGTTCTCCGTCGAGTTCGAGGTATCCTTTTCCTTCGAGAATGATATAGATCTCCGTTCCTTTTTTATGATAATGAACTTTGGAATCTTCCCGGATCGAAAGAAGATGGACACTTGCCGTTTGATCCGAATCGTCTGTAAATGCCCGATGGACTTCGCCGCAAGGGCAGCGTACGGTTGGAAGTTCAGGTAATTTCGCAAGCAGATATCGTTTATCCATAATTATTCCTTTGTTTTATTCCGTGGTGTTTTCTCTTTTTTTCGATCCGATTCGGCGGATCGTTTTTTCAAATTGTTCCGGCAACCGCGTGTTCGGGTTCGAACTCTGTTCCGTGTTTTTCGTTCTTTTTGCACTGCGCTTACAGCGCGCTGCTTTTTGAGGGGTCGTTGACCCGGGGCAAGGGAGCGAAGCGACCGGCACCCCGGGTCAACGAACAACCATACAAAGCGCCCTGAAAGGGCAGTGCAAAAATAGGGTTAAAATCTTTAAAAAAGATAATTACCCATTAAACCAGGGACAAAGACACTATTACTTCACCCGGTTGGAACTACCGAAAATTAGCGCCCCCGTAGTTGGCTATACTGGATGCAACGTCTACGTTGCCGGATCAATCTCCTCCCTTCGCGAAAAAACGCGTTGCTGTTTTCGCGATTATTCGACGGCTTAGGTCCGATTGGATCCGATTTGGCGTTCAACCGTTTTCGGAAATTTATCTTTTCACGAAGTTCTTTACTGCCGTCGAATTCTTCCAATTTCTTGGCCTCTTTCGCAAATCTCTGTTTATGAGGAAACTTTTTTCAAAAACTTTTAGTATTTTTGCTCAAATCAACAATTAACCACGTTGCCCGCCCGGAAATCGGCGACGATCCCCCTGAAATGCTCTTTCAAATATCCAATCGCTTTTTCTCCAGTACAATGCACCGGAACTATCCTCTCAATTCGCTTCCGATTCAAATAATCCGCCGTTTTTCGAAGCCGATCTTCACTCGCACTCCCTAAATGAAAACCGCCGAAGACGATCTGAATCAAATGGCCCTGCTCCTCACAATAGTCAATCGTATTGATCAGTCCGGAATGGCAGCAGCCGGTGATCAGTATGTTTTGAGCTCCCAGCCGAACAACAATCGATTGCTCGTCCTCTATTAAGTCCGGGATCGTTCCCTTCGGATCCAAAAAAAACGGCCCGCCGCTGTCCTCAAATGATCGGCGCGGAATAGGTCCAGTAAGGAAAATGTCTTTTTCGATCTCCGTAAATCTATCGATTTCCCTTTTGCGGCCCGAATCGATCTCCTCAAAAGCACGCAAACAGACCTTCGGAATAAAAAGCTCACGGGAAGACGCTCCCAACTCGTAATGATACCGTTTTTTCGTAAAATCCGGTCCAAAAAAAATCGGCGCTTTCGTATTATACCGCAAAAAATCGGCCAAGCCCCCTGTATGATCATAATGCCCGTGCGAAAGGATCAAAAGATCAAAATCCGCAGGATCCATTCCGAGCTTTTTCAAATTGGGTAAAAAGGCCGTTCCCGCCCCAGTGTCAAGAAGATATTTTCGATTCCGAAATTCCAGGGAAAGCGATAATCCATGCTCCTCCTGAAGATCGCCGACGGCAATATTGTTTACGATTCCCGTAATGGTCAATGAATTCATAGTACACTTTTCCTGAATTACTCAACTGTAAACAACCGATTTTGAAACCACGGATTTTCACGGATACTTTTTTGGTAAAAACACGTTTTCATCAAAAATATCAGTCCCGAATCTTATAGGGATTTCATCCGTGTTTATCCGTGTCATCCGTGGTTCCAAACAAAAATATTTTTACAGTATGCGTGAATTGTTTGCCGATGATTGACATTTTTCTGAAAACTATGATAATGGATGGATTATACAATGTCAATTCCTGTTTTCTGAGAAAGTGGTGCAAAGGGATAAATTCATGAGCGAAAATTGTGATCATAATTGTGAATCTTGCGGAAAGGACTGCTCCGATCGTGCTAAAGGAATCCAAAAAGAAAAATTAATGGACGGAAGCAGCGTTAAAAAAGTGATCTGTATCGTGAGCGGAAAAGGCGGTGTCGGCAAATCGCTGATCACCTCCATGCTGGCCGTTCTCATGCGCCGAAAAGGTGCGAATACGGCCATTCTGGACGCGGATATTACCGGTCCGTCCATTCCCAAAGCGTTCGGATTGAAAGATCGGGCCTTTGCCGACGAAACCGGGATCATCCCGATTCGAAGTAAATCCGGAATCGATGTTCTCTCCATCAATTTCCTTCTGGAAAATGATACCGATCCGGTGATCTGGCGCGGGCCGGTGATCTCCGGAGTGATCCGCCAATTCTGGGGACAGACCCATTGGAATGAGATCGATTATATGTTCGTCGATATGCCGCCGGGAACGGGCGATGTTCCGTTGACCGTTTTTCAGTCCTTGCCCGTCGATGGAATTATCGTCGTTTCCTCCCCTCAGGAACTCGTCGGTATGATCGTTTCCAAAGCGATTCATATGGCCGAAATGATGAATGTTCCGGTCCTTGGACTTGTCGAAAATATGTCCTATTATGAATGCGATCATTGCGGGACAAAACATAAGATCTTCGGCGAAAGCCAAATCGATGCCGTTGCAAAAGAATTCGGAATCGATACCGTTGCGAAATTGCCGATCAATCCTTCTTTTGCCGCCCTTTGCGATCAGGGAGATATCGAATCTTTCAACGCGAAAGGCCTCGAACGGATCGTCGATAAAATCGAACGCCTCTGATTAAGATCCGATCTTAAAAATTGATCGATTCTTTTCCGTTAATGGATCCCAAAGCGCCCCAAATTCCCCAGGGGCTCTTTCCTTTACTTCCGTTCGGGAAGTTCGATCCGCCTGCGGAGACTTTTCCGGTATCGATCAATTCATTGATAAATCTTACCGATCCATCGGCCAACGCGATATTGATGCCGCCTGCGTGATAGCTGCTGGCCGTTGCAAACCCTTCTCCTTCGCCCGCATACTCGGCGGTATCGGTGCAAAAAGCTCCGTTCGGACCAATAATCGCGCAAAATGCCGTGATCAAGCAGCCCCGATAGGCATTGGATCCCGGAAGATCGTTCGGATCGCTGATCATGATCGCCGGCAGAAATTCCTGTTCGATCGAGTCCCGCAGAATAATACACTTCTGCGGATCCGTCCAGGAGTTCATTCCCGACAGTCCGGTGATCCCTCCCTTTATGGGAAATTTCTTGCTTCCCAGCTCATTTTTCGAAGAATCATTCCAGATCTTTCCTTCGGAAAAGAGCATCGTATTGCTTGTCCCGTCCATGATTTGGGTAAAGGTAATTGTAATCGCCTTTCCGTTGCACCATCCCGGCTGAAAGGCGCCGCGCGGGCTGGGGGAATGATACGATCCGCTGAAAATCTGATCGCCCCGGCAAGCACGATAGCTGCTCGGAGAGAGTTCTCCCTTTTCGGAATGGGCATTGGGATCCGCGGGACACCAAAGCGCGGAAAAAGGCTGTCCCACCCAATTCGACGCGGTCGGATCATCGGTCGGATAGATCTTTTTCGAGATTTCCCGGCTCGCCTGTTCGAAGAAGCTCTGCTGCTCCAAGTAGGGAAGAAGCGGATAAACCCAGCCGATGAATTGACAATAGTAGACAGTGTCGTTTTCGGCGGACCAGGCTCCGACGAAGGGGATATTTTTATAGGAAACAAGGAGTTGAGCCGAAGGAATGCACTTTTTCGCATCATGATGATTTTGAACAGCAAGGGACAATTGCTTGATCTTGTTCACGCAGATCATCCGCCGGGCCGCTTCTCTTGCCGCCTGGATCGCGGGAAAAAGAAGACCGGCAAGGATCCCGATAATCGCAATTACGACAAGTAATTCGACCAGTGTAAATCCTCTTTTGCTGTTGAAATTTTGCGCTTTGTTCATTTTAATGTTCCCCGAAGTACTAATGTTCATTATTACTTCTACATCGACCGTTTTGCCCTTCTAATTATACCCGGATTCGGCAAGAAAAGGGGAAAAATGGGAAAAAGAAAACAAATTTAATCTGTTTTTCGCTCTTTTTATGAAATATTTCCGAAAAAATGGGGAATTAGTTCAGCAGGGGAACCAGCAAACAGAGGGCTAAAAGCATATAGATGAATGTCCCCAGCGTATCAGAAATTCCGGCGACGAAAGGGTTGCTCATAAGGGCAGGATCCCATCCGATCCTCTGAAAAAGAAGGGGAAGAAGCGCTCCGGTAAGATTACTGGTGAACACGATCAGAAAGACCGCCGTCGGAACGATCAATAATTGGGAAACCGGAACATCGTGTCCATGAATGATCAGGGCGTTGATTAGGCCGCAGATCCCCATCGCCAAGCCGAGCAGAAGGCCCATATAGATTTCCCGAACAAAGATTTTTCGAAGATCCTTTAAGGAAATATCTCCGGTCGCAAGGGCACTGATCACCAGCGTTGCCGACTGTCCTCCCGTATTTCCCCCGGTCGATACAATCATCGGAAGGAACGCGACCAGCCAGATGATCTTGTTGTTGATGTCTTCGAAAAAGTTCAGAATAAAGGCCGTTGTAATCGCCCCGAAAAGAAGGAGGGCCAGCCAAAGAAAACGCTTTCGGGCAAGGACAAACAGCCCGGTTTCCATATAGGAATTTTCCAGCGGATTCACCGCCGCCGACAAATGCGCGTCTTCGGTCATTTCGTCAATCGCGGTATCAAGAATATCGTCGTGGGTAATAATCCCGAGCATCTTTCCTTTGGAATCGACTACAGGAATCGCGATGAAGTCGTATTTCGCAACGAGTTTAACAGCTTCTTCCCGATTGGCGTCCGCCTGAACGGTGATCAGATCCTTTTTCATAAAGGTCGAAAGAATCACATCCGGTTTCCCGATCCGCCGCAAAAGTTCCTTCGCCGAGATCAGTCCGACGAGATGTTCCCGATAGTCCAAAACGTAAAGGTAAGAAATCGTCTCCAGAATATGGGTCTGATTGCTGATCTCGTTGAGGGCTTGGCGAACGGTCATTTTTTCATTGAGGCGGACAAAGTCGGACGACATTTCCGCACCGCACGTCTCTTCCGGATAAGCGCTCAGGCGTTCGATATCCTGCTGCTCTTCCGAGGAGATCAGGGGCATCAGTTCATCGACGACTTCCGGTTCGACTTCATCCAGAATGTCAACACGTTCATCGGAAGGGAGAAATTCGATGAATTCGGCGATCTCATCACGCGGGGCCGATTCAATGATCTGGATCTGAATTTCCTGATCGAAATAGCTGAATATATTGGCCCGATCGATTACATCGACGTTTTTAAGAATGGACCAGATCTCGGAAGGGGAAAGACCCACCATGAAATCCGCTGTACTTGCAGGATGGAGCGCCGTACAGAATTCCTTCATCTCGGCGATATCGTTTTCCGCCAGCATTTGGCGAAGTTCCGGCAGTAAGAGACTGTTTGGCGTCATTTTTTCATCCCTCCCTTCATGTGGAGCAGGATCCTCGCGCGTTTTGCGGGATCCGGAGTTTAGCACTGGTCGGCTTTCCGATTTTCTTTGACGGATCCGGCTCCTTTCGTTTTTCTCCCGAAAGAATCTCCCCTTGGCTCAATCGTTCCCTAAAAAACAGGCCCGTTTTCTGCAAGGTGAAATTTTCAGAAGGATCAGAGTGATCGTCCGAATCGCGCGAAAATCATTGCATTTATAAATGTATCCGTTCCCCCCGTTTTGTCAACCGGAAAAAGAAAATCCTGTCTGTTTTCTTCCCGTTTTCAAGGAATCGAAACGATTGTAGGAATTTTACTTTTCCCCGGTCAAAAATTTTTCTTGAGTTTATTTTGAAAATTTTCCTGATTCGGTAAAGATCCCCCCTTGTCGGTTTGGGGTTATTATGGTTAAATAATTCCTTTAAAGTTGGATTTTTCATTCAGCATAGAGGTTTAAGATATTCTTTAGGAGCAAGTGTTCTCATGAACGACAAGACATTTATGGCCAAACCCGGTGAAGTCGAACAAAAATGGTGGCTCGTAGACGCCGAAAACAAAATCGTTGGTCGGCTTGCCAGCGATATTGCGGTTTATCTGATGGGAAAACATCGTCCCACATATACTCCCCATACGGATACCGGAGATTACGTAATCGTTACCAACGTCGATAAAATCGTATTTACCGGCAGAAAATGGCAAAATAAGAGATATACGTGGAATACGGGATATCCGGGACTTCGCAGCGAAACCGCCGCGGAACGGCTTGCCGAAAAACCCGAAATGATCCTCAAGGAAGCTGTTCGCCGTATGCTCCCGAAAAATAAGCTCGCCGTCAAAATGCTTGAAAAGTTGAAGCTGTATACGAGCGACCAAACCCATCCGCATCAGGCTCAATGCCCGACCGTGATCGATTTGGGAAAATAGTGCGTTAATCGCCTGTTCGGTGATTCTTCCGCTTCCATTTTGGTTTTTACAGACCCATTTATTGAAATATTCAGGGAAAATTTAAAAATGATTAAACGTGGTAATTTTGTTCTCGAAGGAAACGGCAAAAACGATAAATTGGGAACCGGTCGTCGAAAGACCTCCGTTGCCCGCGTTCGTATTCGCACCGGACAGGGAAGAATCAGTGTGAATGATCGTGAATTCGCGGAATTCTTTCGGTCCGAAAAACTGCGGCAGGCCGTTCTGGCACCGCTGGTCGCAACAGAGAAAAAAGATGTCGTCGATGTCGTGATCACTGTCGCCGGCGGCGGAACAACCGGACAGGCTGATGCCTGTAAGCTCGGTATCGCCCGTGCTTTGAAAGAATACGATCCCGAAGTGGAGCCCAAGCTCCGTGAAGAAAGCCTTCTTACCCGGGATGCCCGCGAAGTCGAAAGAAAGAAATACGGTCTTCGAAAAGCTCGGCGCGGTACCCAGTTCTCGAAACGTTAATTGCGGTATTGCTCCTTCTTTTTCCCGTTGTTTTATACGGCTAAGCTGTTTCGGTTTATTACGATGTAATCCGGAGCAGCTTTTCATTTCTCTTGATGATCGACTTTCGTTTTTCCCGGCTTTCCGGTTGATTTTTTTTCTCTTTTTTTTTGCACAATATAATAGGATTTTTTTGAATGTTTTGGGAAGAACGCGCTGCTGTCGATGATTTTTTGATCCCCGGAAGAGATATGGCCCTCCCGGAGAATAAACTTGATTTCATTGAATATCTGAAGCATCTGCTCGATATTCATCAGGATAAATCTGTTAAATTTGTTCCTTTCGAAAAGGAGTATTCTCTCCGTAATCTTTCCTTGCCGTTGTCGGATGAAAAAAATTTCGAAGAATATTCCATCGATGATGAGGAGGATGATCCCTTCGATGATGATCCTTTCGATTTAGAAAACGAATTCGACGAAAATGGGGATGAAAAAGAGGACCCTTGGGAACAGGATGATTCTGATTCCGATGAAGATTATGATATCGCAAGTGATGAAAAAGTCCCTTATTCCTACATCAAAAAATTGCGTAATGAGATCCATTACGAAGGCAATCTTTCGAAGCGCAATGAACTTGCGATCGCGATTGCCCGATATGTTGTGGAGCAGTATGCTAATATTAAAGCGGAAAAGTCCCGGGAACTGCTCAATGAGGCAAAGAGCATTCTCGCCGAACTGATCTCCGAGGGAGAAACGGAATACTGTATTCACTATGCCCGTCTTCTTAACGAAATCGCCTTTATTGAATTTGTATTCCCCAAAGGGGAATTCGTTTCCATGAGCGCTGTTCAGGAATCGATCAAGTATCTTCAGGAGATTTTGGGAAGCGGCTTGGCCGAGGAAAGCGAGATCCTCGAACAGATGAACGGAGCCTGGAGAATTCAGGCGGATTCCTTTGAAAGAAATGGCGCGATCAATTCCGCACTTGCGGCTCGCCTCCGAGAGGAAGATCTGCGTGAAAAAATGCTTCAAAACGGCGATATTGATCAACTCCGCGAATTGGCGGTGGTCTACAGCGCAATCGCGTCCAATAAGGGAGCGTTGGGGGATTATTCCGCTGCCCTTGATAAATATCGACAGGCCGATGAGATCTGGGGAAATCATCTCGATGAGTGGAATAATGCTGTTCCGGAAAGATTCAATACTGTTTACCGGATCGCGATGACCCTGCATCATCTCAATCGGGAATCGGAGGCGGTTGCTTTCATGGAAGAACGCGCCGATGCGGAACGGGAATACGTGAACGGAAAAGAGGAAAAGACTTTTCATGTCTATGGAAATCATCTTCAGATCCGCGCCGATTTTTACCTCTGGCTGGATCAGTTCGACCGCTTTCTGGAGCTCGAAAAAGAGATTATCCTTCTGTATGAAAAGTTGGGATATCATGCAAAAGAGAATTTGATCTCTTCGCTCGGCTCCTGCTTTCTTTTACTTGCCGATACTTACAAAGTATGCGGATACGCTTTGCATACTACCGGAGAGAATGAACTGGCCTATTCCATTTTCGATCTCGGAATGAATTTCGCCTGGGCCGCCGAACATTGGTTCAATATCGATACCCGGCCGCTCATGATCGATATCGGGGCCCGATACGCCGCCGTTCTCGGAACAAACGGTCAATATGAGAAAACATCGACTCTGATCGCTCTCCTGATCGCTTTGATCGAACAGCTCATCGAAGAAGATCCGAACCGTGTGATCTCCATCTATCCAAGGCTCCTGCACCATTATGCCCATATCAAAACACTCCTTGAAGAAAACGACGATACCGCTCTTGTCCTTGATAAATGTATCAAGTATTGGGAAAATATCGTAATCGATCAGGGAAAACTCGGGTGGAGGGAAGCCTATGCCGCTTCTCTTGGTGAACGGGGAACTTTCTATGTTAATGCAAAAAATGATTACGAAAAAGCTCTCTACGATTTTTCAAAGGCCGCGTCTATTATGCAGGAGGTTGTCGAGGACGACGAAGATTATTCCCGGCTCCCTCTTTATATCGCCGTAATCTCCGATAAAGGAAATGCCCTCGATAAGCTGGGGAGAAAAAGCGAAGCGCTCCCTGTTGTGCTGGCCCTTTTTGATTACATGACCAACCTCTATCTTAAGAAAAAAATCCGCTTGCATTTCGACCGGTATTATGATCTCGGACTCACTGTCGTTCGGTACTATTTCTCGGTGAACGGCGCCAACAGGGCAATCGAAGAAATGGAACGTATTATCGATAATTTCGAAAAAATCAAAAGGGAATTTCTTCGCGATCCCGATTTCGATGTCTCTGAAATCGTTGATATCCTCGAATATACACTCTTCACTTTCCGATTGGTGAAAACGCTCGGACTTTGTGAAGATACCATGGAGGAACAGGCTTATATCGAGGAAATCAGGAATCTCCACAAAATCGCGTCCGGGAATATTCTGAAAGGAAAAGTTCAATACGTCGAAAAAGATGTGATGGTTCTGGAGAAATTTTTTATCCTTGATTCCAAAGGAAAACATTGTGATGATGTTCTCTCCCTTCTCCAAAATTTCCTCAATGAAATTCTTCAGGCTTTTGAATCCAGCAAGCTCGAATGGAAAATCGAATATGAGCCCCTGTTTAAATTGTACGCAAATTTCTGCGATGCCATTGAACTTCCTGCCGCTCTGATGGATTCCGTTTTCGAATTGCGGATCCGGTTTGCCGCATTGGGAAAAGAACAGAAAGTTCCGGGCGCCCTCTTGTTGTACTGTTCCTGTCTGGAAGACAAAATTGTTTATCTCTTTAAGCAGAAACGTGTAGATCAGGCCAAAAAATATGCCCGGGAAATTTTGGATCTTGCGGAAAATCCCGCAGAAACAGATGAAGATAATTTTCTTGTGTACAAGGGAATTGCCTGCCACTATATGGGCCGGATCTTGCAGTATGAACATGCTTCCGCAAAAGCTCAGGAATATCTGCGGAAAGCGATCCGCGTCTTCCGGCAAATTGAAGCATCGAATCCCGATTACACAAAAAATGCGATCTGGGGAGCGAGTTCCTATTATCTTTTGGCTTCAATCCTCGAAGATCAAAAAGAAGCCTTTTCCTGCCTGGAAACAGCCCTCGAAATTTTCCATGCGCACAGGAAAGAAGAAACGGACGATAAGTCCATGATCACTTTCAATATCGTGAATACCTTGTTCGCGATGGGAAATTTCTGCATCGATCCTGAAATTCCCGAACTTTATGATCCTCAGGCCGCTCTCAAAAATTTCCTTGATGCCGAAGAGCATTTCGATCAGCTCGATCTTGATTCAAGAGATAAACATTGCAATTTGCTCTTTCGGATCTGGGCCGGAATTTTCAGTATCGCCGATCTCCAGGATGATCGAAAAATTGTCGATGATCTCGCTTCAAAAATCTCCATTTGGGAAATTGCTTTTCCCGAGGTGTTCAGTGATGAGGATGCACGTTTCCTCTGCGCTTTAAAATTCGATATTGCTCAGTTCTATGTTCTGGAGGCTTATCCGAAAAAAGTTCTCCGAATCATTGAGGAAGTGCTGAATATCCATTCAAAATTCGTCCATGATGAGAATGTCTTTAAATTATTGGATTCCTTTATGCTGAGATCTTATTCCTTAAAACTCTGGGCATCCTCGGAGATCGGAGATACCGAAGATGCCCTTCATTTGGCGGAATTTTTCCATGATGATTCCCGCCAGTATTTCCGATATCTCGTCCGTGAAATAAAAAAAGGAAACAAAGCTGTCAAAGAATTTATCAACGACTATTTTTCGAATTACAGAAAGATCCTCTATTATGAGGCCCTTTGCCGATATCGGCTTGGCGATCCAAAAGGCGCTCTTAAAATCCTGGGTGAAAAAATTATTCTGGAATCATGGACCGATCCCGATCGTATGAACGTTGGTCGTTTGTCCGAAAATATCTTTCGGGCCGAGTGTTTGCTCGCCTTGAAAAAATATGCAAAAGCTCAAAATTTACTCGATGCGACTATTGCCCGCCTGAAAAATGCACCCTCAATGAGCATATTTTTATCGGATGCCTTGTACTGGCGTGCGGTGCTCTGCTTCAAAAAACAGGAATATGAGTCCGCCTTTCAGGATATCTGTTCCGCAGTCGATATACTGAAAAAACATCTCAAGGAAGGAAAAAAACAGGCCATTTATTCCTGTACGGAATTTATGATCCTCAAGATTCGGATCTGTTCCGCGTATCCGGAGGCCGGGGAAGATCTGAAAGTTCTGTTCGAAGAAGCCGAAAATTTCTGGAAACTCGCGATCAAGGAAGGACGGTCCTATTATAAAAATCTCGCCCTCGATCTGAAAGAAGTCGCCGATCTTCTGAAATAATTCAAGCCGGATTCGATTTTTACCTGGAACCGCGGATAAATCCGGATGGATTGACTTGATATTGAACTTCAATATTTTAGAAAATCCTCCTTGTTCTTGCCCTTTTACCCATGATCTTAAATCGCAGTATTTGCAGATTGGGTAAAATTTTTTCCGTTTTTCCATTTTTTTTCTGATTTTTTTCACAAGATTTCGCTTTCCTCTGTTATTAGGATTACGGAAGGGTATTTTTTCTTGACTCTTTAACTGGAATCGCGGGAAAAATGGATCATTTAAATTCGAATTCGGTTTCCTTGACAAAAGATGCGGCCGCGCAGATCTTTTTGCAATACTACGATTATGTCCGTTCGGTCGCTTTCCGACTCGCTCCGGCGGGCCAGATCCAGGATGATATCTCTCATGATGTCTTCGTCGAATTCACCGAACATCATGATCGATGGATCCTCGAAAAAGGAAAAATTAAACCGCTCCTGCGCAAAATTACTCAAAATATCGCCCTTCAGTATTGGCGGCGATACGTCAAGGAACAACCGGAATTTCTCCAAAATATCATTCATGAGATCTGGGACCCAACCGATCACGATTCCGATCGCGATCTCGATCTCCATGAAGATATGCTTCTCGCCCTGAAAGTTTGCCTTCAAAAATTGACCCCAAGAAATCGAAAAATTGTCGAAATGCACTACTTTAAAAATGCTTCTTATGAGCAAATAATGAAAGAAACGAACCGAACCGTTCCGACTCTTTATTCCCTGATGACCCGAATCCGATCCGCTCTCCATCAGTGCATTAAAAAAGCAATGAACTTGGAGATCGAAAATGAGTGATGATAAAAATCTCTTTATGGATCTCGCAGGCCGTTTTGTAAACGGATCTCTCGATGAAGAACAGGGAAAAATCTTCCTCGGCCTTCTTCAAAAAAATCCCGATTGGGCAAGTACTGTGCGGGAAAATATCCTCGTCGATTTCCTCCTCCAAAAGCTCTTCCTGAATGAGGATCATTTCGCCGGGTTCCCTTCCTCTCATGAGGATCATGAAGATCCTGCGGAAAGTGAAAATTGGTCGAAAGTCCTTGATGATCTTGTCCATTGGGAGAAAAACGCCGTTTCTCTTAATCCGCCTCTCCCTGAACCGGACCTGTTTCCCAAAAAAGAATCTGTATGGTTAAAATGGCTCCAGCCGAAAAATAAAATGCCGAAAAAGGTCAAATATTCTCCGCTCGCCAACTTCTTCTTCATGCTTCAGTTGGGAATTTTGATCGCCCTTGTTTTCGGATTCAGCATCGCCCATTATCGTGAGATAAACGATCGATATCGGGAAAATGATCCCATCCCTTCTGCCCGTATTGCAGAAACCGTTGATGTCGTTTGGGCCGACGATTCCGAGTCCTATGAAAGAGGACAGGGAATATTCTCGAACAAGATCAAACTTGTGAGCGGTATTATTAAACTTCGATTCAAAAACAACGCGGTTCTTCTGCTCCAGGGTCCCTCCGAACTCGTCGTTAATTCCCCTCAAAATGCCTTCTGTCTTCATGGATCGATCAGTGCGACCGTTCCAAAAGAAGCGGCCGGATTCGGAATCAATACTCCCTTCGGCGAATTTATCGATCGGGGAACAATGTTCTCCTTGAATATCGATTCCAAAAAGGTCGATCTCGACGTGATTAAAGGAAGAGTCGATGTCGCAAGTACCGCGAATAAAATCGAACAGATCACTGAAGGAAGCGGCGGAACCGTTGATCTCATGAAGGACTTCACGCCAAGAAAAGCAAACTTCGATTTCTTTATGAAATCCGAGGTTTTTGATCAGATTCTGAATCGATTCGTCGAAAAAAAGCTTGCCGTAAAATCCGAAAGAGATCTTCGGCTGAATGAAAATCCCAACCTGCTGATCAATCTTGATTTCCAGAATGTGCGGAAAAGCAGTATCGAAAACAGTGCGAAAAACGGATCCAGATTCTTGCCGGAAGCCCTTTTAAAAGGAACCGTTTCCGATGAAGGCCGCTTTCATTCCACTCGGTCTGTCCGTTTTCGTAATCTGAAAGATCTCGTTCTGCTCCCCTTTAACAGACAGTTCTCCGGATTGACTCTCGTCGCAAATGTCCGGCTCGATCGTCTGAAAAATCAGGGAAACGTGATCCTCAGCGGAAGTGATTTTCTTCAGGAACCCGGCGCGTTTCTTTGGCAGATCCTTAAAGACGGAAGACTCCAGTTCCTCGTTAATAATCGCCAAAAAAAAGAGAACGAAAAACTCGGATCTTCCTACTTCCGATTCGATTCCGAACCCTGTTTTACCTATGGAAAATTGAATTCCTGGACACAGGTCGTTCTTGTTGTTGATCCGCAAAATAAGAAAATTGTTCATTATCTGAACGGGAAGATGATCTCCGAAATTCCTTGGAAAAATCCGATCCCGCTTCATATCAGTGAAGCCGCGATCGGAAATTTCGTCGATCCGGAAAATCGGAATCGCGCTCAGTTCCTGGACGGGGCTCTCGATGAATTTCTCCTCTTCGACCGCCCTTTAACATCAGAGGAGATCCGTCGTTTGTGATCATTGACTGTTTTGTTTGAAACAAAGATCCATTGATGTTTCTTTGTTTAACCAACCATAATCGTTTTAAAAGAGGATACTCTCATGAAAAAAGATTTTTGCCGAAAAGGATTTACCCTGGTCGAACTTTTGGTCGTAATCGCGATCATTGGAATTTTGATCGGCCTGCTCTTGCCTGCTGTTCAGGCCGCAAGGGAAGCTGCCCGGCGTATGCAGTGCACCAATAATCTCAAACAGATCGGAATCGGACTTCACAACTATCACGATACCAATTTCTCCTTTCCCGCCGCACGCAATGGTGATAAAAATGCGGAAAGCTGGGGAACGATCAGTTTTCATATTTCCATGCTCCCGTTCTGCGAGCAAGCGGCCCGATTTGAGTCTTATGTGAACTTTTATGCAGGACATGCGACGAAAAAAGGACTTTGGCCGAAAGCATATGCCAATGTACCGGCATTGCAGGAGAATCTTCCGTATTTGCGATGTCCTTCGGATCCGACTTTTTCCGATCGCTTTTTATATGGCGGTACTTACTTCGGAGTTTCTAATTATTGCGGATCCTTGGGCGATGCGATTGGAAGCACTAAAAACAACACGCAGAATACGCGCGGTTTTTTCGGCGGAGGGACCGCTTATTATTATGATATTGAGACTCAGCGTTCTCTTTACCGAAATATGAGTGATTTACTCGATGGAACTTCGAATACGATCGCCATTTGCGAGATGGGCGTCGGTTTGAATTTGGAATCCAAAAACATTCGGGGAAATGTCGTTTATCTTGCGACATTGAATCCTTCCACTTGCAATGCGGCCCGGGATACTTTGGATCCGGCCGTTTTTACAGGAACTGGGCATACGGCAATGGCGCGAGGAGTTCGGAGTTTTGCTCTCGGTGATTCCATGGTAATGATGTTTCAAACGGTATTGCCTCCCAACTCGCCTTCATGCGCATCCAGCAGTACTTCGACGGATATTTGGGGCGTTTATTCGGCTTCGAGTTATCACAACGGCGGGGTCAACGGCTTGCTTGCGGACGGATCGGTTCGATTTATCAGTGATACAATTGACTGTGCGAATGCCTGTTCATTTACCGGGAGTGAGCAGACAACCGGCCAGAGTCAATTCGGCGTTTGGGGCGCCTTGGGAACAATCGCCGGCGGTGAATCCAAAGTCGAATAAAATACTTCAATTGAGATAGGACTTTATTAGTGATTAGTGATTAGTGAT
>JAUNSU010000203.1 GCA_030539035.1 Planctomycetia bacterium
ATTATTTCCGATATCTTTCTCCGTTTCGAATACATGGACCGACGCGGAAGCGGTATCAATAGAATCATGAAAGATTATTCCGACTGTCCGGTCAAACCGGCATTTTTTTCGGAATCTTCCTGGTTCCGGGTCTCCATGCCGAACAGAAATGTCGTTTTTCAGGAGAAAACGTCTATTTCGGAAGGCGAAAGTGCACTTTTGAGTGAGAAAACGTCTATTTTTCACGAGAAAGTGTCTATTTCAGATGAGAAAGCGTCTATTTTAAAGGATGATAGTGGGTTCTTGGAAGAACAACGTTTCGCTCTACAAATAAGAGAACTTGCGGATATTAGAGGAAAAACCCGCGAAAGAATAATGGTATTGAGACGACTATATAATTTTGAAATAGGTTTTACCAGGCTGGATATCATGAAAGAGTTTGGAGTAACGGAAAGACAGGCTTCACGCTTACTTTCAATTCTCTTCAAACATGAGTTAATCGAAAAAGTCAAAACCGGCGAATACGTTTTTAAAAGATTTGAGGAATAAGTGATATGAGAATAAATATCAAAAAAGCGACCTGTATTTTGATCCAACTTGCACCAAACTTGCACCGAAAATTATTTATAACAGTAATCAATGTCCATCCGTATAATCCGTGGTTTCAAAAATAGAAAAGTATAAAAAAAAGAAGAAAGACAAAAATGGCCAAGGCGAAGAAACTTGAATTCCGCGATAAACTGACGCTCAACCAGTGGCTGATCAGCCTTTTGGGAATTGATCCGCTGGACGGGCGATTTCAGGACGTGCGTCATCGTCCGTTTCATGAACTGGCGGCTAATCTTCAGCAGGCTAAAGAAGGAATCGGCGCGGACGGACTGCATAATTTTTATCATCTTCTGATTGAGTCGTATCCGAATTGGGATCGAATCGCACAAATACCGGAATCGCAAATTCTCCGTTATGAAGAAAATATTGTTCGATATACAAAACGGATCAACGAAAAGCGGCGGCAGCGGCCCGTCGTCTGGAAATATTTTCAGTGGCTTTCGCTCCTTTTTACAGAGATCTATTTCGACCGGTTCTTTTCCGATAAGGAAAAACTCTGCCGCGATTTGAACGAATATATTGACCGTTTCAATCGAGTCAAAGACGGATTTGCGAATATTCCTCCCTATGCGGAAGACGACTTGAACAAGATATGTATTCAGAACGCGACCGGCAGCGGGAAGACGCTTCTGATGCACATCAATTATCTTCAGTATTTGTATTACGCGAACCTTCATCACAAAGATATTTCACGAACGATTCTTCTGACAACCAATAGCGATCTATCCCTCCAGCATTTGGATGAACTGACCAACAGCGGTTTGGGAGCCATTACGTTCAGCGGGAATCAGTCGCTGTTCAATGATGTAAAAATCGATATCAATATTTTGGAAATCACAAAGTTGGCAGATAAACAGGGCCCGGATACCATTGCGACTCGTTCGCTGGGCGATGAGAATCTTCTGCTGGTCGACGAAGGGCATCGCGGTATGAGCGGAACACAGGAAGGAGCCTGGTTTTCGCGTCGTGCGGCTCTTTCTGCCAGGGGATTCACCGTTGAGTATTCCGCGACGTTCGATCAGGCCGTTGCCGCCGCCAAAGATGAACGCATCGAAGATTCCTACGCGAAATCGATTCTCTTCGACTACTCTTATCGCTGGTTTTATGAGGACGGGTACGGAAAAGATTATCAGATTCTCAATCTTCCGAAATCGTTCGACGAAGTACAGACTTTGTATATGACCGCCTGTCTGCTCAAGTATTATCAGCAACTTGCCATTTATGAAGATCGACAGGACGCGTTCACTCCGTTCAACATTGAAAAACCGCTTTGGGTCTTTGTCGGCAGTACCGTTTCTTCCGCACGGGGAACGAACGACGAAAAGGTTGTCTCCACCGATATTGCGCTGATTCTGGAGTTCATTGCCGACTTTCTCAAACATCCGGGCGAAGCCAAACGGCGAATCAAAAAACTCCTGAAAAACGACGGTCGGGCAACCGGTCTGCTGGACGAAAACGATCACGATATCTTTCAGGGAGCGTTCAATTATTTACTCCCTGGGAGCGCGGACGTCTCGTCCGCATCTTCCGGACAGTCGTCTCGACTGTCCGGCTCCCCCAAAAATTTACTTTCTTCTTCGGGAATAACAAATGGAAAAAGTAAAGGAGTATCTGATCAAGACAATCAAATACATAATGCAGACAGTTTATCCGAGCTCCCAGTGAATCCCGATACAATCTATTCCGACATTCTCACCCGTGTTTTCAACAGCGAGCTGGGCGGCGATCTGATTTTGAGTCGAACCAAAGGTGATTCCGGCGAAATTTTACTGGAAACCGGCTCCGCAGAAAAACCGTTCGGTCTGATTAACGTGGGAAACGCCAAAGACTTATGCGATCATATTCTCGCCGTTGCCAGTCAAAAAGGAATTCAGTCGATTCAGGTCAAGACCAGCGATTTCAGTAATTCGGTCTTTGCGTCGGTCAAGGACTCGAAATCGCCGGTTAATCTTCTGATTGGCTCGAAAAAGTTTGTGGAAGGCTGGGACTGCTGGCGAGTCAGTACGCTGGGGCTTATGCACGTTGGCCGGTCGGAAGGTGCGCAAATCATCCAACTTTTCGGACGAGGCGTTCGGCTCAAGGGCTACGACTGGACTCTGAAACGAAGCAACGCGATTCATGGCATTCGGGTTCCCAAAGATATTACCGAATTGGAGACGCTCCAAGTCTTTGGAATTGAAGCGGATTTTATGGATCGCTTTCGCAAATTTTTAGCCCAAGAAGGTTTGCCGGGCAATGACCGCAATATTCGCTTTACCATTCCATTGAATGTGACCTACGATGTGGGCAAAGGTTTAAAGATGCTTCGCCCGAAGATCAATAAATCGACAGGCCGTCCTTACGATTTCCGACGGGACGGTCGTTCGTTCAATTTTGAAGACGGTTTGACTTCCGATATGTCAAAGGTGAAAGTGGACTGGTATCCGCGAATAGCGTCGATTCAATCGCAAAAGGCGGATACCGAAACCGTCAGGGAACAGGCTTACTTTGCACCGGCACAACTTTCCATGCTCCGCTGGCCGGAACTCTATTATGATCTCCAGCAATACAAACGGGAAAAAGGCTGGTATAATATCTGTCTGTCCACTGAAGGAATCAAAAAGGTATTACAGGACCGGAACTGGTACGAACTCTATTTGCCGGACAATCAAATGAATCCATCGGACTACAGCGGCATTCAAATGCTCCAACAGGTTGCTTTGGAACTGCTGAAGAAATTCATGTCTGGCTTCTGGCATTATTCCAGCCGGGCATTTATTGAGCCGCGATTTGAACTTTGTGAACTGACAAGAGACGACGATAATTTCCCGACGGCAAGTAAATATGAACTGATGGTGGATTCATCGGAAACGAGGTTGATTGAGGAAATCAAGTCACTCATGTCGGCCATGGCGACCAGCGGCGAGTACTTGCGCAAGATGACCGATCCCGGATCGATCAAAATCTGCAAGTGGAATACACATCTGTTCCAGCCGCTGTTTCACGTTCGCGGAGGAGGTAAAATTATTGTCACGCCGGTCAGTCTGAACGAATACGAATTCCGTTTCGTCGAAGACTTAAAAGTTTGGTGTGACGCGAATAAAAAGCAATTGAAACGGGAAGAAAAAGAAATTTTCCTGTTACGCAATATGAGTCGCGGTAAAGGCGTCGGCTTTTTCGAAGCTGGCGGTTTCTATCCCGACTTCATATTATGGATTCTCGACGGCAATAAACAGAGTATCACCTTCATAGACCCGCATGGTCTGCGACATGAAGGAATCGAAAGCGAGAAAGTCAAACTGTTCGAAAGACTGAAGGACATCCAGGAAAACCGCCTCGGCGATCCGAACGTCACCCTGACCAGTTTCATTCTTTCGGTGACTCCGTATCAGGGTCTGAAGTCCCAAGGCCAATCCAAAGAGACCTGGGAAGCCAACCATGTTCTGTTCATGCACCAGGTGGACAGTACCAACGGGGAGTATGTGGGGAGGTTGTTTGAGTAAAAAACAGTAGATGATGTATCAGGAGAGTATTGTCAAAGCGATGCTTGCCGGACGGGACGTTTTTGCGGTCATGCCAACGGGGGGGAAATCGCTCTGCTATCAGTTTCCTGCGGTGATACTTGACGGTGTTTGTGTTGTGG
>JAUNSU010000076.1:0-5765 GCA_030539035.1 Planctomycetia bacterium
AAAACGTATGATTACCGTTCCAGTTGATGCGGTTCCGGTTAAATCGGCAACCGCGCCCATGGTGGTTGAGAGTCTTCCGGTAAAGAAGGACAATCCTCCCTCTCCGCTTCCGCAATCGAATCTTCCCAAGTCAAATAAAAAGGATGGTTCGCCCATTCAAATTCCGATGCTTTCGACGGAAGTGGGATCAACAGAAATGATCGCGCCGCGAAAAGCCCGTGTTGCCGCGGATCCTGTTGTTCGGGAAGATGGATCCCATCGTCCCCATGGAACGGAACTTCTCGGCGTTGAACCGGGAATTACGAAAATGAATTGAAGATCTTCCGGATACTCCGTTCATTCAGATCCTTTTGCGCGATAATGTCGTCGAAGGAATCGTGATTCACCTTAAGGAAGCGCGGGAACTGAAAGATACAAAATTATCTTTCGAAGAGACGATTCGAAATCTTCGGCCGATCGTAATTCCGGATCGGGAAGGGGGTTTTCGCGAGATCTATCCGGAAAAAGGACTTGCCTTTGTTCTCGAAAAAGGGAAAGATCCGAATGTTCCTTCGAATCGGGTTACCCAGATCATTGCTGAACCCGTGCGTGCGAATTATCTTGTGATTCGGGCAGAACAGATGATGAAAACCGATCCCGAACGATCCTTTAAAGACGTTCAGCATGCGGTTCTTCATGATAAAACGAATGGTCCGGCCAACTGGATGCTTGCCAAGTTCGAACGTGATCGGGGAGATCTGATCAATGCGCGCCAGCACGCGATTCAGGCGGTAAAATCGGACAGCAAGGTTCCTCAATACTATCTTACTCTGGTCTCTATTTTAAAAGAAACCGGAGAGATCGACAGCGCATTTCAATTTTTGCAATCCGCGCTCCCTTATTGCAAAGATTATCCGCTTTTTAAGAGCGAAGCGGCATTATTGCAGGGAGATCTATATCGATTGGCCTCTCCGCCCGATTATTCGCAGGCGGTTCAGCAGCATTTATCCGTATTGGAAGTGGTCAAGCCTTATCTTCGGAGCGAACAGCAGGAGGTGCGGGTTCTGATGAAGAAGCAGGCGCTTCGTGCTCATATCGCGCTGGCTTTGGACGAAGCAAAGCTGAATACAGAAAACAATGGAGAAAGCGATAAGGCTTGGCAGTCCCTGAATTCCGCGAGCGCGGTTGCCGACAACATGATCAAAAAGGAGCAGACAGACGAAACCCCGCTTTGGGAAGTCTGTATTTGCGCGGCGGAAGTTGCCCTTGATCTTCCGAATCTTAAAGAGATCAGTCCGTATATTCAGACCTTGAAGCGTCTTTCTTCCAAACTTGTCCGCGCCCAGGGAATCCTCTCTTACAGTGTTGATGAGATCCAATGGAAATCCGGAAAAGCCCTTATGGATGGAATGGAGGTTTATTCCTCACTTCAAAAATACGGGTTGGCGATTCAGTGCGGGGAACGGGCCTGGGAATTTTTGCAGCCGGTCCTTGGAAAACGTCCGGCCGGTGAACAGATCCGTATTGCCAATCAGCTCGGACAGGTCGGGCGTCTTTGCCTGGAATCGTTCGACAATAAGGAGGAAGCGTTCCGCTGGTTTGATAAATCTTTAAAAATCGTATCCGATCTGGACAAGAAAATGGATACGGAAACCGGGGCGAAAGCCGGCCTTATGCTCGTCCGCATGAGCAATCATTTCTGGAAAAACAATCAGCAGGATAAGGCCATTTCCATCGCAAAGCAGGCAGTGGAACTGCTGGAAAAAGGAAATAAGGAAGGAATCGTCTCCAATACCGAATTGGCCGCCCCTTATACAAACCTTGCGATGATGTATAAAAAAATGGGAAAAATTGACCTTGCCAAAAAATATGCGGTGAGCGCAAAAGAACTTCAATAATCCCTTTCGATCTTCCCGTTTTCTCACAAGGTTTTTTCAAGAGCCTCTTTCTTTTTGAGAATACGGAGATCGCGCTGTTTAAGATCTTCCCGGTGTCCCAAAAGGACACCGATTTTTTTCAGCTCTTCCTTAGCCGCTTCTTTCTGCTTCATCGCGATCAAAAGCGCCGCAAAATTGTAATGCAGATCCGGTTCAAAGCGGATCGGAGCAAGATAGGGAAAGCGTTCCCGATACCGCTCGATTTGGCGGATCGCTTCCTGATATAAATTGGCCGCTTTGGCGAAATCCTTGGCGCTGTGATCATTCATCGCCTGGATATAAACGGTCATTATGGACAGAATACTGTAAGAAGGATTCTCCGGACAGGCGCGAATGAGTTCCTTCGCAAGATCTCCGCATTCTTTAAGGTGTTCGTTCCTCAATTGGGCGGATCGCGGCATATCCGCCCGCAGAAGAAAACTGGAGTTCAGCAGAATTTTCAAAAGACCCGCTTTGTAAAGGGATTGTCCGGGATATTCGCGGCAAAGTTCCCGCATAATGTCAACGGCTCGCGATTGGGCCTTGATCGATCTTTCCTTTTCCCCGTTGACCATCAGAAATGTTGCCCGGATAATCGAATAGCGAACCCGCTCGAAAAGAATCAGCGGATCCTGGATTTTCTTTCTCATCAGTATGTCGAGATAATCTTTGGATCGGTTAAGATCCATTTCAATCGAGGCCATTTCGTCCCGTTGTCCCGACGCTTTTTCAAACGGCTTGGAAAGATCTGTTTTTAATGCGTCAAAATTATGGGTGTCCAGGCTCCGCTTGATGCATTCATTCATCTCGATCAGTGCACGATAAATATGAAGTTTGGAAAGTTGAAGGCATCGAATATCATGATCCTCTTCACTTTCAACTTTTTGACCGCTGCCGGCTGCCTGCACTTCCAGCGGATCAGGAATGGCTTCGTTGATCGCGATCAGTTCCGAAATGAATTCGCGGTAATAGGCATTTCCAAGATCTTCTCCTTCGATATCCGCAAAAAAGGAGTTGGCGTATTGGGTCATCTTTAAAGTGAGCGGATCTTTTTCTTCTGTATGATCAATCGCCTTTCGAAAAAGTAAGATCCCTCTTTTAAAAGCTGCAAGTGCTTCTTGGGAATTTCCGACGCGCTGGCGAATTCGGGCGATTTTGACATGAGCGACCGCGGTTTCCGTGATCAGATCAATATCATCGCCGTTTTCTCCAATCAGCCGATTATAAAAACGGAGCAGACTTTCCAGAATTCCCAGTTCTTTTTGTGTAAGGGGCTCACTGGTAAATCCGGTTGTGAGCGACGAATCTTCCCGGGGAAAAAGAAAGACATCTTCCGGTCCATGATAGGCGTTAAAAATATCATCGAACGCGAGAATTGCCAAATCCAGGTTTGTCTTCGCACGCCGGGTTTCCGCTTCCTTGTCCGCAAGAAGATTTCGCACATGAAAAAAACCGGTTGACGATGTGATCACAAGAAGAACGAGAAAAAGCAGCGTCGTCGCTAAAAGCGAAGCGGTTAACCGATTTTTTTTGCACCAGCGCCAGATGTATTCCGCGCGGGAAACCCGTCGGGCAAGGATGGGCCGTTCTTCCGTAAAGCGCCGAAGATCGTCCGCGAGCTCCGCGCCTGTTTGATATCGCTTTTCCGGTGCATGCGCGGTCGCCTTTAATATGATCGTTTCCAGATCTCCCGGAATCATCTTGTTGATCTTGCGCGGGGGGATCAGACGCGATTGACTTACTTGCCCCAAAAGACGCGAATAATTGGTTTCTCCAAACGCCGGGGTCAACGTAATCATTTCATAGAGTGTCAATCCGAGCGAATAAAGATCGCTTTGGGGGAGATAAGTTCCGTCAAGTCCTTCCGGGGACATATATCTCAGCGTTCCGATCAGCTGTCCCTGTCGTGTTAATTTGGATTCATCGATCGGTTTGGCAAGTCCGAAATCGGTGATCCAGACCGTTCCCTGATCATCCAGAAGAAGATTGGACGGCTTGATGTCCCGATGAAGTGTATGATGCAAGTGCGCGTAATGAAGTGCTTCCGCGATTTGGATCCCCATTTCGCAGACAATACGGGTCCAATCCGGAAAGGAATGAATATCGATCGACCGGTCGGGATGAATATCCTGCAAAAATTCCTGAATCGAAGTATGCGGGAACAGGACGCTGAATGTGCTTCGGGTTCTTTGGGAAGAATCCATGTCCTGATCGTCCTGAGAAGGTTTGGATTCCTCTTTTTGGAGGGGATCCGGCTTCTGATCAAAAGAAGGAGCATTTTCAACGGGCTTTTGAACGTTCTCCTCAGCAGGAAGATGTTTTCCCAGAAAATCGGGATGATCTTTGTCTTTTGAAAAGAAAGATGCGTTTTGCGCACCCTTCGGCGCGGGATCTTGGCAAAGAATCGCGCTTTTTCCATGATTATCGGAAAACTTTTTGACAATTACCTTCGAGAGGAGCTGTTCAATACTGATCCCCCGAATATACTGCATGATATAGTAAAATTTTCCGTCGAATTCACCGGATCCGAAGACGGGAACGATATTCGTATGATGAAGCCGTGCGGCCATTTTGGCTTCCCGATGAAATCGTTCGATCGATTGTTTTTCTTCTCCGGGAAAAATTCGAAGGATCTTCAAGGCGATCAGCCGGTCCAGATTTTCATCCCGGGCCTCGTAGACGATTCCCATTCCGCCGCGACCGATTTCGCGGATGATGCGGTATTCATCGATCTTTTCCGGACAGGCGGGAACGGCGCCTGCGCTGCCGAGCGAGGAAAAGTTCGAAAGCGATTCTTTGCGACCTTCCCGTTCCAGAAGAACGAGAGTTGGAAAAAGTTCACGGATCTCCTCCGCGATCTCGGGATTTTCTTGCGCGTATTGTTCAACGGAAGGGGCAAGCCCCTTTCGGTATTCTTCAACAAAACGATCCGCAAGTTCTTCAAAAGACATAATAAAATCTCATTTGACGGCCCGAAAAACCTTAATGGCGTGCGCGGCGATCTCCACGGGATTCTTGGAATCAATCGTTGGCCCGGTTCCCGGAAAAATATCATTGGGGCCTTCTTCGGCCGTATCGATAAACAGATGCCATTCGAACATTTTATTTTGGCCGATTGCGGGAAAATAAAATTCCTGCTGATCCTGAGATCCGTTGAACATGAACAGGAGGTGGTATTTGGAATCGGGATCCCCGTCGATCGCGGCCAGAAATGCGGAAAAACATTTGCATTCACCGTTGTTCCAGGGAACGATCCCTCCGCGATGGGAGAACCAGCTGATATCCGGAACGCCGCCCGGCTTTTTCGGCTGGCCGGAAAGAAATTTCTTCTGTCGAACGGAGGGTTCTTTCCTTCGAAAATAGATCAAATTCCGGCAAAAACGAAGAAGCATTTCATTTTTTACCGCAAGATCCCAATCGAACCAGGAAATTTGATTATTCTGGCAATAAGCGTTGTTGTTCCCTTTTTGCGTTCTTCGGATTTCATCACCGGCAACGATCATGGGAACCCCTTGGCTTAAAAACAGAAAGGTGAGGAAGTTTTTGAGCTGGCGTTCCCGGAAAGATTCGATCTCCTTATTGATCGTTGGACCTTCCCAGCCGTAATTGCTGCTGAAATTACTGTTTTCCCCGTCCCGATTGTTTTCGCCGTTTTCCAGATTATGTTTTTCATTATAGGAAACGAGATCATTCAAGGTAAATCCATCGTGGGAGGTAATGAAATTGATACTGCAATCGGGCAATCGATTATTGGCCTGATAAAGATCGCTTGATCCGGTAAAGCGGGAAGCGCAGGGCCCTGTAAAGTAATTGTCCCCGCGGACAAATCGACGAATATCATCGCGGAACCGTCCATTCCATTCGGCCCAG
>JAUNSU010000076.1:5775-18159 GCA_030539035.1 Planctomycetia bacterium
ATCCCAAGCCTCTGCGATGATCTTGGTTTCCGCGAGCATGGGATCTTCGGAAATGGTTTCCAGAACAGGAGGATTGGCGACCAGATTACCGGCCCGATCGCGGCTTAAAATTGATGCGAGATCAAATCGGAACCCGTCTATGTGGAAGTTGTGAACCCAATATCGAAGGCAGTTGAAGATCAGTTCCCTCATCAGGGGATGATTCCCGTTGACCGTATTGCCGCAGCCGCTGTAATTCTTGTATCCGCCGTACGCATCCACCATGTAATAGCAGCGGTTTTCAAGTCCCTTGAAGGAGAGAGTCGGTCCCAGCTCATTTCCTTCACAGGTGTGGTTGAAGACGACATCGAGGATCACTTCAATTCCCGCCTGATGAAGAGCAAGAACCATCTGCTTGAATTCTTTTACCTGATCGCCCGGATTCTTTCCGAACGCGTATCCGCGATGCGGCGCGAAGAAAGCGAGCGGATCGTATCCCCAGTAATTTTGCCGCTCCGAATGTCCGCCGTCGAAATCGTTTGTCGGAAATTCGTGAACAGGCATCAGCTCAACGGTCGTAATCCCCAGCGATTTTAAGTAGGGGATTTTTTCTATCAGGCCCAGATAGGTTCCCGGATATTTCACAACGCTGTTCGGAGAACAGGTAAAGCCCCGGACATGGAGTTCATAAATAATTGATTCGGAAAGATCCCGGCGAATATGCTTTTCACCGCTCCAATCGAAATCATTATTAACGACAACACACTTTGGCGGACGAATGATCCCATCGTCCGAAGGTAAAAATTCTCCGGCAAGAGCTTTCGCGTAGGGATCGATCAAACGCGCTTTACCGTCGAATCGGTGTCCATGTTCCGGCTGGAATGGACCATCCGCCTGAAAATGGTATAATTGACCCGGCTTGATTTCCGGAAGAAATATGGACCAAACATCTCCCCAGCGATTTTTTTGACTGTCGAGATGGATAACCGAACTGGGTTCACGATCTTCCGCTTTATCATACAAAAGAAGGCGAAATGCCTCCGCCGATCGACTTACAACGGAAAAAAGAACTCCATTGGGTCCATACGTCGCTCCGTAAGGAAGCGGATAGTTAAATTTCAATGCCGAGGAAATTCTTAACATGGATCTTTCCGGAACTCTTGCCTAAATTTGTTGTTCATGTTAAATTATATAAAAATACGGTCGATCAGCATTTCATTTACAAAATAATGATCTGTACTATAATTCGGCTTTTATCGGTTTAAATCTTTCGTCGTTTTATTTTTTCGTAATGATTTTATACATTTTATATATAATACCTTAATTATGAGCAAAAACAAAAAAATTTCAAGAAGTCCCAAGATAAAAGAGACGAAAAAGCCCCTTTTATCGAAAAATTTTTCCTTTTTTACCTGTTTTAAAAATTGGACAGCTTTTTTTCGCCTCCAGTTTTTAAAAAATGCGTTCTTTTTTGAGCTCTCTTCCATGAGAAAAATGGGAATTTCGATTCTTTTTTTCCTCTTTTTTCTCTTTTTCTTCGGAATCCGATACGATGGTTTTCTTTATCTTGCCCAAAATGGCTTCCTTTTTACATGGAACGGGGATCTTTTTCTCGACATGATGGAGTTCCCCGGCGGATTTTTGGAGTATTGGACCGTTTTTTTGGTTCAGTTTTTTTATTTCCCCTTGGCGGGCGGAGTGATTCTCGCTCTTCTTCTTTTACTTCTTCAAAAGGAAATGGAAGTTTTTTGCCGCTTCCAGGGACTTTTTTGGATCTTTTCCTTCTTGCCTTCTTGTTTATGCGCGGTTCTCTTGATCTCCTTTAAATATTTGATTTTTGAAGTCGTCCCGGTGCAATATATTTTTTCCATTCCGATCGGATTTTCTTTTGCGCTTGCCTACGCGATCTTTTATAGTCGGGAACGGCAAAAACGCGATTTTCCCCGGATCAGTTTTCTGCTCCTTTTTCTTCTCTTTCCGTTGCTTGGTTTTTATGCCCTGTTCGGAATTTTTCTTGCCTTCATTCATGAATGGAATCTGCGCAGAGAGAAAAAAACAGAGGACAGCAATGGGCAAAAAGGCCCTTTTACGCTGAACGCGGAAATTCTTCTTCTCGCGTTTTTGCTCGTTCCTCTGGTTTGGTATTTTTACTATCAAAAAAATACGAATTATGCGAATCTGTATTTTGCGGCGACGTTTTTTACCCGATATATTTACCGCTCCTTTTTTAACAGCCTTTATTCTGTATTGGTTCTTCTTCCCTTCTTTACAGGAGCGGTATTTTTACTTCCCCTGATTTTTGGGACTGTTAAAAAATCACTCCGTACTCCGGAAATAGAAGTTCCAAAGCCAGATCTTTCTGAATCTGAAAGCTCCGGAGCCGGGGAAAACGAAAAAACTGGTGAAGGCGATGAAGGCGGGAAAATCAGAGAAACGCAGGAAATATCGAAGGGATTGGAGCGATCAGTGCCCGGGGAAACCGAGAAAGAAAGGACCTCTTCCCAATCCTGTTCCGGATTTTTGATTACGCTTTTTCTCTTTTTCTTCATGGGAGGAACCTTGTATCTTGCGCCGCATACGTCCGAATTTTTCTCGATTATTGCGATGGCGCGTCCTCTGGATCAGGAAAATTGGGATCAAGTCCTCCGAATCGAACAGCGATGTCCGGAATCCAATCTTATTCGTCCGACGATCATGCTTCGTTTTTTGGCCCTTTTCGAGAAGGGAACCCTGGGAGAGAATCTCTTTAAAAGAGAGCAGTACGGAATTCAGAAAGATGAGATCGTCAATGTATCGACGGTAAGAATGTATGGAAGTTTTTTCCTCTATCGCTTCGGACTTTTTGATCATTCCGCAAAAATCGCGATGAACAATATGATCACGATTTCCCATTCCGCAATTTCGATGAAGAATTACGTGCGGGCAATGGTTGCCAACGGGGATCTTGAAATTGCGGAAAAATATCTTCCTCTCTTGGAATCATCTCTTTTTCACGCGGATTTTGCCCATCGCTATCGGGATTATCTTCAGTTTGCCAAGCTGAAAAAAGCTCTTTCTTCCGAAAAAATGAAAAACGATTCCGGGAAGGAAATCTCTTCGATTTTAAAAGAAAAGTTGGGACCCGAAATATATGATCATGGAATTTCCGTTGAAGAGGAAATCGAAAAATTGCGGGAAAGGCGATGTTCCCGGGATGGATTGACCAATCTTCAATATCCCGAGCTGATCCTGTATCATACATTTCAGAACTGTCCCGCGCAAAAAGAAGAATCGCTGGAAAAGCTGGAACTTCGGCTCACGATTTACCTTATGATGCGGTCGAGTAAAGATTTTATGGAAAATATCGGACTCTATATTGAAAAAGCCGGAAATAGACCGCTTCCGCTGCATTTTCGGGAAGCGATAGTCGTCTCTTGCCATTCGAAATCGGATCACTGGGATCGAGCCAATTATCCGATTACCCTGGAAGATGATAAAGCGCTTATGGAATATTTGCGCAGATCGATTACGGCCCGCAATGAACCGGCCAACAGGAAAGCTCTTGCCGAAAAAGAAAAGGTGAACGGCACCTATTGGCATTATCTCTTCGATGTTCCGGAGATGCCGTTCTATTGAGTTCCAACTGCTCACCCCCCTTTTGTTCGGGTCGAAAGGGGCTCGACGGGAATGATCGCAGGATCCCGTCGGATTGATCGGATTGAAATGAAAATCAGGAGGCAACGATACTGAGCATTTCGAGCATTTCCGGGGTTACCTGGCGATGATCGACGATTACATCTTTAAACGGGGTGAGGACGAGCTGTCCCGCGATTTCTCCGGCCATTTTTCCTGATTCTCCCTGATGAAGGGAATAAACGGCAAAGCAGCCGAGTTTGGTTGCGAGAATTCTGTCGGCCGGAACCGGCGATCCTCCGCGCTGCACATGTCCAAGAACAACGACTCTCATTTCATAAGGACAACCGGCCTTCTTTAAAAGTTCAAGCAGGGAATTAGCGCCTCCATGTTCATCGCCTTCGGCAACGACCATGATCATCGATTTTTTTCCCAGCTGTTTGAAATGATTGAGTTTTTTAATAATGTCTTCAATGGAGCACTGGATCTCCGGAACAGCGGCGATTTCGCATCCTCCGGCGATTGCTGTATGCAAAGCAAGATCGCCGCAATGCCGCCCCATAATTTCCACCAGAAACATCATATCATGGCTTCCGGCCGTATCCCGCAGTTTATCAATCGCGTCAACCGCAGTATTCACCGCCGTTGCGAATCCAATGGTAAAATCGCTCCCCAATAGATCGTTGTCGATTGTTCCGGGAATTCCGATAATTTTTCCATCCCAATGCTTGAGAAGTTCATTTGCACCGGAAAGGGTTCCATTCCCGCCGATCGTGATCAGAGCGTCCAGGTTCTGTTTTTTGAGATTCTCGACCGCTTTTTTCATTCCTTCTTCGGTCATAAATTCCTTGGATCGGCTGCTGTTCAGAACGGTTCCGCCTTTACTGGTCAACCCGGAAACGGCCCGAATGCCGATCTCATGGGGGATATTGGCCCCGGTCCAGAATTCTCCGTCGATCAGACCCTGATATCCGTGTTTGATGCCGATCACTTCATCTCCGTAGGCGCCGGCTGCCCGGACAATTGCCCGAAGGCAAGGGTTCATTCCCGGGGCGTCTCCGCCGCTGCATAATACTCCGATTCTCATATTTGATATCCTTCTTTTTATCTGTGTATGATATTTTTTGTTTCCGGTGCTCTTTCTGATATTTTTTCCGAACACTGTTTTCAGAAATGATTTTGACCGCTCATTTTTTTCCCAGTTCGACGGATCTTCTGGTTGCCGCTTCGACAGCGGCGATCATTGCGGCGCGGACTCCCCGATTTTCGAGTTCGGCAACACCCGCGATGGTTGTTCCGCCCGGACTGCAAACACGATCTTTCAGTAATCCGGGATGATCTTTGGTTTTTAAATAAATTTCAGCGCTTCCTTTAAGAGTTTGCGCGGCCAATTCGAGGGCAACATTACGGGGCAGCCCCATTTTTACTCCTCCGTCGGCAAGAGCCTCCAGGATCAGGAAGACAAAGGCTGGCCCGGATCCGGAGAGTCCGGTTACCGCGTCCAGGAGTTTTTCCGGAAGCTCATGAACGATCCCCAGAGAGCCCAAAAGAAGGTTGACCGTTTCCGCGTCTTCCATGGTTGTCCCTTTGGAAATGGCAAATCCGCTGGCCGCTTCTTTTACCAGACAGGGGGTATTCGGCATTACCCGAACGATCCGCATATCGGATCCCATGCGATCTTCCAGAACGGAAAGAGTAATTCCCGCCGCGATCGAAATAAACAGGATCTCTTTGCGTTTCTCTTCCGGAAGAAAATGAATATCGGTGAGAGGACTGTCGATCTGCTGAGGTTTTACCGCCAAAAAGACAATGTCCGAATGCTCCAATACTTGAATATTATCGGAACAGATCGTTCCTCCGGTCAATTTATGAAAATTTTCCGCGGAAGCCGGGTTGAGATCATATCCGTAAACATCGGCCGAATCGACCAACTCCGCTTTGATGATTCCGGCGGCGATTGCTGTCGCCATTTGTCCGGTTCCGATAAAACCAATTTTCTTTTCCAATTTCATTTTTTTATTATCCTTTTTTTATTAAGTACGCGTATTGCAAAATACGCAGATCAGACTGTAAATAACCGATTTTGAAACCACGGATTTTCACGGATACTTTTTTTGGGAAAAACATGTTTTCATTAAAAATATCCGGCCCCGAATCTTATATGGATTTCATCTGTGGTTCCAAATAAAAATATTTTTACAGTATGAGTACGCAAGATTTATTGGTTGTTTTCTCCGAGGATCTTAAGGAATCGGGGCCATGCGGCATCCCAAATCGCGGTATTTTGCGGTTCATATTCGACGACGGGGAAGCTGTCCCGTATTACCGCACGGGCTTCCCGAATCCCGGCGATATCTCCGGCGGCGATCGCCTGCATCATGATATTGCCGATTGCGGTTGCTTCGATGGGACCGGCGACAACCCGGCAGCCTGTTGCGTCCGCCGCCGCTTGGCATAAGAGCCGATTTTGGATCCCGCCGCCGACGATATGGATCGTTTTGATTTTATTTCCGGAGATCTGCTCGCACATTCCAAGGACATGCCGGAAGCGCATCGCAAGGCTGTCCAGGATCGTTCGCAATATTTCCCCTTCTTTAACCGGAACGGACTGTCCGGTTTTTTCCGTAAAGGACCGAATTGCTTCCGGCATGTTGGTTGGGCCGAGAAATTCGCGCGCATCGGGATTGATGAACGAAGTCAACGGAGAGGCGGAAGCGGTCATTTTATTCAGATCTTCCCAGTCGAGCGGTTTTCCTTCCGCGTTTTTTTTGCCTTGAGCATTCCAATTACGGCGGCATTCCTGGATCAACCAGAGTCCGCAGATATTTTTCAGAAGGCGTGTTGTGGATCCGACTCCCCCTTCGTTTGTAAAATTCAGACGGGCAACAGTATCGTTGACCACGGGATTTGCCGATTCCAGCCCCATCAGTGCCCAGGTTCCAAGGCTGATATAAGCCCAATCCGTTTCTCCGACCTCGCTGGCCGAGGGAACAGCAAGGACTGCGCTGGCCGTATCGTGGGTTCCGGGAAGAACGACTCTTGCGTTGACCAGACCTGTTTCTTCCTGAACGGATTTTTGAAGCTTGCCAAGAATCGTTCCCGGCGGACTGGTCGGACGGAACAGACTGGTCGGAAGTCCGAACTTGTCCAGAAGATCGAAAGCCCAGTTCTTTTTTCGGGGATCAAAGCATTGGGAAGTCGTTGCGTTGGTGAATTCATTGCTCTTCAGTCCGGAAAGAAGCCAATGGAATATATCGGGCATCATCAAAAAACGATCCGCAATATCAAGAATGGGCGATTGCATCTCCTTCATTACAAACAGCTGAAAAAGGGAATTGAACTGCATGAATTGAAGACCGGTTTGATTAAAAATTTCTTCCCGGGATACTTTTTCAAATGCCCGTTCAATCGCTCCGTCGGTTCGAGCATCCCGATAGCAGTAAGGATTTCCCAACAGTTCTCCTTTGGAAGAGAAGAGACCGAAATCCACTCCCCATGTATCGACTCCGACACTGCAAAGCGCCTCGGAATACTTGTTGCCCGCAAGGCGAAGTCCCGCAAGAACATCGGTCCATAATCCGGGAAGATTCCAAAAAAAGGAATTGTTCATTCCGACCGGACCGTTTGCAAAACGGTAAAGCTCTTCCAGACGGAGCCTCTTCCCGTTAAAATGTCCTACGACATGCCGTCCGCTTGATGCTCCCATATCGATCGCTAAATAAGTTTTTGCTGACATCTTTTGCCCTCATTGAATCGGTGATATAATGAATAGATCTTCATCGGTAAACGTTCGGGACATATTACTAAAATTTTGTTCCCGCTCCCAATTCGAAATTATAAACAAAAATACGCAAAAAATAAAGAGGACATGGGATAAAATAGTATGAAAATCAGTGCAAAGTCAAAATATGCTCTTTTTGCCGTTCTTGTCCTTGCCGAAAATTATCGAAAGGAATTACCTCTTTCTGTCCATAAAATTGCGGAAAAGTACGGGATCGGGGATCAATGTGGAATATCCGAAAATTTTATGATTCAGATTCTCGCAAAGTTGAAAAAGGCCGGAATGGTCGAAAGCGCACGGGGATCTTTTGGCGGATATCGCCTGAATCGCTCTCCGGAGCGTATTACAATCGGAGAGATTTTGGCGATCATGGAATCCGATTCCAAAGAAAAGAAACAAAAAGTCTTCTCTTCAGAGGAAGAAATGATCGATCGGATCTTCGCGGAAGCGGAAGATCAGAAGCGCCAATATCTTTCCGATATTACGGTTTCCGCGCTTTTACTT
Source organism: Planctomycetia bacterium (assembly GCA_030539035.1). Taxonomy (GTDB): domain Bacteria; phylum Planctomycetota; class Planctomycetia; order Pirellulales; family Thermoguttaceae; genus JAUNBG01. The sequence goes on from JAUNSU010000076.1 coordinate 13,652, forward strand.
CGAATCGAAAATGAAAATGCCGGGGATTATTCGATTTGATTTAAATGAAATTCTCTTACTGTAAAAATATTTTTGTTTGGAACCACGGATGACACGGATAAACACGGATGAAATCCATATAAGATTCAGGATTGATATTTTTGATGAAAACGTGTTTTTACCCAAAAAAGTATCCGTGAAAATCCGCGGTTTCAAAATCGGTTATTTACAGTTTGAGTGAAATTGATCTCTTGACAGCAGGGACCTGAAAAAGTAAAATTCTTTTTTACCTGATAAACTTAATGATCCTTCATAAACAATTGCAGAAAAAATGGAATGAGACAGACACTGCTTTATATACCCAATGAGATTTTTGGATATCCCGTATTCGGTTGGGGGATTCTCTTTTGGACCCTTCTTCTGATCTTTTCGGCGATTCTTCTGGTCAATCGTTTGCGAAAACGAAGCCGGGAAGATTTTCAGAATTGGCTCGTGATGGGAATCGTTTCTCTTGGACTCGTTCTGTTCGCGGCTCCGCGGATTTGTGAGCCGGAGGGATTTCCCATTCGGGGATACGGTGTTTTTTTAATGATCGCCATTACACTCTCTTCCCTGCTTCTATTGCGGCAAGGAAGAAAATATTGGAATATCCCGCCGGATTTTTTGATCCCGATTATTATTGTCGCCATTATTTTCGGGATCATTGGCGCTCGTGTTTTCCATGTGATTGAATATTGGGATCAGATCACCGCCCATTCTTTTATGAATACGGTGATCAATATCATCAATGTCGCCAAGGGCGGCCTGGTCGTTTACGGATCCATTATCGGCGGTTTTTCCGCAATACTCCTCTATATGGGCCTGAAAAAAATCCCTCTTTTAGCGACTTTCGATCTTTTCGCGCCTGCACTCATGCTGGGAATCGCGATCGGACGGATCGGATGCCTGATGAACGGCTGCTGCTTTGGCGCTGTCCACGAGGGATGTTTGTCCATTCAATTTCCTGTCGGAAGCCCCGCTCACGTTCATCAGTTGGAACGGGGAGAGGTTTCCCTGGGCGGGCTTTTCTTCGAGTCCCCGGAACAGCAAAAAGAGAAAATCCAAAAAGGACTTGCCGGGATCAAATCGGAACGGCATTCCATTTGGACGGAAGAAAAACGGCCAGTTCGAATCGCGGGTGTTGTCAAGGGATCTCCGGCGGATCTTGCGGGACTCAAGGCCGGTTTGCGGATCTCGGAAATCGGTCTTCTTCCCTCCAACCATAAAGCCGGGACCGACGAGTTAAGAAAATATAATCTTGAACGGGTCTCTTCCAATGCGGACGTCTTCAATTTTCTCTATCTCGCGATGGTGCGCTATCCGAAAGATCAGATCGTTCTGCATTGCTGGAATGAGGATTCGTCCAACCATTATGTTTGCTTTACTCCCGACTATCAAACGGGCAAGCGCGTCTATCCGACCCAAATTTTCAGTTCTGTTGCCGCGTTTATGATCTGTTTGCTTCTTTTGGGGATTGCCCGAATTTCCAAAAGAGATGGAGTTGTGTGCGGAACCATGTTCCTTTTTTATTCCGTTGCCCGGTTTATTCTGGAATTGTTCCGAACAGATGAAGATTCCTTTAAAGGAACGGGCTTGAGTGTTTCTCAATGTATAAGCGTACTGATTTTTGTTCTTTCGCTTCTTTTTCTTTTCACTTTGATCCGTTTGCCCGCAAAGCGGGCTTATGCGGGTCGTTTTCCTCAGCAATCTCTGGAAACAGAGGATATTAAAAAAGGATAATCAGATGAAATTTACCAAAATGCATGGGGCTGGAAACGATTACATTTATATTAACTGCTTTGATGAAGCCCTTCCTTGCCGTCCCGAGAAGCTGGCCCCTCTGATTTCGAACCGGCACTTTGGAATCGGAAGCGATGGGCTTGTTCTGATCTGCGCTTCCAAGGACGCGGATGCCCGAATGCGTATGTTCAATTCGGATGGGAGCGAAAGCGAGATGTGCGGAAACGCGATTCGCTGTGTTGCCAAATATATCTATGATCACAAGATCTGCCGCAAAACACCGTTGACAATAGAGACCGGAGCCGGCATTCTTGATCTGGACTGCATAGTGGAACGGGACAAGGTTGTTCGCGTTCGGGTTGATATGGGGATTCCTATTCTTGAACCGGAAAAAATTCCGACTCTTTTGAGAATGAAAGACGCGCCGGAAACCGATCCGATTGTCGATCTTCCCTTCTCGGCGGGAGATCGTTCTTTTAAAGTCTGCGCGGTATCAATGGGAAATCCGCACTGCATTACGTTTGTCGATGAGGTGAACGACGACTGGGTTTACCGGATTGGTCCCATGGTGGAGAATTCCCCGCAATTTCCCCGTCGGGTCAACGCGGAATTTGTAAAGGTCCTTTCCCGCACGGAACTTCAAATGCGCGTATGGGAACGGGGAACAGGAGAGACCCTTGCGTGCGGAACCGGAGCGTGCGCCGTTGCGGTTGCCGCGATTCTTTCCGGAAGAACGGATCGAAAAATGATCATTCATCTTCCCGGCGGAGATCTGGAAATCGAATGGGAAGAGGGCGGATCTGTCTCCATGTCCGGACCCGCCGTTGAAGTCTTCAGCGGCGAGATCTTTCCGGAAAAGCTCTACTGATTCGTTTAAACAGAAATCGATCGGCCCGGCTGGGCTGTTTATTCATATCGCTTGACGAGGATCGCGGAAGATTGGCCCGCGCTTTGCCAAGCAAGTTTAATAAAGGAATCGCCCGGATCGCCGCCGAATTCCCGAACCGGATGGATGGGACAGTCCGGATCATCTTTTTCATTATTGAGAATGGGGAACAGGGCGTTGTTCTTTAATGCGAGTATGCTTGCGATCAATTCAAGTGCACCGCTTCCGGCTCCGGGATTTCCAAGATGCCCTTTGAGAGCGGTAATGGGGAGAGTATCGGCCCGTTTTCCGAACACTGCCCGAATTGCTTTCGCTTCCATCGCGTCGGACTTTTGTCCGCCGAAGCCTTCCGCGTTCAGATGTCCGAGTTTATCGGGATCCAAGCCGGTTTTTTCGAGAAGAGAGGAAAGTGTAAGTGTAATCGATTTTTCGATATCACCTTCCAACAGACATCCGGAAGTTCGTCCCCTTCTCAGATGGGTTGCGCAGCGGCAGGATCCGCCGGCAACTTCCGCATAAATCGTTGCTTTTCGTGCGAGTGCATGGTCCAGATCTTCCAGAATCAGGGCGCCCGCTCCTTCACCGGGAACCGTTCCTGTCCGATCCGCGTCAAAAGGCCGGCAAGCCTTGGCCGGATCCAAATTCGGATCCGCGATTTCGTCCTGCTGAAGGGTATGAATCATTTTAAACGGATGAATACGGGATCCTGTTGCTCCAACGAGCATCAGATCGATCTTGCCTTTGCGGATTACCTCCGCCGCTTCCGCGATCACTGTTCCGATCGACGATTCCCGATCCGTAATTGCGTTGGCAAAGCCGAAAAATTCATTATAAATAGCAATATGGCTGGCGGGCATGTTCGTAAGGAATTTCAGCTGCCAAATGGGCGTCATTTTGGTCAATCCCTGCGAAGGCCAACGGGAAAAATCAAACTGATCTCCCTCTTTACACGCCTTCATTCCGTCCTGAACCTCTTCGGGGGTCGTAATGATATAATCGGACGCGAAGGAAACACCAAGCCGGTTTGAGGGGATGGATCCCGCTTCAATATCAGCGTCGTTGAGTGCGCGCTGCGCGGAAGCGACTCCCATCTGGATCTCTCTGGACATGAGCTTGAGGCCCTTACGGATCGCTTTGGACTTTACCGGGTCCAAGGGACCGAAATCATCGATCTTTCCGGTAAACTGATCGACTGCTCCCGCATATCGAATTCTGGGAAAGTCGGATCCCGGAAAAGAAAACGGCTTAATTCCGCTTTCTCCGTTTGTACAGGCTTTCCATAATTCTTCGGTCGTAAATCCTGCCGCGCTGATGAGGCCCAGCCCTGTAATTACGATACGTTTTGAGTTTTCCGCTTCTGAATTTATCATGCCAGCTCTAATTAACGTTAATAGGAAGATCGAGTTGTAAAAATGAATTTACGGTATTTATCGTCGATTTTTATGTAATACTTACATATTCCTTAGAGTAAAATATGGTATTTATACCTCTTCTCCTGTAAAATATACCAAAAAAGTAAAAAAGGTAAAGAGGAAAGACAATAATGATCAAGAGTTTAAGGATCCGATCCCTCCAATACCGAGAACGATACATTGCCAATCCCCGCTTGAGCGCAAAGAACAAGAACGGGCTCAATTACAGAATAAGGGACCTGTCGATTTGTACGAATTCGAACTTCCAGCGGAATTTCCGTTTTCATCCGTTCCTCTCGAAGCCGTCTGGAAAGATCCTGCAATGAGATCGGAGAATCGCCGAAAAAAAGAATATCTTTGGCAACAACATTGATAATGATTTTTCCAGTTTCTTTCGGCTTTGTCTTTTCTCCCGTCGATGCGGAGGGAAGATCCAGCTTGATCGAAGATTC
>JAUNSU010000077.1 GCA_030539035.1 Planctomycetia bacterium
GTACTCGCGATCTCAAGAATTTAACCTGTCTCTCCCCTCATTATTGAGTTGAACCTGTTTTTTTATAAACTCCACGTTTATTACAGAGCGGCGGCGGGGCCGCCTTCCGGGCTGGAAGGCACTGCCAACTATCGGGTCGCTGTTTATCTGATGTTCCAACCGAGTGAAATAATATCGTGATTAGAAAGTGATTAACAGCGGCCGGATACTCCTCACTCCTCACTGATTTGAATTTCCGTTTTTTCTTCATTGGGGAGCTGCGTAATGATCGGTTTTGCTTTTCCGGGCAAATACTCCAGCCGGAATCCCCCTTTCGTTTTGCAAAAACCGAAGTCGATTGGCTTTTCCGGTGGAAGAGCCCTTTCGTAAAGATCGGTGTCTTTCTGCTCAAACGGAGTGAATCCGATCTTGCCGTTCGCAAATTCCGCAACACCGAGATGATACCGGCTCCAGAACGAAGGAGTCGTTAAGAAGTGAAGACGGTTGTCGACCTTGTCGATCTCTTTTCCGACCGGAACTGCGGTGAACAGAATATCAAACTTTCCTTTGATCCCCTTTTCCGGAAACGTAAGATCCAATTCGAGCGGCTTACTTAAATCGGCTTCAACCGTTTTCAAAAGGAAATCCGGAACCTTGCCGGTTTCCGCCCCGCGGCGCTTGGTCAAATAAAAGGAGATCTGGAACTTCTCTTTGGGAATCGGCTGATTGCCGAATCGCTTCCAATCGACTTTCATGTGAACGGAATTCTGATCTTTCACTTGCGATGCGGAAGCGGCCGGAATGATCGCGAGAAGCTTGTCCTGTTTTCCATTTCTCGCGTTGACATATCGGATCTGTTTTTCACCCTCTTTCCAGGAAGATTGCTCCACAACACGACCGTCGATCCGGTGAATCATTGATTCGATACCAGCTTTTTTATTTCGGGCAAGATATCCGTATTGCGGAAGAGTGATCCCTTCGACTTTCCAGTCGCTTTTGCCGCGATTGACATAAACGATCGCACCCGACTTCCAGCGTACGATTTGCCGATGAATATCGCCGTCAACAAACTGATGCTGAACGATCTCATCATTGCCGATCGATCGGGCAAACGCCTGCGCCAGCCAGTACTTCCGAACGGTTTGCCGCAAAGATTTCGGCATGTCCATCGAACGGACATATCCTTCCAGAACCTCTTTCACGTCCCGGCAATATCCATCGGACATTAAAGCGTGTCCGGTAAGGATCTCGGTGGAAATATAGTCGTCGCTGTCGATTCCATGAAACAGATATCCCCGTCCGCTTTCAAATCGGATACTGTATCCCGCTCCATGAAGAGAGAACTTTTTATGGTTTACCGCGTCGAACCAGGGGATCTTTTCCGCGTCCGTATATTCCGGATAGCAGAACCAGCAGTATTCACCGTGATCTTTGGTTAAATTCATATATTGGCAGTCCGCGCCGTCCAGATGTCCGATCAGAAAATCATGGCCGGCTTCCGAAAGCGTGATCGAAGGGATATCGACTCCGCTCTTCTTCAAGGCGGGATCCAAAAAATCATGAATCGCATCAAAGACGGCGGCCATTCCCCCCGCGCCTTCCGTTCGATTATAAAAATTACCCTTTCGATCGAACCAGGGACTTGTCGTATAGGATCCGTTGGATCCGAGCACATCGACAAAGCAGGTATCAATCAGAAAATGATCGCGAACCGGATCGACAAGAGATTCCTTCATTACAGCAGGCGCTTTATCGGGGGCAAGGCGATAGCTTTGGCAATTTCGAAAAACATTGATATAAGCTTTTCGCGGAGTACCATCGGGATTAAAGGCGGCATTGTCCCAGGAAAAAGTCGATGCTTCCGGATAATAATCGATTACGTTTGTATGGACACCGAATCGCCATCCATTATCCCGGGCCGTCTTCAGAACGGTCTTCATTTCCTCCGGAGTTCCGAAAAGAGGATTCGGCGGGTAAATGTCGGGAAGCTGATTGTCGTATCCGTATCCTTGCCAGTTGTGCGATACGAACATGAGATCATCTTTGAGTCCGTATTCGACCGCTTTTTTAATGAACTCCGTATGTTCGGCAAATTTACCATTCCAGATATCGACGACAAAACGTCCCTGCTTGGCGGCGACACCGGACCCGGCTTTCCGCTTATCATGAAAACGGTATCGAATCGCGCACTGCATGGATCCTCCCTGATCCGTTCGGCCGGGAACAAAGATCAATTTCGACGGTTGATCGACCGAGATCCCGTTCTGCTTTGACACAGGATCAAGGGTAAGGAAATCAATCAGGAAATCGGTTCCCATCACGACGGAAAGACCATTCTCATAATCGAATCCCGCAAAAGAGGTCGAAAAACGATGGGCATCCGATTTCGCGGAGTATTTGCCCGGATCGGTAATGCAGTATCCATGTCCCATATAGAGCTTCGAAACCGAACGGTCGCCCGGTCCTGCTTCGATTCGGGAAAAATAATCCGGATCAGAACAGTTAATGCGGACAAAAAAGGCGTCCTGTTCTTTGCCAAAGTCGTAAAATAAGGTGATTTCCTTTTCCCCTTTTCGAACGGTCTGTTTCCAGATTCCCTCTTTTTCGGAAAGAACAAAAGGACCGGTCGAAAGTTCGTAAATTGGAACTCCGAAGCACCAGATCCGCATTCCTTTCCAGGAAAGGGACCGGCCGGGATACTCCATGGTGATCAAAGCATCGGCGAGCCCCAATTTTCCCAATCGGACGCGAAAGACCGGCTTTTGATCCTGATCTCCATCAAGTTCAAAGCGGAATTCCTTTCCTTGCGGATCGGTCCAGCGGGAAGGGTCCCATTGCTTTGTGATCTTTCCAAGATTCGGATCTTCGACTTTCCAGCCGGATTCCGGGAATTCAGAGCGGATCTTTGTCTCTTTTCCAAAAGAAGGAGCGATTAAAAGGAGAGAAAGCAAGCAGATCACACATAAAAAAAACGGGGATTTTCTCATTATTATCTCCGGTCAGTTAAGGAGCTGAAAGAGCAAAAATCTTTGCGGCCGGAATTTGATCCGAACCGCAAAGAAGTAAAAAAGAGACGGATTCGTAAACGATTATTCGTTCCGGATCAATTTCGGCCAGATCAGATTCGGATTGAGTTTAAGGGCTTCATCAATGGATTGATTCATTTGATCCTTTTTCCCTTCCGCGAAAGCGGCCAATCCGACATAATAATTCAGACGGGCAAGGCGTTCGATCGCGGTTCCTTCTTCCCCGAACTTGGAGAATTCATCGATCTTTTTCTTGGTCTCCATTTCCTTTTTGACCGCGGCTTTAAATTGATCAAGCAGATCTTGCGCTTCCGCCTTTTTTCCGAGTTTTTTCAGGGACATAATACGGAAGAAGGTCAATTCGGAAACGAGGGTTTCCGGTTCATTTTCCTTATTGACCGATTTTTCATAAGCGGATTTCGCTTTTTCTTTATCGCCCATCGCATCATAAGCGGTACCGAGGAAATAGAAGACCTTGGCATTTTGTCCGCCTCCGATCGTTCGGCCGACTTCCAGATTGGCCGGATAGGTTTGCGCATCCTCAAAGTCTTTGACGGCGGCGTCAAATTTCTTTTCATTGCGATTCTGAAGTCCCCGGATCAGATGGGAATCGACAAAGATATTGTGAACGGCCCGACCGCCTTCCCATACATGGAAATGGCGCGTTTTAAAGATCTCAATCGCTTTTTCACAATTTCCGGTTTCGTTGTAAAGGCCGACAAGGCGGATCACGGCATCATCATGCTTCAGGATCACAGGCAAGCTCTTTTCCATCAGATCCAGCCGTTCCTGGGCCGGTTTGAAGAGCTTTGCGTAAATGATATCGAGTTCCGTAAAGACACGCGGATCGGATTTATCGCAGGAAAGGGACTTTTCATAAGCGGCAACCGCTTTCTTCAAGTCGTTTTTGCGATCATAAGCAAATCCGATATTGCGCCAGGCGCGTCCGAGATCCGGTTTGAATTGGACAGCCGCTTCCCATTGGGCGATTCCCCGATCTTTCTGTTCAAGATAATAAAGGAGATTCCCGAAATAATAATGCGCGGAGGAATCCTTGGGGAACAATTTGATCACGGTTTCAAACAGATCGATCTCTTCCAACCGGAACGGGAAGCAGTAATCGGAAGACCGGCTTGATCCCGATTTGAAATAAGCGCTTGCAGATCGGATATCCTTGGGATTCTTTTTCAAAAGATTCCATCCGATGTAATAATAAGGCATCGGACTGTTTGCATACGGTTTGCCGAGCGCGATTGCGGATTTCAAAAGGGCGTTGGATTCATCATAAGCGCCGAAATTACTGTAATCGACGGCCATTTCCAGCATTTCCTGCAGCCGGATCAGATCGCCGCCGCGAGTTTTTTCCGCGTTCTTCAGGAAGGAAGCGTTTCCTTTTTCCAAAAAGCTTTTTTCCGCAAGGGCCTGATAATCGAGGGGATCTTTCGCGAGAATATCGTTCAGAACAGCGGCCGCGGTCTCTTTCTCACCTGTTTTTCGGAGCAGATACGCCTTGAGCAGCAGCGCTTTGGTATTTCGTCCGTTTGTATTCAACGATTCATCGATCAGATGAAGACCTTCGGAATAATTCTTTTCTTCGGCGGCAATTCGGGCAAGGGCAAAATAAGCGGCCGATTGGTAATTCATCGTCCAGATTGCTTTCCAGTACTGATCTTTGGCTTTTTGCGTTTCTTTCAGATTTCGGTAAACTTCGCCGAGATAGTAATGCGGTTCTCCATCGCGGAGGACGGTGTAATTATGTCCGAGTCTTTTGATCGCGGTTTCCAGGTGCTTTTGGGCGAGTTCCCATTTGCCCTGCCGGGAAAATCGAATTCCAAGAGCCGTATTAACCCGGGCATCCGCCGGATCTCTTCGCAGAACTTCTTCATAATACGGCATCGGATCCAATTGGGCATTATGGAACTGTTCGATCCGCATTGCGGCGAGATAAAGTTCTTCATTCGTTTTGTATTCAGAAGGAGCAACGGTCGGTTCAACCGGCTTCGGCTCCGGTTCCGGAGTAAGAACAGGCGGATTGTAAGATCCGAGCAGTTCCCCGGATTCAGAAAGAAATTCAACGCGCAGATCCTGATCCTTAATCGCCGGATCAATGGATTTCACCGCGGTATAAGGTTTTCCGGGAGCGGTTTCAAATCGATCGGCGGAGATCGTTTTACCGGAAGCCGTTAATACAGCTTTCGCGTTTTTATAAGGTTTTGTCGGACAGAATCCGATAAAGACCTGATCTTTGGCTGTCCGGTCCAGATTGACCGCACCATTGAGATTGGCGCTTTTGACATGCTTGATCCCGGAGATCGGATACCAGTACTGTTTGAAATCGCGGACTTCGCCGGGCGCGATCCAGCTGTAGTCGGGCTGATTGTCGGACCAGGCGCCGACCATCAGTTCCAAATAGCAGCCGTCTTCATCGGTGAGCATTTGATCCCACATCTTGGCCCGATCATGATTCCCCCAAAGGAAGAATTTCTTTCCTCCTACGATATGATGATTGGCGTAATGAACGGTTCCCGCCTGCTTCGCATGATCGTATCCGGCAAGGAAATCCTCTTTGAAATCCCAGGCAAATACAGATCGGAACTGATCCGTGTGATTTTTCCACCAGCTGTAGTCGATTCCCTTATTGATCGGCCAATCGACGAAATCGACTTTTGAATGTCCGGTTCCGTGCTGAGTTGTCGGCGGAAAGATCACCTGATAATTTTCATCGCAATGGACCGATACGTTTGCCCAGCAGAGCATCGATTGAATATAAGGAGAGCGGTTCATGATCTTGATATGAGCTTCAAGAACGGAGTTTTCCGGCCGAACGGTTAATCCGACGGACCATTTCAGACGATGCCGGAGTTCGGTTTCTCCCACCCAAATCGTTTTTCCGCCATTCTTGTCGACAGAAGTTGTCCAGTCGATCGGCATATAGGTACTCGGCCGATGATGGTGCGGAATATTCCATTCGACACCGCCGGAGATCCATGCGCCGAGCATTCCGATCAGAGCCGGTTTAACGACATGCTGCCGATAGAAGAAATCGAAATTATCGGTTTTGTCGAGAGCTTCAAGAATTCTTCCGCCCAGTTCGGGAAGGACGCCAATGCGAAGATATTGATTTTCGAGATAAAGGGTATCGTAAGACCGATTAACCTTTCGATCGGTTAAAATATCATAAAGCGCGTAAGGATAAACATGTCCCTGGGCTCCCTGATAGACCCGACCGGTAAAATAAAGGGGATTCAGATCCGCCTTTTCAATTTCATAAGTGGGAATCGTCAACGGTTCCCGCTTTAAAACAACTTCGTCTTTCGCCGTCAACGCGGCGCCCGACAGCAGCAGAAAAATTGCACAACAGACGCAAACGCGGATCATTTTCCGATTCGTTTTCATTTTGCCTCCTCGTTCTCTTGCAAAACAGGTTGAAATGGTATATACTGAAATTGTCCGTCGGGAAGATCCCGTATCAGTCGAATCAATTGAAAAAATTCATTTTTCAATCCGCCCTCAAGGAACGGGATTCGATTGACGAAATTATTATAAAGGATCTTTCAAGCGAACGCAATCATTTTTTTTCGCAAAATTCACCTCTTTTTTTCGCAGAATTTTATGGTTTCCAAATTACATATCGAATGTCCGCGTGTTGCCGTAATCCTGGATCTTTCGGTCGGATCGGCCCGGGATCTCCTTCGAGGGATCCTTCAATATCTTCGGACAAATGGTCCCTGGAATCTGAACTACGTCTCCAAAGCGGTGGGAATTATTGATCCCTCCAACCTGTTGACCTGGGAAGGAGACGGCGTAATCGCTCATGTTCCTTCCCCGGACGTTTTTGAACAGATCCGTTCCAAAAATTGCCCTTTTATTCTCCTTTCCGAAGAAGAGTATTCCCTGTCGAAGGATCTGTCCGGACACTTCGTCAAATGCGATAATCCGGAGATTGGTAAATTAAGTGCGCGCCATCTTCTTCAGCAGGGATTTAAGCATTTTGCATATATTCCTCATCTTGAACCGTTTACGTGGTGCGCGGAGCGGGAAAAAGCCTTTGTCGAATCCCTTGAAGCGGAAGGAAAAAAATGCCTGATCTTTCCCGCCAAAAAAGCGGGAGAAACCGATTGGTTCTCCCAAAGGGAACGAATGTGCTCTTGGCTCAAAGATCTTCCCAAGCCGGTCGGAATTCTTGCGGCGAACGATTTTCGCGGACGTCAAATTCTGGAAGCCTGTCAACGCTGCGGAATTCCTGTTCCCTATCAGGCGGGTGTATTGGGGGTCAACGACGATCAGCTGGTCTGCGAAATGAACTATCCTTCCCTTTCCAGTATCGCGGTCAACTGGTCGGAAGGGGGATATAAGGCGGCGGAACTTCTGGATCGGATCATGAGCGGAGAACCGCTTCCGAAAGATCCCTATTTTTATGGGAATCCGCGAATCGTATCCCGGAATTCAACGGAAAAGATTCAAACATCCGATGAACTTGCGATTCGCATTCTGGAACTGATCCGGATCAATGAAGCCGCTCAGCTTCGGGTTGCGGATATCGTTCATTGCCTGAACGTCTCCCAGCGATCTGCGGAAACGCGATTCAAAAAAGCAACGGGACATTCCATTATCGAAGAGATCAAGCGGGAAAGAATGCGAAAGATCCGCTCCATGCTCGAAGAAACGGATCATTCCGTAAACGAGATCGCGCGGATCAGCGGATTTGAAAACGCGAATTATCTTGGCAAGATCTTTAAAGAGGAATTCGGATTGACGCTGGGTGAATATCGGAAAGCCCTCAAGATCAGCGCATTTCCAGATTCATAAAGATCCAAACGAGATGATAAAATAAAGGCGCCGCGAAGCAGAGGGAATCGATGCGGTCCAGAACTCCATTGTGTCCTTCGATCAGTGATCCGTAATCCTGAACGCCGCGATCTCTTTTGATCGCGCTTGTCGTAATGCTTCCCGCAAATCCCATCAGGGAAATTCCGAATCCGCAGAGAGCCGGCTGCCACCAGAACTTGAACGGGGTAAAATACCATAATCCCACGGCCAGCAGTGCGGTCGTAAACGCGCCCGCCAACACTCCTCCCCACGTTTTACTTGAATTGATCGTGGGGGCGATCTGATGTTTTTTAAAGGCAAAAGACCAAAGATACTGGAAGATATCGCTCATCTGCACCAGAAGAACGAAAATAAAGAGCAGGGCAAGATTATCGGGCATCAGGGTTTGCCGCGGAGATTCGAACGGGACATCGGTCTTCACCGTTTCTATGGAGCCCGGCGCTGGTGTTCCCGGATTCATTACGGTCTTTTCGAGGGGCGCGATTACCCGATCTTCAAGTCCGGCCGCAAACACTTCCGATACGACGGATACTTTTTCCTCGACAGGAAGCGTGGTCGTTAAAAGCGCCGGGGCAAAGCTCAAGGAATAGACGCAGATCAAAAGACCAACTTGGATTTTCGCGACTCGTTCCAGAAAACGCTGCGGATCGCCCGATGCCGCAATACTTGCGGGAAGGATCAAAAACGCGTAAGTCGGAATCAATATGGAATAGACCGCGTAGGCGCTGATCGCAAAGATCGATCGGAACCAGACATCATTGACCCCGATCAGAATAAATTGCAGCGGAGTGCAAAGAAAAAAGACCCAAACAAGCGTTCTGTGGTCCGCGGGTCGGGTCGGAGTAAGGGTAATATACTCGCGAAGGGCCCAAAAGGAGATCAGAAAGAAGAGAAATATGGTTGCGATCGGCCCGACAAGCAGAGCACAGGTCAACGATCCGAACAGGATCCACCATGCGCGAATCCGGGATCGGCAGGTATCGAGGATGGACGCGTCGATTCCATGATCCCGGGAATTGCGCAGAACTTCGACCACCCAAGTCGCAAGGACCAAAAGGAGCAAAGTTCCGCTGATTAGAATAAGAGCACGATAATCCATATTTTTTCTCTCTTGCTTATTTTACAACAAAGTTGACCATTCTTCCGGCAACAACGATTTTTTTCAGAATCGTTTTTCCTTCAAGCAGTGCGGCGACTTTGGGATCGGCCAACGCGTTCTTTTCCATTTCTTCATTGGAGAGCCCGACCGGCATCTCCAGCTTGGCCTTCACTTTCCCATTGATCTGAACGGGAATGATCACGGCGGAAGCGGCCAAAGCCGATTCTTCCCAAGCAGGCCAAGGCGCCCCGGATACTGATCCCTTATGTCCAAGGATCTCCCAAAGTTCTTCCGCAAGGTGGGGAGCAAACGGGGCAAGAAGAAGGACAAACTGTTCCATCGCCTCTTTAGGACGGGGCTCCTGCGATCCGAAGAAGTTCGTAAATTCCATCATGCGGGCAATCGCCGTATTGAACGAGAGAGATTTCACATCGTTGGATACCGCCTTAATCGTTCGATGCAAGATCCGCTTTTGCTCTTCATTGCAGGAGATCTCCTGAACAACCGGATTCAGCTCATTTTGCTCGGACCATTGAGAAACGATCATGCGCCAAACCCGATCAAGGAATCCCCGGACACCGGAAACACTCTCTTGGCTCCAGGGCTTTACCGCTTCCAGGGGGCCCATAAACATTTCATACAAGCGAAGGGCATCGGCCCCGTATTTCGCGACCACTTCATCCGGATTGATCACATTTCCCCGGCTCTTCGACATTTTATAGGATTTCCCTTCCACAACAATCGAAGGGTCGCTCGCGAGAACAAAGGTTTCTCCCTTCTTGATCAGATCTTTCGCCTGCAGCTTGCAAACGGTCAATTCCTGATGATCCGATTTTCGATATCCCTTGATCCCGTCGACTTCAACATCCTTGATGGAGACCGGTTTTCCGTCTTCCGTCTTCCAGGAGGTGAATTCCATTTCCCCAAGGATCATTCCCTGATTCACCAGCTTGTGGAACGGTTCTTTAGTGGATACAATTCCGCGATCATAAAGGACTTTATGCCAAAATCTCGCGTAAAGCAGATGAAGAACCGCGTGTTCCGCTCCGCCAACATAGAGATCGACGGGCATCCAGGCTTTTTCAATTTCCGGATCGACCAGAGCAGAGCAGTTTTTCGGATCCAGATAGCGGAGATAGTACCAGCAGGATCCAGCCCATTGCGGCATCGTATTCGTTTCCCGTTTGTATTTCTTTCCGTCCTTTTCGATATAAAGCCAATCGGAAGGAGCCTTTTCCAAAGGAGGCTCCGGCGTATGATGCTCGACTTCGAACTGGATCCCGGAGGGGAGATCAACAGGAAGATCTTCCGGCGAAAGAGCGCGGATCACTCCGTTTGGCATCCCGTCCGGTCCCAACTCATGCAGGATCGGGAACGGTTCGCCCCAAAAATGCTGGCGGCTGAAGAGCCAATCGCGAAGTTTGTAATTGATCGCTTGCCGCCCCGCCCCGTCTTTTTCCAACTGAGCGCTGATCTTTTCCTTGAACTCCGCTGTCGGCGTTCCGTTCCAGGAGCCGCTGTTGACTGCAATTCCCAATTCCGTAAAAGCCGCTTTCTGAACATCAATCTCTTTTCCATCTTTGGGAGCGACAACCTGAATAATGGGGAGATTGAATTGACGGGCAAATTCAAAATCGCGTGTATCATGTGCCGGAACGGCCATAATCGCCCCGGTCCCGTAAGACGCGAGAACATAGTCGGCCGCCCAAATCGGAATCGGCAATCCGCTCACCGGATTAAGCGCGTAAGATCCGGTAAAAACACCGGTCTTTTCTTTCGCAAGATCCGTTCGGTCCAACTCCGATTTAAAAGCGGCCTGTTCGCAATAAGAATCGACTTCCGCCTTTCGATCTTCCGTTGTCAATTTGTTTATAAGCGGATGTTCGGGCGAGATCACCATATAAGTCGCTCCGAAAAGCGTATCCGGTCGAGTTGTAAAAACGCGGAGCACATTATCCTGCGGTTTCCGGGGAAATCCTTCCGATTTCCTCTGCTCTTTCCACGAATCAAAATCATTGGGAGATCCGATAAAGAAATCGACTTCCGCTCCGATACTGCGTCCGATCCAGTTCTTTTGAAGGAGTTTAATACTCTCCGACCAGTCGAGATCATCCAGATCCTCTTCCAATCGGTCCGCGTAAGCGGTAATACGAAGCATCCATTGACGCAAGGGAAGACGGACAACCGGATATCCTCCCCGTTCGCTTACTCCGCCGATCACTTCTTCATTCGCCAGCACGGTTCCCAATTCCGGACACCAGTTCACCGGCGCTTCCAGCTGATAAGCCAAGCGATGATCATCGATATATTCCTGAACCGCTTTCTCCCCATCCGCGCGAATCTCATCCGGGATCGGAAGCTCCGCGATCGGGCGTCCCTTCTTTTGGCTTTTATCATACCATGTATCGAACAGGATCAAAAAGATCTGTTGCGTCCATCGAAAGTAGGCGACATCGGTGGTTGCGACCTCACGGGTCCAATCATAGCTGAATCCGAGCATTTTAAGCTGCCGGCGAAAATTCGCGATATTTTTTTCCGTCGTTGTTCGCGGATGGATCCCCGTTTTTTTCGCGTGCTGTTCCGCAGGAAGCCCGAATGCGTCCCATCCCATCGGATGGATTACGGAAAATCCGTTCATGCGATAGTATCGGCTCATGATATCCGTTGCGGTATATCCTTCCGGATGTCCGACATGGAGTCCATTCGCACTGGGATAAGGAAACATATCGAGAATATATTTTTTTTGTCCATTTTTCGGAAGACGGGGCGCCTCAAACGTCGCGTTCTTCTCCCAATACTGCTGCCATTTAGGCTCTACAATCGAAGGTTCGTATTTCGGCATTGATTTTTTCCTGAAAATCTGCAAAATTGAGCGGGGAATAATTGTCCATTAATATTTAATAAGTATATCACAGCCCTTTATAAAATGAATCCCCCGCGGTTAAAATGAATTTTCCGCCAAAAGGAAAAGAATCCTTGATCTTGCAAGGGAATCGAAAAGGTTTATAATACCCCTATGGACGCATTCATTTTGCTTGCGTTCACTCGATTTTCAATGTTCTGATTCATTTTTGCGTGATTTCAAGCGCGAAATTGATAAAAATCCCTTTATTCACCCGGCTGGAATGAAATTATCCACTGTAAAATCGGATCCAATCCCCGTATCGGAACCGGAAAATCGCGTGAAAAAATTTCAAACGATATTCTTAAACGGATCTTTTTTCGTTCCTTTTCTTCTTTTATTCCTTGGACTTTTTTGGACCTTGATCTTTTGCGCGGATCAATTTTGCGTGCGGGATTCCGCCAATTTTTATTATCCGCTTTTCCAGCAGATCCAGCAGGAATGGGAACAGGGAAGAACGCCTCTTTGGGATCCTTATGATAATCTCGGGCAGCCGCTCGCCGCCAATCCGACTTCTTCCGTTTTTTACCCGGGAAAACTGATCTTTTTCCTCTTCCCCCACCATTTTGATTTTGCCTTTAAATGGTATATTCTCCTTCATTATCCCCTTGCGTTCTGGGGGATGGTTCGACTCCTTCGATATTGGAAGATCTCTCCACTCGGAGCCGGGATCGGCGCGCTTTCTTGGACCTTTGGCGGAAATCTCTTTTTCCAATATTCCAATCTGGTCTTCCTGATCGGAGCCGCATGGTTTCCCTGGGGAATTCAGGCCGGACTTGCTCTCATTGAAAAAAAATCATTTGCCCGTTTTGTTGAATTGGCCTTGATCCTTGCCCTGATGATTTTGGGAGGAGAACCGCAATCGGCGTATTTGATCGGTCTTTTCCTCATTTTTTGGGTCATCTTTTTTGATCCTTCCCTTCATTCCCGGCAAAAAGATCCCGATCTCCCTGCGAATCCCCCCTCCCCTGTTCGTATGCGGATTCGGAATCTTTCCCTTTTGGCCGGAGCCGCCCTTCTTGCCGGTCTGCTTGCGGCGGTTCAAATGATCCCCGGTAGTCTGATGGCCCAAAGGTGCGATCGTTTCTCCGATTCCGCTCCTGTCTCCTTATGGGAAATCCCCCCTTATCTTATGAAATCGGACCAAACGGAGCCCCTGTTTTCCGGTATTTTATCCCAAAATATCCATTCCGTTTCCCATTCTTCCAGTATTTATCATTTCAGCTTCGCTCCCTGGAGAACAATCGAATTGCTTTGGCCGAATATCGGCGGTGATTTCAGCAGCGAATCGACGCGTTGGCTCTCCTTCCTTCCCTATGATGATCAGATCTGGAACCCAGCGATTTATATGGGAATACTGCCGCTTTTACTCGGATTTTCCATGTTTACCCTGTTACGCGTCGGAAGTTCTGATAATCCGGTCCGCCGCTGGATCTCGTGGATCCTCCTTCTTTCTTTCCTCGCAGCCGGGGGCGGATTCGGAATCGGATGGATCGTCCGATTTTTCTCGCATCTGTTCGGATCGCCGCAAAATCTCTCCATCAAGAGCGGTGATCCCATTGGAGGCGTCTATTGGTTCATGAACTTGATCCTTCCCGGCTTTTCCATGTTCCGCTATCCCGCCAAAATGATGGTTCCTTTCGGATTCGCTTTGTCGATCCTTGCGGGACTCGGTTGGGATCAATCGGCCGAAAATCCGCGATTTCAGCGATTTACCCGTATTTTTTTCGTCCTTTCTCTCATTGGAACGGTCGTTTTTTTACTCCTCGGCGACTTCTTTTTAGCCGTCTTGGAAAGTTGCCCGGGGTCCTCCAATTAAAAATTCGATGTCTTTGGCGCCAGGCAAGTCGTTTTTCAGGCCTTTTTTCAAGGAGCGGCCATTCTCTTCCTCTTTCATGTTTTTTCCAAATACCGCGAAAAGAAAAAGTGGTCCGCCAACTGCTTCTCATTGGGAATTCTGCTGATCATTGCTCTCGATCTCTTTCGCGCTAATGCCGGATTTGTTTTCACTGTCCCTTACTCCTTTTACCATGATAAACCGCTGCTCGTTGAAGAAATTGAACATTCGAATACAGATCCGATCATTCCGCCCCGGGCTTTTCGATACGTGGAATGGAATCCGCTCGCCCTTATCGACAATTCCATGAGAATTCAGAAAGGGGCCCTTTGGGATCGAAAAACACTGGCCCCCAAGTACAGCTATCCCAACCGAATCGGAATCGCAAGTGCGCAAGGAACCATGATGAATCGGGATTACGCCGTTTATCTGAATTCCCTGAAGAAGGATTTCGCCCGATCTTATAATGATCCTTCCGTTGCCCGGCGATTCCGCGATCTTGGGATTACTTATTTTGTATTGCCTTACCGGAATGTGAAGAATCAGGAGGTCAAGATATCTCATACGCTTCCCGTTGATCGGTTAATGCCGCGAATGTATTCTTTTTTTGACGATCCTAAAAATTTCTTCGATCTTCTGGACCACGATTGGCCGATCAATACGCTTCTTTGGAAATTTCAAGCGCCCGCCGACCGAATCCGGATCGGACGCAAACCGCTCGAAGGGGAATCCGTTCGAATCACCCGCTTTGATCCGAATCGGATCGAAATGGATATTCACCTCAAAGAACCCGCATCTGTAATCCTTGCCGAACAGTATTGGCCGGAATGGAAAGCGGAAGCCCGATCAAAATCGGATGAAAAGACCTTTTCTCTCCCCGTTTATCCGGAAAACAGGATCTTCCGCCGCCTGGAAATGCCCGCCGGAGAGTTTTCCGTCGTAATGGAATATCTCCCCTCCTCCTTCTATTGGGGAGCCCTGATTTCCCTTTTTACCCTGTTTGCAACAATTTTTTGCATTTTTTTGAAAAAAAAGTCTTTTTTTAATGGAAAAAATTTACAAATCAGGTAAAATAGACAAAATGTCTGTTTTATACAGCCTTGATTGTTCCCATCTTTGGTGTGAAAGGAAAGAGTACGAATGAGTCGAAGTTTTCTTGCAGTTGCATTTTTTTTGGCCGGCCTGTTTTTTCTGGAACGGGATCTGTCCGCACAGGAAAAAATTACGGTTGTCGTTCCCGCGAAAACAGTATCAACGACATCGTCTTCACAAGGAAAACTTCCGGAATTTAAGACGATTGCGCCGGAAGCAACTCCTGTTCCCGGTCTTTTGAATTTTTACCGCCATAAAAATAAACTCTATATGGAAGCCGCTTCGGGCGATCTGAATACAGACTTTATCATTATCATTTCGATCGCCAAAGGAATCGGACGGGCCCCCCTTCTTGCCGGATGGTCTTGGGATTTCGGAGACGATATGCTTTGGCAGTTCCGAAAAGTGGACGATCGGATTCAGATCGTTCGACGCAATTTCCGGCATCAGGCCAACTCGGGAACTCCAGAAGCCAAGGCGGTTTCCATCGCTTTCACCGACAGTATTCTTTTCAGTCTTCCGATTCTCGCAAAAGGTCCCAAGGGCGGAGATATAATCGACTTGACCTCGATCTTTATGAGCGATCTTCCGCAGATCTCTTCACAGGCTCTTCCCGGTTTCTATTTCGCCGGGGATCGATCGACTTGGGCAAAAGTAAAAGGACTTAAAGACAATATGGAATTGGAAGTCGCCGCAACCTATTCCGGAGGCGGATACTACGGAAATTCCATTTCGAATAATGTAATGGATACGCGCGGAATCTCGATCAATGTTCATTACTCCATCAGTAAATTGCCGAATTCCGGATATCAGCCCCGATACGCCGACGAACGGGTCGGATATTTCAATACCGTCCTCAAAAATTACTCGAAAAATCCGGACGACGGCAATTTCGTCCGATACATCTCCCGTTGGAACCTGAAAAAAATGGAATCCGGCGCGGATACTTCCCTTGCCAAAAAACCGATTATCTTCTGGCTCGAAAAAACCGTTCCTTACCAGTATCGAAAGCCGATCCGGGACGGAATCCTCGAATGGAATAAAGCGTTCGAAAAAGCCGGCTTCTATAATGCGATCGAAGTTCGGCAGCAGGAAGATAATGATACCTGGGATCCCGAAGATATCAATTACAATACGATTCGATGGAGTACGGCCAATGTTGGATTCTCGATTGGTCCCAATCGGGTCAATCCTCTCAACGGAGAAGTCCTCGATGCCGATGTGATCCTGGATGTCGGATTTATTACAAGCTGGAATCGTACTTTCGAACTTTACTCTCCCAAAGATCTTGCCAAGCAGTTGGCCGGTCCATTCGAAGTTCGTCCCCGAACAAAAGAGATGAAATTGGACCCCAAATTCAATTTTGAGGAATTGAATCAGGAAGATCGGGAACGTTTCCGCCCGCAGGTCAATGAATCTCTCTTCTATTCCCAGCAGATGGGGTTGGCGATGACCTTCTTTGATGTAATGACCGCCGATGAACTCTATACTCCTGATTCTTCCGATGCGCCTTCCAAAGATCAGATCGTCGGCGCAAAAGATGCCAAAAAGGAGAAAAAAGCGAAAGATCAAAAATCCGCTAAAAGCGGTAAGCCCGCCAAGGACGCCCAGTCCAAAAACGATTCCGCCAAAGCTGATCCCGCCAAAAGTGATTCCAAAGAGACCAAGGCGGCAAAGAACGTAAAGGATGATCCGAAAAAATCAAAATCCGACGAAAAGAAACCGGAAAAAACCGATGCGGAAAAAGCCGCCGAAAAGGCTAAACTCGAAGCCGCCCGAAAAACCAAAGAAACCGAAATGAAAAAGAAACAGGACGAAGAGCGGAAAAAGCTGATCAATCAGGGTCTGCAATATCTCGCAACCCATGAGGTCGGACATACTCTCGGACTTCGGCACAATTTCAAATTGAGTACTCTTTTAACACTCGAAGAATTGAATGATCCCGCGAAAACCGCCGAATTCGGATATGCCGGATCCGTAATGGAATATATGCCCGTCAATATCATGCCCAAAGGAATGAAGCAGGGTGATTATTATCCCACCAAACTCGGAAAATACGATTATTGGGCGATCGAATACGGATACAAGGATTTCAGCAAGTCCACCGACTCCGAACTCGATGATCTGAAAAAGATCGCCTCCTTGCAGACTAAACCGGAATACAACTTCGCAACAGATGAAGATTGCTATAATCTCACAAGCGATCCTCTGGTCAATACGTTCGACCTTGGAAAAAGCCCGCTCGAATACTCAAAACTGCGTGTTCGGCTCGTTAAAGATGTCTTAAAAGGCCTGAACGACCGTATCGTTAAGGACGGCGAAAGCTATCGGAAATTATCGACCCGATATAATATGCTCCTCTTTGCCCATGCAAACGCCCTTTATTTCGCAACTAAATATATCGGCGGAATGCACATCAATCGGGACTTCAAAGGAGACGCAAACGGACGGGCTCCTTTCGAAATGGTCTCCGCTAAAGAGCAAAGAGCCGCCTTCGATCTTCTGAAAAAAGAAGTATTCGGCGTAAACAGCTATAAAATCCCTTCGAACATCTATAATTACCTCGCGCCAAACCGATGGTATCATTGGGGATCTTCCATCTCCATGCGATACGATATGAGTATTCATGATGATATCCTTCTTTGGCAAAATCTGTTTATGGAAGAGCTTCTGGATCCCATTCGTTTGAGCCATCTCAACGATGCGCAATTCCGCGCTTCCAACGAAAAAGATCTCTTCACCGCCGCGGAAATGGTTCACGGACTTACCCAATCGATCTTCGCGGAACTCAACGGACTGAAATCCGGAAATTATACCCTTGCAAAACAGGCTATCTCGTCCACGCGGCGAAATCTTCAGCGGATGTATGTCGAAAAACTGAACGAAAATGTGCTCGGCCCCTCCGATTACATCTATCTGTATGGACTCTACTACGGTATGTATACCGGATACAGCGGAACAAGAATGAACGATTTCACCAGTATTGCCCGAATGGAATTGATCGATCTCAAGGAAAAGATCAACGGTGTCCTCGATGGTGATGCCAAGCTCGATTCCTATTCAAAAGCCCACCTTCTCCAGATGGGCGACGAAATCGAACAGACCTTGAAAGCGATTCGAACTCGAAGATAATCTTCATTCGATATTCGTGATCAATCCGATCCTTACCAAGCGGAAAGAGCTTGTCCTCTTCCCGCTTTTTTTTCAATATTTTTCCCTTTTGCCGATATTCTTGCCGATTCGCCGTTCTATTTCAGATAATGTATTTAAACTGTAAACAGATTTTTGTTTGGAACCACGGATGACACGGATAAACACGG
>JAUNSU010000078.1 GCA_030539035.1 Planctomycetia bacterium
ATTAGTGATTAGTGTTTAGTGATTAGCGGGGACCGGCGCTTTTGTGTCCTCATTGTCCCCTTTGTCCCCTCTGTCTTCTCCTCGTCGTCCGGCGGCCCCGCCGCCGCTCTGTGATAGAGTTGAAATCTCCAATAAGCGCAATCTCCCATTAACCCGGGGAAGTAGAAAAACATTGATTACCGTGAAGACAGGACTGGAACGCGGACGTCTCGTCCGCCTGTACTTGAATAAACATCGAATATAGAAAATTCTCGTATTCGCCGTTGTTTTACCTCCGTCGTGGGTTCTTCGTTCTTTTTGCACTGCGCTTACAGCGCGCTACTGTTTTGGGGTTCGTTGACCCGGGGTGCCGCACAAACATTTCATGTTTGTGCTCTGCCCCGGGCTGGAAGGCACTGCCCCTGTCGGGGCGCTGATTAATGGTATTTTCAGCCGGGTGAAGTAATACGGTCTTTGGCCAAATATGAATAATCTGTTTTCGATGTTGTACCCGAATCCTGCGGGCTGAAAGCCCAGTGCATTCCAGCCCGGGGCAAGGGAGCGAAGCGACCGGCACCCCGGGTATACTTTCACCTTCTCCGTGCGCCCTGAAAGGGCAGTGCAAAAATAGGGTTGAAATCTCTAAAAAACACAATCTCCCATTAACCCGGGGAAGCGGTGAAAAATAAAGATACCGAAAACGGCTGGAGCCCGAGCGCTGGGAGGGGTAAGCGTCCTCGCTTATCCCCGGCGGCAGCGCCGCCGCTCTGTGATAGACGCGGAGTTTATAAAAAGCACAATCACCGATTAACCCGGGGAAGCGGAAAAAAATAAAGATTGCCGAACACGGTTGGAACCCGAGCGCTGGGATGGTGCCCATCTTGGGCACCCGGCGGCAGCGCCGCCGCTCTGTGATAGACGTGGAGTCTTTAAAATACACAATTTCCCATTAACCCGGGGAAGCGGAGAAAAACAAGGATACCGTGTAAGGCGGGAACCCGAGCGCTGGGAGGGATAAGCGTCCTCGCTTATCCACGGCGGCAACGCCGCCGCTCTGTAAAGCGGTAAAAATCTCTAAAAAACGAGGTGATTCGAATAAGGGGTGAACCACGATTCCCCGGGCGGTGTTTATTACCTAATTCCGGTCGGCGGCGAGACGCCGCTCCCAGTTCGCGCTGCCGCGCGGTTGCCGAGGACCCGCTTCCGTTGGTCGCTGATTTACCGGTTGTTTTTTTGCACTGCGCTTACAGCGCGCTGCTGTTGGTGGGGCGTTGACCCGGGGTACCGCACAAACATTTCATGTTTGTGCTCTGCCCCGGGCTGGAATGCACTGCCCCTATCGGGGCGCTGATTATTGGCGAATCCAGCCGAGTTAAGTAATATCGTGATTATTTGTGTTTATCCGATAAGGCTCCACAACGCTTTCAGGGAATTCAGATCGCTCGGTGCGGCCGGGACGGCCACCGTCCCAGCGCTCGGATTCCAACCGCACACAAAAATCTTGTTTTTCTCTTATTCCCCGGTTTAATGGGAGTTTATTTTTTTTAAAAATTCCACGGTTATCGGGAAGGCCCTCCGGCGTTGCCGTCGGGATAGGGGCGGCCAAGATGACCCGCCCTCCGTATGCGACTTCGTCGCTGGTTAAAGAAAAAGGACCCCGAAATGAGTTTATCTATATTATCCACACGCGTTACTTTGTGTGTATCCCGGCAAATTTTACTCCCGGTCCCTTTTCTCCTCTCTAAAATTTTTGATCAGCGCGCTCGCGGATCTCCTCCAGAGAATAAAGAGTTCCGTCGGGATTATCGCACCCTCGACAGAATTTCGCCGTTTTCTTCCAGGAACTCGGCAAGTCAATATTATCCTCCCAAAACGGCCAGGTCCGGCATTGAACTGGTCGCTGCTCATACAAACGACACCCTTTCGTCTTTCGATCAAACATCACACAATCGCCGTTTGGAAGTTCCTTTAAACTCTTTTTTCGACCGACTCTGCGCACAAAAGCGTTTTCATAATCCACAGCAGAAATTCCATAAGCCTTCGCAAGATCGCGGATCTCCTTTGCGGTTACCCATACATATCCTTCTTCTCCTGTACAGCAAATACCGCAGCCGCGGCAGCCGAAACGCAAACCGTCCTTATACCATAATTCCGATTCCATAAAAATCCCTTTTCCTAAACAATTCGATTCTAAAAACTCAAACTGTAAATAACCGATTTTGAAACCACGGATTTCACGGATTTTCACGGATAATTTTTTGGTAAAAACACGTTTTCATCAAAAATATCAGCCCCGAATCTTATATTGATTTCATCCGTGTTTATCCGTGGTTCCAAACAAAAATATTTTTACAATATGAGTAAAAAAAGAAAAGGCTGAGAATTATCCGCACTGATTCCATTGTACAAAACAGTAAAGGACAAAAACTCAACCTTTGAAATTGATCGCAATACCAGAAACAGACCGAAGTCCAAAAAGGAGTATTACTCCTGATCTCTCTCGCGCTTCTGATCAAGGAGAACGGCCTTGCGGCTCAACTTGACCCGATTCTGTTCATCAATCGCGATCACCTTGACATCAAATTTATCACCAAGTTTGCAGAACTTGTGAATATCATCGACATATTCATCGGACAGTTCGCTGATATGGCAAAGCCCGTCCCGTCCGGGAAGGATCTCAATGAACGCGCCGAAATTCTGGATACTGGAGACAACGCCCTCATAAACTTTACCCAATTCGACCGTTGCGGTCAGCTTGGAGACTTCCTTCATCGCGGCGTTTGCGCTCTCTTCATCAATCGCGGCGACAGCGACATTACCGTCGTTATCGACTTCGATCGACGCACCGGTCGCTTCCTGAATACCGCGGATGGTTTTTCCGCCGGGTCCGATAAGCAATCCGATCTTGTCGGGATCGATCTTCGTTTTCAGAAGACGCGGAGCGAAGTTGGAGATATTCTCGGCCGGACAGGGAACCGCGCTGATCATCTTGCGCAAGATCCCGATTCGGGCTTCCCTCGCCTGCTTTAAGGTTTGCAGAATGATCTCCCGACTGATCCCGTCGGTCTTCAGATCAAGCTGGATCCCGGTAATTCCGTTCTGGGTACCGGCAACTTTGAAGTCCATATCGCCGAAATGATCTTCATCGCCCATGATATCGGTGATCGTAATCCATCGTCCATCCGCTTCCTTAACCAGTCCGATGGAGATACCGGCAACCGGATTATGAATCGGAACGCCGGCGGACATCAGACCCAGGGTCGCGCCGCAAACGGTCGCCATGGAACTGGATCCGTTGGATTCGAGAATGTCGGAGATGATCCGGATCGTATAAGGGAACTCATCGGAATCCGGCAAAACCGGCTTGACACTTCGTTCGGCCAAAGCGCCGTGCCCGTATTCCCGCCGTCCTGTTCCCCGATTCGGTTTGCATTCCCCCACCGAGAAGGAGGGGAAATTATAATCGAGCATGAACTTCTTGCTGTATTCTTCAAACAGACCTTCGACGCGCTGCTCGTCTTTTGTGGTCCCCAAGGTTACCGTGATCAAAGCCTGAGTTTCTCCCCGTTGAAAAACGGCGGATCCGTGAACTCGCGGAAGAACATTGACCCGGCATTCGATCGGACGGACTTCTTTGACCCCGCGGCCATCCAAACGTTCTTTCGAGAGAATGATATCGCGAACGACCCGTTCTTCGAATTCATGCCAGGCAACTTCAAACAGTTCAGAAGAGAACGGCGGTTCGGACGGATCGTGATCGGCCATATCTTCAACTTTAGCGGTCAACTCGGCCATTGCGGCTTCATGAACGGCATTGCAGGCTTCGGCCCGGGCAAGTTTTCCGGACGTTTTTTTCGCATCATGATATTTATCATAATAGAGCTTGATCAGCTGATCATAGATCGGACCGGTCGGAGGAGGCGTGAACTCCATTTTTTCCGGATTGACCTTTTCCATCATTTCCAACTGGAGTTCGCAAATGGCGCGCACGTATTCATGAGCCTTCATAATGGCTTCATACATTTTCGGTTCGGGCAATTCCCGTGCGAACCCTTCGATCATGAGAACGGAATCGGTGTTTCCGGAGATCACGAGATCAAGTTCGCTGTTTTCGAGCTGATCGAATGCGGGGAAGGGAACGAACTCGCCGTCGATCAAGCCGAGCCGCACGGAGGCCAAAGGTCCCTGGAAAGGAACGGGACTGAGCTGAACGGCCATTGCGGCTCCGTTCATCGCGATAATATCGGGATCCACGGACTGATCGCTTGCCAAAACGAGAGCGGAGACCTGGACTTCATTGAAGAACCCTTTGGGGAAAAGGGGGCGCATCGGACGGTCCATGAGACGGGAAGTCAAAATTTCCTTCAGGCCGGGGCGTCCTTCTCTTTTAATATATCCGCCGGGGAATTTTCCGGCCGCGGCGGGACGTTCACGATAATCGCAAGTCAACGGAAAGAAATCCGAGCCGGGTCTGCTCGGGGCCGTAGTAACCGCACAAATTACAACTGTATCATCACATCCGATAAGACAACTTCCGTGAGCCTGCTTGGCCAATTCACCGGTTTCCATCCAAAGGGTCCGGTTTCCGATTTTTTTTTCAACTCTTACTTTCAATTTTTTACCTTTTTACTTTCATCATACCGACATAAAACGGGATTTGAATCCCAAATTCAAGGAACCTGCTTCGCCCTTGAAAAAAACGACAAACATTCCCGATACACAAAACAACAGAGCTTGAGCGTTTAGAAAAGATCCTCAACTTTCAAGCTGAACGAACAAAAGGACCTGCGATCCCTTTGCATACACACTGCACGACAACCTTTTAAAAAAAGACACTTGAATCAACCGATATTTCCTGAAGAAGATTCCGGATTCCGGAAAGGGAAAGCGGGAAAATCCCGAATCATACGGCATTTTCCCCGAAGCAGTTCAGAATAAATCTGAAAATTCCCGCAATCCATCCCCATCGGGAAAATCAGTAAACGAATTCACAATCCGCACCGCAAGCCGCGGCGAATCAGAAAAAGAAAACTACTTACGAATTCCAAGACGCTTGATTACTTCGACGTATCCGTCCTGATTCGTTCGCTTCAGATAGTCGAGCAAACGGCGACGGCGTCCAACCATCTGCAAAAGTCCCCGACGGGTCGAAAAATCTTTTTTGTTGATCTTCATGTGTTCGGTCAACGCGTTGATTTTCTTCGTAAGAAGGGCGATCTGGACTTCCGCACTTCCGGTATCCTTATCGTTTCTTCGATAATCGGTGATGATTTGCTGTTTTTCCTCTTTGTTCATAATGGTCATTTTCAAATTCCTCATCTTTTTTTCGATTCGATCCGTATTCAATACGTCCGAATCCGTGGTTTTGTCTGTTCGATTAAATTCCTGTTTTAAAATACTCATCTTTTAACATTCCGGACCGTCCGGAACATAGTCAAGATATTTTCAGAATTCACGATACCGTCTAATTATAGCGGTAAAAGAACATTAATCAAGGGGGTGAAATCCCGCCGATCCGCGTTTTTCTCCGAAAGGGAAGCACGAAATAATTTACGCACCCCCCCGAACTTCCCCATTTAAATCAAATATAGACTCTGCAAACGGGCAATACGCCGGATCATGGAGATATTTCCCCTGATGATTGTTTACATACCTTTATTCAAAACGAACGACTGGGCATTCGGCATATGATACCCATGGGTCTGTCCCTGATTGAAGGTGAGCTTTTTCGGAGCTCCGATCTGATTGAAAAGGACCATTACACCGGACGGCGGGCAGACATAATCGCCCAATCCTGCGGAAATATTGGTTCGGCATTTGATCCTTCGGGCATGATTTGCAGTGTCAAAGTATCCGAGAGCGGGAGTCCATTTCGGACGGAACAGGGATCCGACCCGTCCATTTTCCTCTTTCCCGCTGATATCGCACATCCAGGGAACAGCCGCGCTGCAAAAGGAGACATCAGAATCAAGTCCGGCCGCGGAAAGAGACTGAAATCCGCCTTGGCTTCCTCCGGAAACGCTCAGATCTCTTCCGTTCCATTCCGGCTGCTGCTTGATATAATCAAGGGCGCGCATTACGCGAAGAAGAACGCCGTTCCAATAGCTCGTTTCCCGTTTTGAATTTTCCTCAACAGAAAATCCGTATCCCTTCAGTGTTGTCTTTTTCAGATTCTCGTAATATTCTTTCGGCTGTTCATTAAGAACAGAGTTTGCATTGACATCAAAAGACAATGCGTTCGGAATCATTCTTCGTGAAGAAGAATTGACACCGTATCCATGATAAAAAACGTAAGCGGGAAGCGATTTTGCCTTTGCCCCGACCGGTTTGCACATAATTCCGCGAACCGGCTTGCCAAGGCAATCGACGACGACATCATAGACTTCAAATTTTGGATTGGCGCTTTCCAGCTTTTTGAGAGAAGCGCGGACAGGAACCTTGGCAAGAGCTGCCTTTTGCGCGTCCCAATAAGCGTCGAAATCGGCAGGTTCGACGGTTTTGCCAATCGCATAGATCAAAACGCCGGCACCTCCGTTGAACTTCTGATTATCTTTTCCCTGGAGTCCCTTCACGCGAACGATCAGATGAACGAATCCCGCGATTTCCAATTTGGTCGTAATCGTAAGCGGCTCCTTATCGGAAGAAATGGCGGTTCCGTTTTCCGTAATCCCGTCGTCCCCTTCCCTTGTCCAGAGAAGTTCTTTTCCCGCAACCGGTTTTCCATCCTCAAGCGTTTGAACAGTAAAAACGATCTTTTCACCGGGTTTATAGTTTAAAGGATTTTTGTCGGTCTTGCCGAAAAACGAAATTTCCCCGGCAAAAAGGGACACATTCATCAAAAACAATACACCAAGAAACATTCCGATCTTTTTTTTCATTAAAATTGACTCCTTTTAAAAAACAGATCTCCATGGAAAACAATATCGAAAAAGACGCAAAAGAATCGTCTTTTCCTGAAATTCCTTTTTCGAAGAATCAGAAGATCCGCTCTTCCGATCCTTCCTGTTCCTTATTGTCCAAAAAATGAAAGAAAATGCAAGCAAATCTGCAAAAAAAGAACGAAAAAAAGAAAAAACATGGGTCGAAAAGGTTCCTCCGGACAGAGAAAGTCCACAAAAAAACCGCCCTTACGGACGGTTTTTTATCATGAAATCAAAGGGAATCAGGCTTTCGCAGCCTTCTTTCCTTCGTACTTGTCGTTTTTCTTGCCATCGTATTTATCAATACTCGGGGCAGCAGGAGCGTTTTTCTTTTTCTCTTCCATCTGCATCAACCAGAGGAGATAAGTCGAAGCGACGAAAATGGTTCCAAGTGTTCCGAAAACGATTCCCAGACACATCGTAAAGGCAAACGTATGAATGCTCGCCCCGCCGAAGAAGTAAAGAACCACGGCGACAAACAAAGTCGTAATAGAGGTCAAAACCGTTCGGCTCAAAGTCTGATTGATGCTTCTGTTCACGATTTCTTCTGTTAAACGGGTTCCTTTACCGAAGACTTCACGAATACGGTCGAAGAGAACGATCGTATCGTTCAGGGAGTATCCGATAATCGTAAGGAAGGCGGCAACGGTCGGCAGTCCGATTTTGAACTCGCTGATTCCAAGGAATCCGAAATAAGGAGCGAGCCAATAGCTGAGCGCAATCCCGCCCAGAGCGATCAAAACATTGTAGACCAATGCGATTACAGAGGAAAGTCCAAAGACGATCTTGGTGAATCGGACCCAAATGTAAAGGATAATGCAGATCAAACTTCCCAGCAGAG
The DNA here is from genome assembly GCA_030539035.1 of Planctomycetia bacterium. Lineage (GTDB taxonomy): Bacteria > Planctomycetota > Planctomycetia > Pirellulales > Thermoguttaceae > JAUNBG01. The sequence goes on from JAUNSU010000078.1 coordinate 7,741, forward strand.
CGATGAGCCCCTGAGTTCGGGCATATCCGGCAACAGAACTTCCGATCGTATTGGAGGCTTCGAAGGTCTGTTTTTCATTGACATTTTTTTCGACCAGTTTAAGGATATTTTCGGTAAGAGCCTTATCTTCCGTTGTGATCGCGACATTCCACTGATCGTTCGGAGCGTCTTTCGCGATTTTCTTTCCGGCCGGAGCAAGAACTTCAACGGCGATCTTTTCGATATCGTCCGCGCCGGTTCCCTTGCCCTTGAGAATAGTATCTCTTTGATCTTCGATGTATCCCTGGATTACATCCGCACTCATCGGAGGATTGATCTGGACTTCAGCCAAAACACGATTCTCTTTTTTATTGTCAACACTTCCCTTCACAGGAGCCTGATCCGTTCCGGTTACTTTATACGAGAACGTATAATGGCGGAGATCGGATCCGAACGCCTTTTTCAAAAGGGCCTCCACCTCATCGCGATACTGGTCGGCCACCTTGTTCGGAGGACAGGAAGTACAAATCGTAAAGAAGGTATTTTCCTTGACAGGATTACCCATGCGGTCTTTCGACAGCGAAAGATTACTGACCGAAAGGTCCGGCAGCTCTTTCAACTTCGCGCGGATATTCGAAATATCCTGCGGCTGCTTGAAAACGGTTTGAACTTCAACACCGCCGACGAAGTCGATATCAAAAATTCCTTTACCGCGGGCAAATACGGCGATAATCCCGACGATAATAATGATCGTCGCAATTCGCAGGGCGATTTTTCTTCCCGCCATGAAATTGATATTTGTTTTTCCAAACGGTTTAAGTCCGGGAAGGATCGGGTAAACACAGCGCTTTCCGATGAATCCCATCTTTTCGCAGGTTTCAAAAATCGCTCGGGACACATAGGTTGCCGTAAACATACTGAATCCGACCCCGAGGAACAAGGTAACCGCGAACCCTTTGATCTGTTCCGTTCCCACCGCATACAGGATCACCGCGGTAAGCATGGTTGTGATATTGGAGTCAACGATCGCGGAAAACGCGCGCTGGAACCCATTTCGAATCGCCATTCGAAGGGTTGCTCCATTATTGACCTCTTCCTTGATTCGTTCAAAAATAAGGATGTTCGCGTCAACGGCCATTCCGACGGTCAACGCAAGACCGGCAAGACCGGGAAGCGTAAAGGCCGCACGAAGACCGAGCATACAGGCCATAATCAACAGCAGGTTCATAATCACCGCGAAGCTCGCGATCATACCGCCGAATCCATAGTAAGCGATCATGAACAGAAGAACAAGAGCTCCGGCCCAGAGGATGGAGTTTTTCCCTTTTTCGATGGTATCCGCCCCGAGGGTCGGTCCGGTTACCATACTGGAAACCGGTTCCTCCGACAATTTCGCGGGAAGAACACCGGCGTTCATTACCTGGATCAGATCCCGAACCTCTTTTTGGATACGGGTCCGGTTGTCCGCGCCGAGATCGCGTCCGAACGTGATCACGCCGGATCGGCCGATCGTATCGTTAATCGTCGGAGCGGAATAGAGCGAATCATTCATCACGATACCGAGCTGGCGGCCGCGTTCACGATCGGCGCCCGCTTTATACCGCGAGGTAAGATGCTGCATTCGTTCGGCTCCTTCGGTGTTCATTGCGAACATTACTTCCGGATCTCCGCGGCTTCCGACGCTTTCGCGAATCGTCGCCATGTGTCTTCCGTTCACGTCGTAAAGAGGAGCAAGATCAAGAACGAGGACGTCCGTCGTCGGAACCGGCGCATTGGGATCTCTTACTTCCGCAAGGGACTTGCGCAGAACGAGATCAGGGCTTCGAACACTGTCCATCTGGGTCGGATCGACAGGAACCCAGGTTCCGCCCAAAATAATACTGTCTTTTCCGCCCGGCTTCGGAAGAAGGACATTCCATCCGTCTTTCATTTTTTGGGCCAATTCGATCAGTTCTTTTTCTTCGGGCGCCGTAGTGGAGGCGAGAATCCGGAATTTCAACTGACCGGAAGAATTGATAATTCGTTCAATACGAGCGACTTCGGCATCATCCGCTTCCGGAATGGTGATCTTGACTTCGGAATTGTTTCCCAACTCCTGAATCGAGATTTCCCGAACACCGGAGGGATTGATTCGCCGGGCCAGCGCCGACTTCAATTCGCCCATCTGCTGATTTGTAATCGTTTTCCCTTCCTGATCGCGCCGTTCCTGTTCCGTTGCGTTGTCCGCAATGTTCGGACTTACCGAATAAACAAGAATCGATCCGCCTCGAAGGTCAATACCAAGATTCAAACGATTTCCGTAAATTCCAAAAATCGTCGAAAGAAGCGATCCAACGAAAAGAAAGATAATAATCGTGTAAGCGTTCTGTTTTTCGGGCAATACAAAAACTTTTGCCAAAAATCGCGCCAAAAAGATGGAAACCAAAAGAAGTGCAATTACAGCAGCGAAATTGATCGCCCCCTGATGATTCTTTTTCGCCGGAACCGGGGCACTCGGAGCCATCACCTGCTCGCTTGCGGCCGGAGCGGCAGGAGCCTTTGCCTCTGCGGCGTCCGCTTTCGGGGTTTCCGTCTTCGGAGCGGTCTTTGCGGCATCTGTCTTTGCGGCTTCCGTCTTCGGAGCGGTCTTTGCAGCTTCCGCTTTCGGAGCTTCCGTCTTCGGGGTTTCCGCCTTTACGGTATCCGCTTTTACAGGAACAGGGGTATTATTTCCTTTTTCTTCCGCAACCAGGGACGAAATGCTCCCCAAGAGCATCATGCTCATACAGAAGGCGGCCAGCCCGGAGAAGAGCATTTTTTGCAAACAGTTTTTCCTTTTCATCAAATAGTCTTCCATCAAAATCATTGGTAAAATTATGATAAAGCAGACACGTTTTTCCGGATTCGGATCCGTTCCCCGGGATTTCATACCGGCGGAACATAAAAAAAAAACGACTGCCCCATTTTGGAAACGTTCCGTAAAATTTACGGTTTGTCTTTCTCTTTTTCCGCTTCCTTTTCCTTGTCCTTAAAAACAAAGTAAACCGCGCCGAGAGAAAATTTAATTTTTGTATTATTGGACTCATCCACTTTGAGAACAACTTCATTCTGATCTTTATCGATCGAATAAATGGTACCGATCATTCCGCTTGTGGTCATTACTTTATCGTTCTTCTTTAAAGAATCGATCATTTTTCGCGCATTTTTCTCCTGATTCTTTTTGGGAAGAACAAAAAGGAGATACATCACGATCAGCATCATGGAAACGATCATAAGAACAGAGAAAATACTCTGTTCCGTCGAAGGCGGAGCGGGTTTTGCCGCTTCCGCAAGCAGGGAAAAATCGATTATATTCATATTGTGTTCCAATACTTTTTATTGTTAATTCATCTTGAAAATCGGGAGAAAATCAGGAAACTGCGAAAACGCAATTCACAAAAAACCGAATCCGGTTTCATTTCTCCCGAACAAATTGTTCACAAAGATCCGACTACCGGCCTCTTTTATGATTATCCTTTCGGTTGGAATGCTTTTGAATGTTGTTTTTGACAACGTTGACAATGGCATCATCCCAGCTGGGGAACGCTCTTTCCGATTTATCGGAAAGGGAACTTCCGGCCGGATCCGAATTTTCAAAAGGCACGGAAACTTCAGGCGCCGATCTTCTCGGTTCCCGATCTTCCATGCGATCTTCTCTCCGGCTGTCGCGCCGATCGTCCCGACGAAAATCACGCGGATTCTCCCTTCGGTTTTCGCGGCGGTCTTCCTTGAAGGATCTTTCCTCTCCGCCGGCAGCAGGCTCTTCGCGCCGTCTTTGCTCACCATTTCTGGAACGATTGGACTTCCAATCCGATCGATCTTCCCTTTCCGGCCTTTCCGACCGTTCGGGCCTTTCCGGTCTTCTTTCTCTCTCCGATTCAAATCGTTCCGGGCGGGCAGGACGCTCCGCTCTCTCGGGCCGGGCTGGTCGATCTGATCTTTCCGGACGATCTGATCTTTCAGATCTTGTTCTTCTGTCCCTATCGGAGGAATTTCGGTCTCTTCCTGGTTCCTCACTGCGAACCGGAATACTCTCTTTCTCCGAAGAAGCCGGAGCGGCGGATCCGCTTTTCTTACTTCCCCATCGAATTTCAATACGATCATCCGAATCCGCAAAGAATTGGTTGATGTCGGTTACTTTCGACACTTTTTGGAATTCATCAACCTCTTCCTCATCATTTTCCTCAACAGGAAGGACTTCCCGTCTTCGCGCCGGTTTCTTTTCCGGAATTCGATCTTCCTTTTCGAATTTTTCGACGGGCTTTTCTTTTTTCTGCGCCGGTTTTCCCCATTGGATTTCCAAAGGTTCCTCATCGATATCAAAAAAGCTCTCAAGCGATAAATCCTCATTTGCATTCAGGGATTTTTTGGAATCAATCGGCTTGCTTTCCGCTTTTTCCGGTGCTTTCTCTTCGAAATCGCCTGCAAAGAAGTTCTCATCTCCCCCTGCGATTTTTTGGATCTGGGAAACGAGATCCAGGACGGGAGAAGCTTCCGCTTCCGCACGATTCGCGGATCGGGAAGAACTTTTCTTTACCTTTTTCTTCGGTCGGGCAACATTCTCTTTTTTTACCTTTTTTTTGGGCTCTTCGGCAGAAACCTCTTCCGCAGCCTGATTTTTCGGCTCGGAAATTTCCTGATCCTCTTCAAAAAGAGTCGGTTCTTTGGAACGCGTTCTCTTTTTTACCGCACTCTTTTTTACAGATCGTCCTGAAGCGGAGCGCTTCTTTCCGGAAGATTCTTCCGAAGAATCTTTTTCCTCGTTCTGTGCTTCACTGCCCGAACCGTTCTCTGTCCAATCGTCCTTCATTTCGATTTCGTCCAGGGATTCGGCAAGCTTCGACCAATCATCTGAAATTGTTTTTGTTTTGTTCATTTCTTAAAAGCATTCCATTACATCAAAAATATTACGAAAAACTCGCCTCTCCGCATTTAATGCAAAATTATCTCTGGAGTACACGAAAAATTCCGCCTTTGTTTTCCTCAGATTCTTCTCTTTGTCCCGAAATTTGACCTTCCGGAAAAAAGAGAAAAAACTGTAAACTATTCCCCAATATATAAAAACAGATGGATTATACCCCTTTTTTGTTTTGTTGTCAAGTAAAGAAGAAAAACAAGCCGGCCCAGAAAAAAAATTTTTCCTGTTTTTATTTCAGCAGGATATTGAAAATCTCTCTTAATGCGGTATTCTGGTAGATGAGGATATCTTCCGCCTTGATCTGTTTATTCGCATTTTTCGTTCTCTCCTTATAAGACGCGAAAAATGAAAACAGTCAAAAGCAAATATTATATCGGGATTTCGATCCCATCTATCCAAAAACAGGAACAGGAATCAGATTCAATGGCAAAAGCAATGAAAATAGGCTATTTGGATACCATATCGGGAATCAGCGGAGATATGCTCCTTGGAGCGTTGGTCGATGTTGGCGTTCCTTTCTCCCTTCTGGAAGATGTGATCCGATCCTTTAATATTCCGGAGCTGGAGCTTTCCCGGCAGGAAGTCAATAAAAACGGCTTTCGCGCCTGCAAGGTCGATGTAAAAATTCCCCATGAACACAAACATCGCCATTTATCCGATATTCTCGATATGATCGGCCAATCCTCCTTAACAGCCAAGGCCAAAGAGATCGCGTCCGATATCTTTAAAAGAATCGCAAAAGCGGAAGCGTTTGTTCATGGAACCACGCCGGAAGAGGTTCATTTTCATGAAGTAGGCGCCGCCGACTCCATTGCCGATATCTCCGGAATCGCGGCGGGATTCGATCATTTGCAGTTCGACAAGCTTTATTCTTCTTCCGTTCCGACAGGAACAGGAAAGATCCGAATCGCGCATGGGATCTGCTCCATTCCGGCGCCGGCGACAGCCGAATTGCTCAAAGGAATCCCGATCGCTCCCTCCGATATCCCTTTCGAATTAACAACGCCGACCGGCGCGGCCGCACTCGCTTCGCTCGTCTCCGAATATGGTCCGATCCCCGAAATGATTATAGAACAGATCGGGGTCGGAGCCGGATTCCGGGATTACGAACAGCAGCCGAATATCCTTCGCCTTATCAAGGGAACCTTGCCCCAAAAAGGAGATGATGCGCTGGAAGAAGAACTCTGGATGCTTGAAACCAACCTCGACGATGCTTCCGGAGAGGCCGTCGGCTATCTTCAGGAACGGCTCCGAAGTGTCAATCCCAAAGAGGTTTTCACAACCTCGGTCCAAATGAAAAAGTCCCGGCCGGGAACAAAAATCAGTGTGCTGGCCGACAGTTCCCAGATCAAAAATATCGAAGATATCTTTTTTGAAGAGACCCCCACCCTTGGAGTTCGCCGTTATCCGGTTCATCGTGCGATACTATCGAGAAAACAGATCAAGGTATCGACCCGATGGGGATCCGTCTCCGGAAAAATGGCAATCGTCCCCGGAAAATCCAATCGGTTCAAACCGGAATATGAAGACATCCGGCAAATCGCCCTGAAATACAATATCCCGCTTCACGTTGTCAATCAGGAAGCGCTCCATGCTTTTCGGGAGGAGTTTGAATCTCCGGAATCCTGATGCAGTTCCGTTTGTCGATGTATTCCCGGTAAATAAAGTAAACGGAAATCAAACAGGCAAACAGATCGCTCACAGGAAATGCAAACCAGCAGGCGTCCAGGCCGTCGATCAGATGATATCGAACGGCCAGCATGGGGAACAGGATTAAAAAAGGGAGCAGAAATATCAGCTGGCGAAGCGCGGTAAGGATCATGGAGAGGATCGGACGGCCGTGCGCCTGAAAGTATCCGCCTGCGATAATATTCACGCTTACCAGAGGGATGGAAAAAAGAACGATTCGGGTCGCAGGAATCCCGAGGGCCATCATTTGCGAATAAGCCGGATCGGCGGTATTCATAAACGGATAAAGAAGCCAATCGGGCCGGATCAGCGCGATCCCCCAGAAGAGGAGAGCAAAAAGAACACCGCAGACGAGCGAGATGGAAAGCGTTCGAAGAACCCGTTCCGGACGAACCGCACCCACATTGTATCCGATAATCGGCTGCATCCCTTGGCTCAACCCGAGGATGGGCATTACGACCATCATGGAAATCGCAAAGAGCGTTCCCAATATTCCGATCGCCAAATCGCCCCCGTTGATTCCGGTCAAGTGCAATCGTTCTCCGTAAAGTCCTCCGTAATATCCGAGCAAATGGTATTGGAAGCCGTTGATCACCGCCGCGCAGATCTGCATTACAAGCGGAGCGGTTCCATAGATCACGATCTGCTTCATGATCGCAAGATCCGGAGAGAATATATACTTCAGGCGCCATTTCAAAATCGTTCTTCCGGAAAGATAAAGCCAGGAGACCCATATACTCGATGTTAATAGGGCAAGAACGTTGGCAAGTCCCGCTCCCCAGATCCCCGTCTCCAGGTAAACCAGAAAAAACCAGTCCAGTATTCCATTGACAACCGCGGAAATCAGCATCGATACCATCGCGATGTTCGGATGCCCTTCCGCCCGAATAAAATTATTGACGCCAAAAGAGATCTGCTGAAAAAAAGTTCCCCAAATAATAATGGAAAGATAGGACTTCGCATAGGGAATCACTTCATTCGACGCGCCAAAAAGGCGCAAAAGATCTTCCAGCCAGATCTGTCCAAAAATCATAAAGAGAACAGAGAGGATAAGATACATAAAGAGGGCCTGTCCGAGCAGACGTTCGGCCCGATCCTGTTTTTGTTCTCCCAAATGAATGGAAATCAGGGTCGTTGTTCCCGTTGCGATCATCATTGCGAAGGCAAGAAACGTCAACATTACCGGAAAAGAAACGGTAAGGGCGGCAATTCCGATCATTCCGATTTTCCAACCGACAAAGATCCGGGCAACGAAGCTGTAAGTCGCGCTTACCAGTGTCGCTGTAATTGCCGGCGCGGAAAACTGTAAAAGGAGTCGTCCGATCGGTCTTTCTTCCAGAAAATCCGGTTTTTGGGGCACCATGAGATCGTCTCTTCTTATTTTTTGGGAACGGCAAGCCCCATGATTTTCATCAGCAGCTTGATATCTTCCCATGTTTGCGCTTTTGCGGCCGGATTTCGCAAAAGATAAGCGGGATGATAAGTGCAAATCACTTTAATTCCCTGATAATCGAAAACCTGTCCCCGTAATTGCCCGATAGGAGTGTTCGTTTGCAGCAAATTTCCCGCCGCGCAGCTTCCCAAACAGCAGATATATTTTGGAGCGACGATTTTCAGGGTCGCATCCAAAAACGGCCGGCAGCATTCCGCTTCACTTGTTAAAGGAGTTCGATTTCCCGGCGGACGGCATCGGACGATATTGCAGATATAAACCTCTTTTCGCGGGATTTTCATTCCCTTTTCAATAATGTCGGTCAAGAGCTGTCCGCAGCGCCCGACAAAAGGAAGTCCCTGCTTGTCTTCATCCGCGCCGGGCCCTTCACCGATAAAGACAAGTTCCGAATAAGGGTTTCCGCTTCCAAAAACGGTTTGCGTCCGATTTTTGACCAGTTCCGGACATCGTTTACAAAGGGCGACCTTCGCGGCGATTTCCAAAAGAAGCTCCATTCGGTCTCCAGAAGATCCTGAAGGTACTTGATCCGCTTTTTTCATCTCGCTTCCCCCATGATTTGATTCCTTATTATTTGATTCCTTTTTTTGGGGATTTCCGACAACAGGCAAAGAAAGCCCGAAAACGGCCGCCGGAGTCCCTTCCTCCCAGCAAAGATCGGATACCCCCGCCCGCTGAAGATCTTCAAGATAGTCGATCAGCAATTCTTTATCAGACATTTTGCGTATCCAGTATCAACTTCCCGCCGTGTTTTCTTACACAGCCTTTTGAAATACCATGCCCCGTAAAACATTTTATAATACCAGAAGAAAGAAAAAAATCAAGGATCAAAAGAAAACATTCCCGATTCAACTTCCAGGAAGATATTCCCGTTCCCCCTAATATTGACTCAAATGTTAAAACAGGTATACTATATCGTTCAGAAAAGATTTTTTGCAGAATCGAATGAATTTGGCCGATGCAACGAATTGGGTCTTTATGCACTGAACCGCTTCAATTTTATATTGAAGGTCCTTTCAACAAAAAAAATACGGTACTATGGAAAAAACACTTGATGTCAAATTGGCTCGTATCCTCAAAGATCGAAGTTGTAATGATTTTATTCTTGCGGACGCAAAAGATCCCGACATGGCCTACGGTCTTGCCGCCCCCGGTTTAAGCCCCGAGCAATATGGATCAGAAGCGAAATTTCGGACACTTGACGAATTTCGATCCCAGATCCGGGAAATCGTAAAACAGGGCCTTGTCGATATCATGCTGATGAGCGCAAGCACAAGTGAAATTCTCGCGATCAAAGAGCAGATATTTCTCAATTCCCCGATCACTCCCGCGATCCGCGCCAACGATACCACCGATATTTGGCTTGCCGGAACGGAAGGAGTCTATGGACAATATCCCTCACGGCCTTTCCGGTCGGCAACGATCGATCATGCTCTTTGCGGAAAATATGAATGCACTCCCCAGGAGCGAAAATCAGGAATGGGAACCGATCTCGGTCTTTATTCGATCACTTTCAATAATAATCCGGAAACCGATTACGAAGCGCTTGTTGCCTACAGCGCTTTTCGAACCGAAGCGGAAGCCAAGGGATTTCGGCATTTTCTCGAAGTATTCAGTCCGAACGCGTGCGGGGATCGTTGTCCGGAAGATATTCCGAAATTTGTCAACGATCATATCGTCCGAACGCTTGCCGGGGTTACCAGTGCCGGGCGGCCGCTTTTTCTGAAGATTCCTTATTACGGCCCCAAGGCGATGGAAGCCCTTGCGCGGTACGACAGCCGAATTGTCGTTGGAATTCTCGGAGGAAGTGCGGGAACAACACTCGACGCGTTCCAAATGCTTCATGATGCGAAAAAATACGGGGCGCGAGTTGCCCTTTACGGCCGCAAAATCAATAATGCGGAACATCAGCTCACCTTTATTTATTATTTGCGCGGAATCGCGGACGGACAAATCGGACCGGTCGAAGCGGTAAAAGCCTATCACGGCGAACTTCAGAAAATGGGAATCCGACCGAAAAGAACCCTTGAAGAAGATCTTCAGCAAACGGTTACTTCCGACAGCTATAATGCGGGAAACAAACCGAAAAAGGCTTGTGAAAAAGGAAAAACGAAAGGATCTCCTTCCGAAGGTCCCCGAAAATGGACCGATCCGCTTCCCGATTTCCAGTCCATGTCGGCGGAAGAGAAGCTGCAATGGAATCTGAATCGGATCCGACGTTGATTTCAAAGCTCAAACTGTAAATAACCGATTTTGAAACCACGGATTTCACGGATTTTCACGGAT
>JAUNSU010000001.1:0-6689 GCA_030539035.1 Planctomycetia bacterium
CTTCCTCAAGATTGGTATTCGTAATCGCTCTCTGGACCATTTGAAACTTGCGTCTTCCTTCGATGAATTCCTGATTTGCAGGATTTTCTAAAAATTCTTTTGCCGTTTCAAACGCTTCCTCTATTTGAGGGTAAGTTGCCGCTATCTGTTCCATCTCTGCCTCACTTGTTTTATCTGGATAATTTAACAGTTTTAACCAACAATACAGCTCCGGATTCTGTAATAAAACTTCGTCCAATTGATCCGGAACATAAATACAATAGATTTTTATGTGATTTGTGTAAATTTGATCCGGATCAAATTTTGAACGCAACTCGAACGTATCAAAAAGAATCTCCGGATGATTCGGCCTGATCGGAAATTTTGTGAAAACAATCGATATCACCGGCTGCAGCTTGCTGTAATCGTCTCCTTCCAGCAATTCTTTACTATAGACTTTCGCTATATAATAAAGGACTCGTTCCCGAAAATTAACGTGATAGCATGCCTGAAGCTCAATGTTGAACAATTGGCCCTGATCATCTTTCGCCTTTATATCAAGTATGGTTTCCTTTTGTAAAAGCTGATCCTTGAGCTGAATGGGATTTTGAATCTCCAAACTCTGGATCTGCGGATCGTTTGAGTTTTTCAAAACCGCATTCACGAGATTCACTAAAATGGGCGCCGATTTTTCGTTTCCGAAAATTCCGCGAAAAATTCCATCATCGCACAAAGAAAGTCCTTTGCTCACCGATCACCCTTTCTTTTTACAAGATTATTTGAAAAAACTGAAATTTCGTTCCTCTGTCTCTATTTTTCATGGTTTTTTCAAAAAATCAAGTATATTTTTCCAAAAAAACACAAAAAACCCGAATTTAACAAACGATTCTACTCCTATTATACCTGTGTGAACGGTATTTTTATACTTTATTTTGCACAAAATTTGACATTTTTTGAGAAAAATAGCGCAATTTTACCCCCCCCCCTATTTTAACTTGACAAGTCCATGATTTTCGATTATCCTAATGCTTGTGAAGGGGGACTTGAAAAGCAATTTTCTGAAATTCGAGTTTTCTTTCTTGACAGATTCCTTTGATTTGATTACAATATTAGGTGTTAAGCATGGTGTCGGTCTATTTTTGAACGGATCTAATTTGGGATAAACTTTTTAAAAAAAGGGGATGAAAAAATGAAAAATTTCGCAAGTTGTCAAAATGGGGGGGGGAGAGAATATAGCTATTTCTTAAAGAAAATCTTTAAGCTTCGCGGATTTACCCTGGTGGAACTTTTGGTGGTAATCGCGATTATCGGGATTCTTATAGGCCTTCTCTTGCCTGCGGTTCAAGCGGCGCGGGAAGCGGCCCGGCGCATGCAGTGTACGAATAATTTCAAACAGCTTGGAATCGGCCTCCATAATTATCTCGATTCCAACAAGGTGTTTCCTCCTACCCGAGTTGGAGTCGGCGGCTGGAATTCGGTAGGCGATTCATTCCAGATCTCTCTTCTTCCATTTTGCGAGCAGCAGGGACGATATGCGGCGATTATGGCCGCAATTGTCCAAACGGGTACGGATGCAGGAACTTGGCCGGATTGGGGCTCCAGTTGCTGCAATGCCGACAACGGAAAACAGATCATTCCTTATTTGCATTGTCCTTCGGAACGGCAGGATATTGTTATCAATGGTTATCAAACGGTTAATTACGGCGGATCACTTGGCGATGCAATTCAAATGACCGGATCCTTTTCAGTGAACCCTCGCGGTTTTTTCGGCGGAGGACATGGACCTTTTCATCCGTCTCTGAGCTATGCGACAACAGCCAATATTCCTGGTCTTTTCCGGTGCCGCGGAGTGGAAGATATCATCGATGGAACATCCAATACGCTGGCGATGTCCGAGTTTGCAATTGGCGGAACTACCGATGGGAAAACAATTAAAGGGGGAGTTCGAGAAGCCCCTCTTCTGGATACGCCGCGGAAGTGTATTCAGGCACGAAGTACCAGCGATGCGAACTTTTATGATGATACCGTTTCCGGTGCCGGTTTTACAGTACAACGCGGATACCGCTGGGCCTGCGGACGAACCATGCAGGCTTTAATCACAACGGTTCTTCCGCCGAATTCGCCGTCCTGCTATACAACAGGAATGAATAACGGTTCGCAACAGGGTATTTATTCCGCGTCGAGCTACCATTCGGGCGGGGTGAATGCCCTGTTCGCCGACGGATCCGTCAAGTTTATTCCGGAAAGCATTGATATTCAGGGACTCGATACTCCGAAAACCTGGGATAATTCGAAAACATCCGGCAAGAGTCCGTTCGGAATATGGGGAGCACTCGGAACCATCGCGGGCGGAGAGACCGTAAGCCTGTAATTTTGATCCGATCCCAAAGAAAAAGGACTGCTTCCGATGAAGGGCAGTCCTTTCTTTTTTTCTTGCAAGATCCGTTTTGCGGATCATTAAGATGTTCCGCCGGCGGATTTGATGCTTGAATTATTTTAATTTCGCAACGATCGCGTCGGCCATTTCCTGAGTTCCGACAGCCGAAGGATCATTTCGATCGGCTTTCATATCATAGGTAACCGAGATCCCTTCTTTGATCACGTCGGCAACGGCCTTTTCCAAACGATCGGCCGCGTCTTTTTCCTTGAGATGGCGGAGCATCAGCATTCCGGAAAGAATCATCGCGGTCGGATTGACCTTGTTCAGGCCCTTGTACTTGGGGGCGCTTCCGTGTGTTGCTTCGAAAACAGCTCCGTCGGTTCCGATGTTTGCGCCGGGAGCAACCCCCAGTCCGCCGACAAGTCCGGCCGCCAGGTCGCTGATAATATCGCCGTAAAGATTCGGGAGAACAACGACATCATAGAGTTCCGGCTTCTGAACAAGCTGCATGCACATATTATCGACGATCCGATCCTCAAATTCGATCGACGGATATTTTTGAGCGACAGACCGCGCGATTTCCAGGAAAAGACCATCGGTGAACTTCATGATATTCGCTTTGTGGACAGCGGTTACCTTTTTCCGGCCTTCCGCAACGGCGAATTCGAATGCGGCTTTTACGATTCTTTCCGTTCGGGAAACACTGATCGGCTTGATCGTAATTCCGGTCTCTTCGGGAGCGGTCGCGATTTTTTTGCCGGTTGTCCATTCATTGATCTTTTGAATCAGTTCGATCGTTTTCGGCTCTCCTTTGGCGAATTCGATTCCCGCATAAAGATCTTCCGTATTTTCCCGGAAAAGGACGATATCGACCGGAACCGAGCTGAAAAAGGAGCGAACTCCCGTATAATACTTGCAAGGCCGGACACAGGCGAAAAGATCGAGTTCCTGCCGCAGATGAACATTGATACTTCGAAAACCGGTTCCCACCGGGGTGGTGATCGGCGCTTTCAGCGCGCAACGGGTCCGGCGAATACTCTCCAGAACGGAATCGGGAAGAGGGGTTCCCGTTTTTTCCATGATATCGATCCCGGCTTCCTGGACGTCCCAGTTGATTTTTACTCCGGTCGCATCAATACATTTTCGCGCCGCTTGAGCCAATTCCGGTCCAACACCGTCGCCTGTAATCAGGGTTACTTCATAAGCCATTTGATTTACGTCCCTTTCCAATAAAACAGTTAATGCCAATACAGTCCAATCGTATCGTTTTATTTTATCATTTTCGGGATTTTCGTCAATGAATTGGGCGTTTATTTATAGAGATCACTCATTTTACGGATTTCTTTGGCAACGAGATCTCTCAATTTTTTGGGAGTGATCACCTCAACTTCGGACCCGTATCCGAGGATCCACCAAACGATTTCCGATAATCCGCTTACGGTAAAACGGAGTTCGACCCGTCCATCGTCGAGAAAAATCGTTTTTTGTGTTCGATGCCATAAAACTTCCGCAACATTTTGAGCGACTTTCGGGGAGAATCGAAGAACGATTTTATAATCCTTGCCTCGCTCCGGAATCATGGACCAGGCGTTTCCCAAGTATTTTTCAACCGAAAAATTGGAAGGACGCTTGTACTTTTCATTGACTTTTTTGATCTCCAGAATCCGACTGATCTTAAAAGTGCGAACTTCCCGAAAAAGTCCGGACCATCCGACGACATACCACGACCGTCCGTATAAAACCGTATAGGGGATCAATCGGGTCTCCAGCGGCTTTTGATCGACGGGGCTTTTATAAACGATCTGCAAGACAGATTCTTCATACAATGCGGACAGAACTGTTTGAAATGTTTCCGAATAATCGCCCGTCGCGTTCATCGAGGAATGCTTGAAATGAATCTCTTTTTGCTGTCCGGAAAACGCGTCCAAAAAGGAGGGCGAAAGAAGCGCCGCCGATTTCAACGCAACCGTTTTTATCGCCGAAAAAACCGGTTCATCCATCTCCTGTCCATATTCATCAAAGAGAACCAAAAGCGCGATCGTTTCCAATTGGGAAAAGGAAAGAGAAGGAACAGGACGCCCCTTTTTGAAGTCCCATTCAAAAGTATAAGGATTGTATTGAAGCGGAAATCCGAACTGTTTTAAGGTTTGCAGATCTCTTTGAATCGTTCGGGAACTCATTTTCAGAGTGTTGGCAATACCGGCGATCGTTTCCGATCGCTGTTCGAGCAATTTCAAAATGGAAATCATTCGGAGCAGGATTCGCTCCATTGCCGAATAAAATTCATCGATCATGGGAAAGTCCCGTACTTTATAAATTTCCGTATTTCTTTAAATGGAATCTTTGCTTTTTTGCAGTCGGGATTTACGAAGAGTTTTCAGATTGTTCAGGAAAGAAAGTCTTTCTTCGGCCGCTTCTTTTCTTTTTCCTTTGGAATAGGCGAACAGAACGGCCCTTCCGTTTCCGGAACAAACAGCCTTGATATATTCCACCCAGAGCCGGCAGCGGTGCAGAATTCCGGTTCCGAGCGATCCGCCCCAATGCCGCCAATGGGAATAAAGGATCTCCTGTTCTTCCTTCCAAAGAAGAGGATCGACTTCCCGATCCTGAAATCGGTCAAAAGGCTCATACAACCTGGAATGGGTTTCCAGAACTGTCCGATCTCCCAGGCTGGATATCATCAGGGACATATCGACAAAAGCAAAGATCTCCTCCAAAGAGGTGTTGAAAAAATGAAGATCCCGTATTACGGATCGGCGATAAAAGGCTCCAGCGTAATGAGGAGCCAGCCGACTCCATTTTTTCATATTCGTTTTTGGAGAATAGGGAAAGACTTTTCCGCTTCTTTCATAGACGAATCCGGAGTGGATTCGCCGAAATGGTTCTTCGGATTCTTCCTTTTCTTCGATTAAAACGGGAATGACCGCAGAAACCGCGGGATTCTCAAATCTTTTTAAAGCCGGAGTGATCCAATCGTTTTTCGCAACGGCGCCGCATAAAACGGGATGAACAAACTCGGAATCCGACTCTTCCATTCCCCGATTAACGGCTTCAAGATAAGAGATCTCCGGATCGACTTTCAAAAATCGGACCCCTTCTTCATTTTGAATTCCGTACATATCTTCATAGTTCACACTGTTCAGAATAAGGATCTCCACTCCTTCTGTCCGGTTTTCCAAAAAAGAAGCAAGCGTTTCTTCAAACAGTTCCGTTGTATCATCCTTTAAAAAAGGAATGATTACCGTAAGCAGTGGCACTGATTTCACCTTTTACCGATTTTACGCGGCATGAACCGAATAATTGTTAAAGGAAGCATGGTCGAAAAACTCTACTACTTATCGGCCATTTACCGAGGGAATCCCATAAAGATTTTTTCTTTTTTTTGAAAAAACGGGGAAGGCTTTAAAATTGTTCCGGGGCGCTATTTTTCGATCGAGGGAGGTTTTCAAGTCGATTTTTTGCCAAAACGATTTTTTGGCTGTCGGGATAATGGGTAATAATAAAATTATAGGCAATTCGCGCCTTATCGTAATCTTTCAGACGGGTCGCGATCTCTCCTTTCAGGAAAAGGAGCCAATCGATAATGGAAAGATCCGGTTTGTTTTCCAGAGCCTCGTTGACTATTTTTTCCGCATTTTGGTAATTTCGGGCATTATATTCAATTTGGGCTAAAGCCAAAGCCGCGTGTCCTGAATAATCGCTGTTTGCGTGAGATCGAAGAATTTTGCGAAAATATTGCTCCGCAACGCTGGTGTTCTTTCGTTCCCATTCGTTTAAACCTAAATAATAATAGGCATCGTCCGTATGAGGGGACTCAAAAGGAGATTGGATCGTTTTTTCAAAATACTCGATTGCCCGTTCCCGATTTCCGAAATAATCTTCACAATATCCAAGATAGTAGTTCGCGTCGGCCGCCTGCGCGGAATTCGGGGCGGCTTTAACCAGCGTTCCGCACATCTGCCGCGCTTCCCGGTAATTGTTCAAAAGGAAAAGGATCTTCGCTCTTTGAAGAGCAACGGCGGGAGCAACGGTCGGACAATCTGTCCAGAATGTCTCCGAAGAGGTCAAAAGACTGAGTAAAAGATTGTTGGCCCGTTCATATTCGCCGTTTGTGCAGAGTTCTCCTGCTCGATTAAGGGTCTCCGAGGCTTCCAGCTCCGTGATCTTCTTTCCCGACGGCTGAGAAGGCTGCATTGTTCCGGGAACTCCGCCCAATCCATTATTATTGACCTGCTGCCCTCCCTGTCCGGGATTCTGTGAAGGATATTGCCCGGGATATCCTTGTCCAAGTGTTCCTCCCTGTCCTAAAGATCCTTGTCCAAGAGATCCT
>JAUNSU010000001.1:6699-88640 GCA_030539035.1 Planctomycetia bacterium
GTCCGAATCCGCCCATGTTTACAGGTGTTCCTGTTCCGGAGGTATTTCCCGGGTAATTGCTCAGTCCGCTTCCGGCCAACTGATTTCCGCTCGGATCGTTGGGACGATAGCCGGGTCCGTATCCTTGGCCGGGCTGTTGTCCGGATTGCGGATTTCTTGGGACCGGGGTAAGAGATCCGGACGGTTGAAGGGTTCCTGTTGCGGCGATTGCCGTCTGATTGTTTAAAACCGCGCTTCGTTCGGTATCGATTCTTTTTAAAACCGCAAGAAGCTGTTTATCCGACTGCTGATTCGCATATCGGTAAAGAGCGTCGAAAACCGCGTTCTGCATTGCGTTGTCGTTTTCGTATTGATGCGTGGACGCGTATCGGTTCGCATAGGCGAGAAGAAGTGTTCCGCCCGCCGCGATAAATTCGATCGGACGGAGCTTGGTCCCTGTTCCGGAAGGATTATTATAATAGTTCAGAATCACTCCATTCGGATTTGCCGGATCGTTGCGCACATCAAGCAATGGGATCAGCATATCGATTGCGTTGCCCCATTTTCCTTCTTCCAGGGCGATCGAAGCGTAATTGTAAGTAAGAATATCGGAAGCATAAAGCCCGAACTTTGAATTTTTAAGCTGATCCATAATGGATCGGGCCTGATCGAACTGCTTCATTTTCGTCAATACGTTGACGCGAAGCAATTTGGCTTCCGGACTCAGTTCGTCCAATTGTTCAAGCTGCTGGGAAACGCGATAGGCGGCGTCGTAATTTTTCAGCATTACATAGCACTGCGCTTCGTATTGATATGCTTCGATCATACTTGCCCGGAGATTGGGGTCGGCCTTGTATCGGGTAATAAAACCTTCAAGGAACTGCAAGGCGCCGTTGTAATCCTGCTGATCCATTTTCAGACGGGCTCTTTGAAGATAAGCCTGCTTTGCCAGTTTGAAATCGGGATTCAGAGCAAGGGTCGCAAGTTCCTGATCCGCTTCCTGATACCGCCCGGATTTTCCGACTGCGACCGCCCGGTCTAATTGACATTCCGCCCGAAGAGCGCCGTTCGGAAAGGTATTTAAACAGGTCGTAAAATAGTTCTCCGCGTTTGCGTAATTTCCGAGGTTGGATTCGCACATGCCCAGATAATAGTAGGCGTACTGAAGGGAATCATCCTTGGGATAATTACGAAGATATTCTTCCAGACGCGGTTTGGCTTCCGTATAATTTCCCAGACTGTAAAGGGAAAAAGCATAATGCAAACAGGCCTGTTTATAATTGACCGCCTGTTTTCCCTGCTTGATGATATAATCGAGATGTTCGCGTCCCTTGACCCCGTCTTCCGCGTTCATAAAGCTGTTCCGGTTGAAATAGGAATCGGCCAATCGAAGTTCGGCATCATTTCTTTTCGCGGAGGAGGGAAAAAGCTGAATAAAACTTTCAAATCCGGCAATCGCCTGATTCCAGTTCTTTTGCTGCCAAAGTGTAAAGGCATTATTATACTGATCATCACCATTTGCTCCGAAGAGAGAGCAGCTGGACAAAAGAATACAAATGACGAGGAAAAATCCCGCCTTTTGATTGACGTTTATCGTCTTCCGAAAAGAAAAAGTTCGATTCGTTCTCATATAATTATTCCGCAAATGAATGTTGATCTTCAAACATTTAATAACCCAAACTGTAAATAACCGATTTTGAAACCACGGATTTTCACGGATACTTTTTGGGTAAAAACACATTTTCATCAAAAATATCAACCCTGAATCTTATATTGATTTCATCCGTGGTTCCAAACAAAAATATTTTTACAACATGAGTTAATATTATCAAATTGGGGAAGAGAATTCGACGAAATTGGGTGAACTTCTTTTGCCCCGTTTAACAGTATACCCAAAAACAGGTATCTTTCCAATACCACTTTTACAGGAAAATCTTGTATTTTCCGGATCTTTTTCCCTTTTTTCGGTGTTTTACGAACGAAAGTGGATCCAGCGGGGGGCTTATCGCCCCAAAAAACTCATGTATACTAAATATATTATTGTGAAAAGAAAGATTTCCATTCAGGAATACAGAAGAAAAGGCAGAAGAAGAGATGTCAATCAAAATGGATATTATCGCGGAATTGTCCTGGCGCGGTTTACTGAATCAGATCACAGACGAAAAGATCACCTCTTTTCTGATGGAAAAGCAGAGAACGGTCTACACCGGATTCGATCCCACGGCGGATTCTCTCCATGTTGGACATCTTGTCGCCATTATGAACCTTCGGCGTTTTCAAAAGGCGGGACATAAACCCATTGCCCTTTTAGGCGGAGCAACCGGTCTGATCGGCGATCCGAGCGGGAAAAGTGAAGAACGGAAATTATTGACGGTGGAAACCGTTGGAGAAAACGTTGCTTCCATCCGCAAACAGATGAGCCGGTTTCTCGATTTCGGTGATCAGGGAAACGGGGCGATTTTGGCCAACAATCTCGACTGGATGGGCAAATTCTCCTATCTCGATTTTCTTCGTGATATTGGCAAACATTTTCCCGTTAATGTAATGCTTACCAAAGATTCCGTAAAGAGCCGTTTGGAACGAACCGATTCCGGCTTGAGCTATACGGAATTCAGCTATATGCTTTTGCAATCTTTCGACTTTGTTCACCTTCATCGGACCTATGATTGCGAAGTTCAGGCGGGCGGAAGCGATCAATGGGGCAATATTACGGCCGGAATTGATCTTGCCCGTCGAATGGACGGTGTTCAGCTGTACGGAATGACCAGCAAGCTCCTTCTGAAAAGTGATGGAAAAAAGATGGGGAAAACGGAGTCCGGGGCGGTTTGGCTTGATCCCAACAGAACAAGTCCTTACCATTTTTATCAGTATTGGATCAATCTCGACGACAGCGATGTTGCCAACGTTCTCCGCTTTTTTACCGATCTTGGCGAGCAGGAAACCAAAGATCTTCTCGCGGAACATGAGAAAGATCCGGGAAAACGGCTTCCGCAAAAACAGATCGCAAGCGAGTTGACTCTCCTGGTTCATGGAGAAAAAGGATTGAAAAGCGCGGAAAACGCGACTCGAATCTTTTTCGGAGCAGAAATCGCCGATCTCGACGACCGGGAATTGAATTCCATCTTCGCCGATGTTCCAAGCCGGGAGATCCCGCGTGCGCAATTACAGGAAGATCCCGGAATCTCCATTCTGGACGCGTTGACCCTTGCCGGACTTGCTTCAACGAAGAGCGAGGCCCGCAGGACCGTTCAGCAAGGAGGCGCTTATATCAATAATCGCCCTGTTTCCGATCTGAATTACCGCTTGAGCGATGCCGACCTGGCGAGCGAAACCATCGTTGTTCTCCGATCCGGTAAAAAACGGTATGCTCTCTTGAAATTGGTTTGAATTTGTCCGCATTACTCTGATAATCCCTATATTTTACAGATTTTTCTCTATTCGTTCAAATTTTTTCTGTTTCCGAAGCGAACATGATCTCCGCTTCGGAAACAACCCTGAAGTACGTTGTATACCGCATTGTTTTTCTTGCAATACTTGATATAATACAAAAGATAAGAAAAATAGGAACTCTTTAAAAAGTATTTTACAGATTTTTAAGCGCATCATAGAAGTGGATAAAACCGATGAAAGCACTTGCACAAAATCCGATCATGGAATGGATAAATCATTATATATCGCGGAGAAATCCTCTCCCGGCAACCGTTCTTTTATCCGATAAACAGGACGAAAAGCCGATCAGCGATAATCTTTACGACAAAATACCCGATTCCTTTAAAAAAGGATCTTCGGGAGCTTCTTCGGATACCCCTGAGGAGGAAGAAGAGAAAAAGAAATCGGAATCGGAATCTGAAGGAGAGGAATCGAACGGCCGGGAAGAAAAGTCGGGCGATCAAGGTCCCAAAGTTGAGATCCGTATTGATGATGATCATGGAAGAGAAATTCCCCGGATCAACCCGGGAGGCGGAACGTTCCCTTCCATTTTCATGATCATTATTATCTGTTCCCTTCTTTATTTTCTCTTTTCCGGATCGGGCAAACCGAGGATCACGAATATTTCCTGGAACGGCTTCAATGATATGCTGATTTCTTCGGGATCTGGAAAAGTGCTGCAGGTGAACATGAGCGGGAACAAAATTGAAGCGGAGTTGAAAGATCCCCCTTCGATCAAAGCTCTTCCGGCAGTGATGCCCCAGGGAAATGAATTTTTTCCTTTACTTCTCAAGAAGATGAATCCCCGTCTTTCTCCGGAAGAAAGAAAAGAAGTATTAAACGAACCGGTGGAAAAAACGTGGGGATCCAAAAATTTCGTTAATCCGAAGACGGGTAAATTCGAATCCTATGAAATTATTTATCTGGGAGGAAAAAAACCTCGTCGAACCGGGGTCTATATTACCAATCAGATCGCTTGTGAAATCCCGATGACCGCCTTTGCCGACGCGGATCTCGATAAAAAGATCCGGAACAACGTGGAATCATTTACCTCGACGACGCCGACCGATCGGACCGGGATGATTATGATGATCATTTCGATCGGGTTTACCGTTCTTTTGATCTGGTTGATCTTTCGAATGCGCCGGACAGGCGATCAGCAGGGGAATTATCTTTCGAACTTCGGGAACAGTCCGGCCCGTCGATACGATTCCAATACAGGGAAGCCGATCACCTTTGATGATGTCGCCGGTTTGGACAACGTGAAGGAAGAACTTGTGGAGATCGTCGACTTTTTGAAGAATCCGGAAAAATACGAACGGATGGGAGCACAAGTTCCGAAAGGAACGCTTTTGTTCGGTCCTCCGGGAACAGGGAAAACCCTGCTCGGACGTGCGGTTGCCGGAGAGGCGGGCGTTCCGTTCTTCTCGATCAACGGATCGGAATTTATTCAGATGTATGTCGGAGTAGGTGCGAGCCGGGTTCGGGACATGTTCAACACCGCGAAGCAGAGTGCGCCCTCCATTCTTTTCATCGACGAGATCGACGCGGTGGGGCGTCAACGGGGAACTGGAGTCGGCGGCGGACATGATGAACGGGAACAAACCCTGAATCAGATCCTCAGTGAAATGGATGGATTTACGCCGACAGAATCCGTAATGGTAATGGCGGCGACCAACCGTCCGGACGTATTGGATCAGGCTTTGATGCGGCCGGGCCGATTCGACCGGCATATTACTGTCGATCGTCCGTCTCTTAAAGGCCGGGTTCAGATCTTCAAGATTTATATTGCGAAGATCCCCGCCGCCAAGGATGTTGATGTCGACAAGCTCGCGAAGAGTACGGTCGGATTTACTGGGGCCGATATTCGCAATCTGGTGAATGAAGCGACCTTGTGGGCAACGCGGCATGATAAAGATCAGGTCGATATGGCCGACTTTGAATTTGCTCATGAAAAAGTTGTGATGGGCCTTAAACGGGAAGAGGCGATTTCCGAAAAGGACAAGAAGAAGACCGCGTATCATGAGGCGGGACACACGATCCTTGGTTGGTTCAGTCCGATCAATTCGCATGTTCACAAGGTTACCATTATTCCGCGCGGTCAATCGCTTGGAGCGACCTACTTCCTTCCGGATGAAGAACAGGTGAATATCAATGAATCGCAAGTACGGGCCATGCTGGTTCGGTATCTTGGCGGCCGGGCAGCGGAACGTCTTGTTTTTCAGGAGACCTCGGCGGGCGCCGAAAACGACCTGAAGCAGGCGACCCAGCTGGCGCGCCGAATGGTGATCCATTGGGGAATGAGCCCCCGGCTTGGTCCGATCGCATTCCGAACAGCGGAATCTCATCCTTTCCTCGGACGGGAAATCTCCGAAGATCGGGAATACAGTGAATCGACCGCAAAGATCGTGGATGAAGAGATCTTCCGTATTTTGAGAGAGGCGGATGCCGAAGCGGATCGGATCTTAAATGAAAAACGGGATCTTCTGGAAAAGCTCACGGAAGCTCTGGTGGATGAAGAAGAACTCGATCAGGCCCGTATTACCGAAATTCTTGGTCCTTCTCCGTTTCCCGCGCAAACGGAATAAAAGATTATGATCGAAATTCAGAATCTCGGACTGAAACGGAACGGACATATTCTTCTGAACAGGATCGATCTTTCGATCCCGTCCGGGGAATATGCCGCCTTGATCGGAGCGAACGGCGCCGGAAAGACTTCTCTGATCCGATGTATGATCCGGCTGATCGACGATTGGTCCGGATCCATTCTGATCAATGGCCGTTCGAATCGGGATCTTGCCCGAAAAATCGCCTATGTTCAGCAGGTTTCTGATACGGTTCCCTTCTCTGTTTGGGAATTCGTCGCAATGAGCCGCTATCCTCATCTTGCCCTGTTCGATTCATTGACTCAGGAAGACCGGGATATTGTGAATACCGCGCTTCAGGAGACGGGAATCATAAATCTTTCCGATCGTCCCATGGAAAATCTCAGCGGCGGAGAGCGTCAAAAAGTCTTTTTGGCCGCGGCAACCGTTCAGCAAACGGATATTTTGCTTCTTGATGAACCGGCGACATTTCTCGATTACCGGCGTCAAATGGAAATTGCTTCCCTGCTTCAATCGATCAATCAGAAGAAGGGAACGACCGTTGTCGAGATCACGCACGATATCAATCACGCGGCGGATACCGCTTCCCGCATTATTGCTCTTGGAGAAGGATCGGTTCTGTATGATGGAGATCCTTCCGGTTTGATGAATCCGGATCTTTTGCAAAGGATCTTTTCTGTCGATTTCAAGCTTGTGGAAGATCCTGATCGAAAATTTCCCCTGATAATTCCGAATTCCAAAAAATATTTTTGATCTTATCGCGAGAATGGGGAAAAAAGCCCTTCCAAAACCGCCAAAATTATGATATCATAATAAGGAATGGACTTATTTTATGATTCTTTCCAATTTATTCGACGGGATTGAAAATGGCTGCTTTAAGGAAGATTTTTTGGATATTGCTGATCTTGCTTCCCTGTTTGACGGGATGTCCGTTTGCGAATACGCAGCACACGGATGAAGTTCGGCTTGGGCGCGAATATTTAATTCAGAATGATCTGCCGGAAGCAATCAAATGCTTTACGGCGATATTGGGCAAGAACCCGAAGCAGATCTCCGCGTTAAACGGACGGGGAGAAGCCTATATTCGATCCGGCCGGTTTGAAGAAGCGCGAAATGATTTTACCGCCGCTCTGGATCTTTTTCCGAACGATAAAGATGCCCGAAGGGGACGTGCGGAATCGTATCTGGGATTGGGAAAATGGAACGACGCGATTGAAGATTTCAATGTTGCTCTGCAGGAAGATCCCCTGAACACGTCCATTCGATCCAATCGCGGATTTGCGTGGTGCCGCCTTCAGGAATTCGATAAAGCGCTGGAGGATCTCGATCTTTGCATAAAAGAAAAACCGGTTGTTGCCGATTTTTATCAGAATCGCGGAACGATCTATCAGAAGAAAAAGGAATACGAGAAAGCGATAGCTGATCTTTCCAAAGCGATCGAACTGGAACCGACGAATCCGCTGCTCTGGGGAATTCGCGGCAAGATCTTCGCTGATTCCGGAAATTGGGATAAGGCCCTGAAAGATTATACGGAATCGATCAATAAGGATATCAATTCGTTCTACGGCTATAAATACCGCGGACTCTACTATAAACATAAAGGCGATTGGAATGCCGCGCTTCTGGATCTGAATCGGGCAATCGATATCAATCCGAAAGATGCGGAAACCTGGTTCGAACGCGCCGGGGTTTGGCACCAGATCAAAAATCCCGTCAGTTATAAAAACGATCTGGAGCAGGCGCACAAACTTGCTCCCCATCTGTTTTCTTCCCCGGACAATTTCCAGGGATCTCCATGAAAGAGACAGCAGAACGACCGGTGCGGGATGAGGATCCCCTGCGTTGTGAAATTAACTGGTGCAAGGGGGTGGGGCCTTCGCGTGCTCTGATCCTGAATCGATTGGGGATCTTTCGCGCGGTGGATCTGCTTTTCTACTTTCCCCGTGAATATCAGGATATGCGGGATTTTCGATCTCCGGACCAGTTGGAACCGGATAAACTTCAAACGGTTTCCGGAGAAATTGTTCGATGGGAAATCCGGCCGACCAAACGCGGACAGGTGGTTGTTCTTGACGTTCTCTCAAATAATGAATATATTCAGGCGATCTGGTTTAATCAGCCGATGATTATATACGGTTTTGCGCCGGGACGAAGACTGCTCCTCACCGGAAAACCAAAGAACAAGCCGACGTCTTACAGCACCTGGCAAATGGCTCATCCGAAAATCGCCTGGCTTCCCGACTTGACGGAAGAAGAGAAAGATCTTGAACCGTCCGAACTGTTTACCGATCCTTATCTTCCTGTATATCCGCTCACCGAGGGATTGCAGCAATATCATCTCCGCAAGATCTTGAAGTTCCTGCTCGAAGATCTTCCGGATCAATTGCCTGAAGTCTTTCCTGAAAAATATCTGCGGGATCATCAACTTCTTCCGATCGCCGACGCGGTGCGCGGAATTCACTTTCCCGCGGATCCCGATCACCTTGAAAAGAGCCGCCGCCGATTTATCTATCAGGAATTTTTTATTCTTCAGCTCGCTTTGGCGATTCGGCGTCAGCAGCATCAAACGGCGTTAAAAGCTCCGATCATGGAATTGACGGCCCGAATCGACAGCCGGATCCGCCGGATCCTTCCCTATGCGTTGACCGGGGGACAGAATAAAGTTGTTCAGGAAATCGCGGAAGATCTCGGAAAACCGGTTCCGATGAACCGTCTTCTTCAGGGCGATGTGGGAAGCGGAAAAACGCTGGTCGCCGTCTATGCGATTCTTCAGACGATCGCCTGCGGAAAACAGGCGGTTCTTATGGCGC
The DNA here is from genome assembly GCA_030539035.1 of Planctomycetia bacterium. Taxonomy (GTDB): domain Bacteria; phylum Planctomycetota; class Planctomycetia; order Pirellulales; family Thermoguttaceae; genus JAUNBG01. The sequence goes on from JAUNSU010000001.1 coordinate 15,524, forward strand.
CGACAGAAGTTCTTGCGCGGCAGCACCTTACCAATATCGAAAATCTTCTCAGTGCCAGCCGTATTCGGATCGCACCGGTCTTCGGCGGACAACCGGCGCGACAACGGGCAATGATCCTTCAGGAGATCAAGACCGGGGCCGCTCAACTGATTGTGGGAACACAGGCGATTATTTGTTCGGAAATCGAATTCAAGGATCTGGGCCTCGTCGTAATCGATGAACAGCACAAATTCGGAGTTCGCCAACGCGCCCGTCTTAAATCCGGAACGAAATTCGATCCCCATTATCTCGTAATGACCGCGACGCCAATCCCCCGAAGTATTACGATGACCTTGTTCGGTGATTTGGATGTCTCTGTCCTCGATGAACTGCCGCCCGGCCGATCCAAAATTACCACCAAAATCGTCAATGCGGATCAACGGGCCAAATGGTGGGATTTTTTCCGTAAAAAATTAAAGGATGGACGGCAAGGGTATGTGGTTGTTTCCCGGGTCAGCGAACAGGAAGATGAAGATCTTCGAAGTGTGATCTCGACGTATGAAGATCTTTCCTCCGGGATTCTTTCGGATTATCGATTGGCATTTCTGCATGGTCGGATGAAGTCCGAGGAAAAGGAATCGATCATGAATCGATTCCGGAACGGCGAGATCGATGTTCTGATCGCAACATCGGTGATCGAGGTTGGAGTCGATGTTCCCAACGCTTCTTTAATGGCGATCGAAAACGCGGATCGGTTTGGAATTGCACAGCTTCATCAGCTTCGCGGCCGGATCGGACGGGGCTGTTTTCCCGGATTTTGTGCGCTTTTTCCAACGGAACGCTCGGCCGTTGAGATCAGTCCGGAAGAATACAGCGGTACTTCGAATAAGGCGGAAATGGAACGAAAGAAAGAAGAAGCACGGGAAAAGAAGATGGCGGAATCTCTTGAACGTCTGCGGATCTTTGAATCGACCTCCGATGGATTCGAACTTGCGGAGAAAGATCTTGAGATCCGCGGGCCGGGCGAATTGTTCGGAACACGCCAGCATGGAGTTCCGCCCATGATGATCGCCGATCTGATCAGGGACCGATCCATTTTACAGGAAACCCGTAAAGACGCGCTTGATCTTGTTCGTTCCGATCCCGGCTTGAGTGAACCGGATCACGCAAAACTGCGAAAGCAGCTTCTTCTTCGATATGGAAAATTGCTCGATATCGGTGATGTCGGCTGATCCTTTCTGATTTTAAATCATTATTATCGTCTGAAGTCGGTTTATCCGATTTATCGCTTTTTTCTGCGCATTTGTAGAAACGTGAACAATGGACGAATCTTTAAAAAAGAGAATTGTTCGGGACGATAAACCTTAAGTATGGATAGTTGAAGTACTGATCCTTTGAAATTTCATTGCGGTGAACAACCGAATGGAAAATTACAGGGATCGGTAAAAGAAGTCGGGGGATTTTCTGATCTCAGAGGGGAATAAAATGAAGTACAAATTGCTGGCCCTTTTATTTATAGTTGGTTTTTGGGGAGGAATCGATAATGATGCTGTCCAGGCGCAGGATTACGGTCGAACTCGTCCGATGGCGATTCGTCGATATGATGCGCAGGACTGGAATCGTTTTCAGTACTATCCCTATGTTTACTATAAACAGAATTTCCGGCCTCAGGAACAGTATCGCAGCGCGGACGATCTGTACTACAGATATCCGAAATATATGCAGGTTCCGATGTACAATCCCTATTGGCAGAATTATTACCCTGTTCCCCGACGTTTTCATGAAGGCAAGCATTTTGTGCTTGACGTCTTTTGATTCGATCGGCGCAGTTTCATTCCAGGCAATTTTGACCAAATTTTGCCAACAAGAAAAGGAGTCTGAAAAGGCTCCTTTTTTTATTGATCTTAACGATTCTTTTCGCTGTATCTTTCTGATTTCTTGTATGCGGAAGGAGAACGATCCCGCTTTCTTTCCGATTATTTCCAGTTTCTTCCGTGTTGGGGAAAGTCCTTCAGAACGTTTTCTTCGGATAATTCCTCCCCGATTTCGTTCTGTTCGCATGAAATCGCCGTTAAATCTCTTTTATGCCCCCTTGAAAGAGGAGGGGGTTTCCTTATAATTAACCTTGTGTTTCTCTTATTTTTTCATTGGATCGACTCGGCTTGCCGGGTTTTCAGTGGAAAAGACCCGTTTCTCCCATCATTATTATTTGCGGCAGGTTTAAAGCACTATGAATATGGATTCGATGAAGATTTTTTCCGGAAACGCCAACCCTGAACTTGCAAAGAAAATTTGCAACTATTTAGGGACTCCAATGGGACAGATCAAAGTAGAACAGTTCCCGGACGGGGAAAGTTTCTGCCGAATCGAAGAAGATATTCGCGGTGTGGATGTTTTTATCGTTCAGCCGACTTGCCGTCCAGTAAATGATACCCTTATGGAACTTTTGATCATGATCGAAAGCTGCAAACGGGCAAGCGCGGGCCGGATCACGGCGGTTATTCCTTACTTCGGATATGCCCGGCAGGATCGAAAAGATGAAGGGCGCGTCCCCATTACGGCCAAGCTGGTCGCAAATTTGATTACCCGCGCCGGAGCAGACCGTGTTCTCGCGATGGATCTCCATGCGGCCCAGATCCAGGGATTTTTTGATATTCCGGTCGATCATCTTTCCGCTTCCCCGGTTCTCGATAATTACATCAATTCATTGGGAATTCCTCCGGAGCAGACGATCGTGGTCAGTCCGGACGAAGGAAGCATCAAACGGGCAGCGAAGCACGTCAGCTCGCTCGGCGGACGTCTTGCGATTATCGATAAACGGCGGCATGGAAACGAAGTCGAACAGGCCAATCTGATCGGGGGTCCGATCGAAGGACTGGTCGCTTTTATTTTCGACGAAATGATCAGTACGGCGAATTAGATCTGCGGTGCGGCCCGATTGGTCAAGCAGATGGGAGCTTCCAAGATCTATATCGCGGCGACTCACGGCGTTCTTTGCGGTAACGCGATTACGCAGCTTCGGGAAGCGCCGGTTGAAGAGATCGTTCTTTCTGATACGATTCCGCTTCTTCCGGAACACAATCTTCCGAATATCAAGGTTTTAAGTACATCGACCATTTTGGGCGAGGCGATTCGTCGAATCCACAGACAGGAATCAATCAGCCATATGTTCAAAAATCTTCCTTACGGATCCGGACAGTACTTCTAAAACCTGATTTCGTCCGGTCCTGATCGATCGGATCTGTCGGTTTTGCAAACAAATAATGAAGTGAAATGGACAGAAACATTTCACAAGACATAAAAAGAAAAGACCTTTAAAGTTTAACCGGTTTTTTTCCTTGTAGGACAAAGACCATAAAAATCATCCTTTATCTCGTACAGAAGGCAAAAAAGAACTATGGCAAAGTACGTTTACAGTTTTGGAAAGTTGGGAACCGACGGTGATGCGTCGATGCGTAATCTTCTTGGCGGAAAAGGCGCGAATCTTGCTGAAATGGCAAAGATCGGGCTTCCGGTTCCGTCCGGCTTCACGATTACAACGGAAGTTTGTACTTATTATTATGCGAATGGCAATCAGTATCCGCCGGAATTGAAAGCGAGTGTTGAAGAAGCGCTGAAAACGGTTGAAAAAGCGATGGGGAAAAAGTTCGGCGATCAGAACGATCTTCCTTTGCTGGTTTCCTGCCGGTCCGGTGCCCGGGAATCGATGCCTGGTATGATGGATACCGTTCTTAATATCGGTCTTAACGACAAGACCGTTGCCGTTCTGGCCGAGAAATCCGGCGATGAACGCTTTGCCTGGGACTGCTACCGCCGATTCGTTCAGATGTACGGCGACGTTGTTCTTGACATGAAACCGAAGACCAAGCAGGATATTGATCCGTTCGAAGAACTTCTCGAAGCCAAGAAGAAGGCCGCCGGGGTCAAAGAAGATTCCGAGCTCAAGGCCGCTCAGCTGAAAGAACTCGTTGCCGAATTCAAATCCGCAGTGAAAAAGCAGACTGGAAAAGATTTCCCGGAAGATCCGATGGATCAAGTTTGGGGAGCGATCGGCGCCGTTTTCGGAAGCTGGATGAACGACCGTGCGATGGTTTATCGCCGTATGAACAACATCCCGCACGATTGGGGGACAGCGGTCAACGTTCAGGCGATGGTTTTCGGAAATATGGGCGATTCCTGCGCGACCGGCGTTGCTCTTACTCGAAATGGCGCGACCGGAGAACCCGGAATCACCGGCGACTATCTGATCAACGCTCAGGGCGAAGACGTTGTTGCCGGTATTCGCCGCCCGAAAAAGATCGAAGTTTCTCTTGGAGAAGATATGCCCGAAGTCTGGAAGCAATTCCAGGATGTTGCCCATCTTCTTGAAAATCATTATAAAGACGTTCAGGACATTGAATTCACGATCGAACGGGGCCAGCTTTACATGCTCCAGACCCGAAACGCGAAGCGAACCGGTTTTGCGCACGTTCGAACCGCGGTCGATATGGTCGAAGAAGGCCTGATCAGCGAAGAAACCGCTGTCAAGCGCGTTCCTGCGAACGACGTTACCCAGCTCCTTCAGCCGATCTTCAGCGGAGCCGGATTGAAGGGAATGACCGCGATCGCCGCCGGTGTGAACGCCGGACCGGGCGCCGCGACCGGACAAATCGTCTTCCAGCCGGACGAAGCCGAAGCGATGTGGCAGAAGAACAATAATGTTCAGATGATTCTCGTCCGCCGGGAAACCACTCCGGAAGACCTTCGCGGTATGAAAGTCGCGAATGGAATCGTTACCTCGTTCGGCGGTGCCGCCTCGCACGCCGCTCTTGTTTCCCGGCAGATGGGAAAAGCCTGCGTTTGCGGATGCAGCGACCTTGTGATCGACTATAAAACGGAAACCCTGAAAGTTGGCGATACCGTTCTGAAGAAGGGCGATTGGATCTCCGTAGACGGGTTCACCGGAAAAGTTTATGCCGGACAGGTCCCGGTCAGTCCGTCCGATGTTCTTCAGGTTCTTTTCACCAAAGAGCTGAAGCCGGAAGAAGCCCCGAATTATCGCCGTTTTGCCAAATTGATGGCGATGGCCGACAAGTTCCGCCGTCTTGGTGTCCGCACGAACGCCGACTCGCCGAAAATGGCCCGTGAAGCGGTTGCCCTCGGCGCCGAAGGAATTGGACTTACCCGAACTGAACATATGTTCTTTGATAGGATCGACGATTTCCGCCGGATGATTCTGGCCGACAATACCAAAGACCGCGAAGCGGCTTTGGAAAAATTGCTCCCGTATCAGCGCGGCGACTTCGCTGGAATCTTCGAAGAAATGAAGGGCTTGCCCGTTACCGTTCGTCTGCTTGACCCGCCGCTTCATGAATTTGTTCCTCATGAAGAAGCCGAACAGAAAGAACTTGGCGACAAGTTCGGTATTTCTCTCGATTTCATCAAACAGCGCGTGAACGATCTGAGCGAAAGCAACCCGATGCTCGGACACCGCGGCTGCCGCCTTGGAATCGTTTATCCCGAAATTACCCGTATGCAGGCCCGCGCCATTATCGAAGCCGCTTGTGATACCAAGGCCAAGGGAATCGATGTCCATCCGGAAATCATGGTCCCGTTGGTCGGCTGTCTGAATGAGTTCAAAAATCAGGAAAAGATCATTCGCGAAACCGCCGAAAAGGTCTTCGAAGAAAAGGGCGTCAAGATTCCTTACATGGTCGGAACCATGATCGAGATCCCGCGCGCCGCGTTGACCGCTGATGAAATCGCCCAGAACGCGGAATTCTTCAGCTTCGGAACGAACGACCTTACCCAAACCGGAATGGGAATCAGCCGGGACGACTACGCCGGATTCATCAATGATTACCAGGAAAAGGATATTCTTCCGGCTGACCCGTTCCAGGTTCTGGATCAGACCGGTATTGGCAAGCTGATCAAGATCGCCGTCGAAGGCGGTCGAAGCACTCGCCCGAATATCAAGCTCGGAATCTGCGGCGAACATGGAGGAGAACCTTCCTCTGTGAAGTTCTGCCACCGCGTTGGTTTGAATTACGTGAGCTGCTCTCCGCTGCGCGTTCCGGTTGCAAAACTGGCCGCCGCCCAGGCCGCTCTCGAAGAAAAAGCCGCCGAATGCAAATGCGGCTGCAAAAAGTAGTTTTTAATCCGTTCCTTTGAACAGAAAAACGCGATTATCAAAAGTAATCGCGTTTTTTATTTACACTTTTTTACTGTTTGTGGTAAAATAAGAACAGGGAATCCTGTTTCAAACGATTCTTATCGCGGTGTTTATCAGGAAGTGAGAGACTCATATTAAATCAAGAGGAATGGATAAAATGCCCAGAATAAAAAAAGAAAAAGAGCTGCCTCCGCTTATGATTCTTTGCGGCGGTAAGGGAACACGTCTTCGGGACGTTTCTGAAATCCTTCCCAAACCGATGGTTCCGATCGGCGATCAACCGATCATTTGGCATATTATGCGCTCCTACGCGGCCTTCGGTGTAAAGCGATTTATTCTTTGCCTTGGATATAAAAAGGAAGAATTTATCGACTATTTTGTGAATTTTCGGGCCCGTGCAACGGATATTACCATTCAGCTCGGTTCCGAATCGCATATCACCTATCATGGATCTTTTCCGGAAGAAGATTGGGAGATCACTCTTGCCAATACAGGTGAGGAAACCAAAACAGGAGGACGTATTTTTCAGGCTTCCCGGCATTTGAAAAAACAGGATCAAAATTTCTTTTTAACTTATGGAGACGGGGTAGGGGATGTCCATATCGGAGATCTCTTAAAATTCCACCGTAAGACGGGACTTCTTCTTACCTTGAGCGCAGTTTATCCGGAAGGGCGATTTGGCGAGCTTGTTTACAAGGATGGACTTGTCGATGGATTCGCGGAAAAACCAATCCGGACAAAGGGACGGATCAACGGCGGGTTCATGGTAATGAATCGCGATTTTATTTCCCGATATCTTGATCTTCCTTATGATACCTTTCTGGAAGCAGAACCTTTCGATCGTGCGATTAACGATCGGCAAGTCGCCGCTTATCCCCACGATGGATATTGGCAGTGTATGGACACTCCGCGGGAACATCAGCTTTTAAACGAACTTTGGAAGCAGGGAGATGCTCCCTGGACAAAATATTGGTGATACTATGTACTTTCGATTCGACAGAAAAATGTTCAATAATATCTACGAGAACCGGCGTGTCCTGTTGACAGGCGATACGGGATTCAAAGGTTCCTGGCTTCGGTATTGGCTGATCCGGCTCAGGGCGGATGTTCGGGGATATTCCCTCCTTCCGGAAGAATATCCGAATCATTTTGAAATGCTGGGATATACGCGTAAAAAAAACGAGGATATTCGCGATCTGGAGAATTTGCAAAAAGTCTTTAAAAAAGTGAAGCCGGAGATCGTTTTCCACCTTGCCGCCCAACCGTTGGTTCTTCGATCTTATCAGGATCCGGCCGGGACTTTCGCGACCAACGTTCAGGGAACGGTCAATCTTCTGGAATGCTGCCGGAAAACCCCTTCCGTTAAGGCGGTTGTTGTGGTTTCCAGTGATAAATGCTATGAAAATCGGGAAGACGGATTCAGTTTTCGGGAATCGGATCCGATGGGAGGATACGATCCTTACAGCGCGTCCAAAGGGTGCACGGAACTTGTCGTTTCTTCCTATCGACGATCTTTTTTCGCGGAGAAAGGTCCTTTATTGGCGAGCGCAAGGGCCGGAAATGTGATCGGCGGCGGCGATTGGGCCCCCAACCGCCTTGTTCCCGATCTGATGAAAGCGGCTGCCGAAAAAAGAATCGTAAAACTGCGGTCTCCCGACGCGATTCGGCCTTGGCAGCATGTTCTTGAACCGTTGAGCGGATATCTGATGCTCGGACAGCTCCTTTTCGAAGGAAGAAACGATCTCGCGCAGGCCTGGAATTTCGGTCCCTCCGGTAATTATCAAACGGTGGGAGAGACCGCCGTTGCCCTTCAAAAGCATTGGAATGCGATTCAATTTGAGGCCGATCCTCCTAAAGACGCTCCTCATGAAGCCCAAAATCTCTTTTTGGATTGCACAAAAGCGAATTTTCTGCTCAAGTGGAAATCTGTTTGGGATTTTGAAACAACAATCGAAAAAACGGCAGTATGGTATAAAAATTTTTACACTTCAAATTGTGCGCATACGAACCTGAATCTTGGACAGTACTGGAATGATGCCAAAGAGAAAGGACTTCCATGGTTGATCTGAATAATCGTCAAGTCGAAGCGGAAAAGATCAAAGAGCGGATCCTTCAGGATGTTGCCGCTTATTATCATCTTGTTCATGATCGATCGGAAGATGAGTTCGCGCCGGAAACGGAAAAGATCCATTACGCAGGACGCGTCTTCGATGAAAAAGAGATGATCAATCTTGCGGAAGCCTCATTGGAATTTTGGTTGACCGCCGGGCACTTTACGCAGGAATTTGAAGCCAAACTCGCGTCGTTTTTGGGCGTTCGATACGCGCTCTTTGTCAATTCGGGATCGTCGGCCAACCTGCTTGCCTTTGCGGCGTTGACTTCTCCCCGACTTGGGGATCGGGCCATTCAAAGAGGAGATGAAGTGATCACGGTTGCCGCCGGTTTTCCGACGACAGTTGCTCCGATCATTCAATTCGGAGCCGTTCCGGTTTTTGTCGACGTCGATCTCCCTTCCGGGAATGTTGATCCGGCCCTGTTGGAAAAGGCGTATTCTTCGAAAACGAAAGCGATTGTATTGGCGCACACACTCGGCAATCCCTTTCCAGTGAAAGAGGTGAAAGACTTTTGTGATGCTCATGGTCTTTGGCTTATCGAGGACAACTGCGACGCCCTGGGATCTCAATACGAGGGAAAGTATACCGGATCGTTCGGCGATATCGGGACATCCAGCTTTTATCCTCCCCATCATTTAACGACAGGTGAGGGCGGGGCTGTTTATACAAACGATCCGATATTAAAACGGATTCTCCTTTCCTTACGGGACTGGGGACGCGATTGCTGGTGCGCTTCCGGAACCGACGATACCTGCGGATGCCGGTTCAGCGGTCAATTCGGGGAACTTCCGCAGGGATACGATCATAAATATGTCTACAGCCATTTCGGATATAATCTGAAAGCAACCGATCTTCAGGCGTCCATCGGCTGCGCGCAGATCGAAAAACTGCCCCGATTTATCGAAGCACGCCGGAAAAATTGGCAGTTTCTTCGATCGCAGCTGGATTCCCTTTCGGAATACTTTATCTTGCCGGAACCGGAGATCCATTCGGTTCCTGCCTGGTTCGGCTTTTTATTGACGGTGCGGGAAAATGCTCCTTTCACCAGAAATGAGATTGTTCGGTTTTTGGAAGTGAATCAGGTTCAGACCCGAATGCTCTTTGCCGGAAATCTGATCAAACATCCCTGCTTTGATTCCCTGAGAAACAATGGAAACGGATACCGAATCGCCGGAGATCTTGTTCATACAGATCAGATCATGAACTGCTCTTTCTGGATCGGAGTCTATCCCGGCATGAGCGAAAAAATGCTCGATAAAATGGTGCTCCTGATACGGAATTTTGTTAAGGAGAACCGAAGATGAGTCCTGAACAAAAATCTTCCTGGATCAAAGGACTTGAATAGACCGTCGTTTTTTGATAAAATCAAGGATACCGAAAACGGTGATCCTGATTCGAAAATGATTGAGAAGAACCTGTTTGATTGTGCCGCGGCGAGTTTGAGCGGATCCCAATACATAATGAGGCAATATCATGGACACGAAAATTTTTGACCGGCTTGTGATTTTGGAAATGGCCAATAATCATATGGGCAGTATCGATCACGGATTGCGGATCATCGAGGAGTTTTCCAAACTGATCCCGGAATTTTCCTTTCGGCTTGCAATTAAATTTCAGTATCGCGATCTTGATACCCTGATCCATCCCGATTACCGTTCGCGGATGGATATCAAATACATCAAGCGGTTTTCGGAAACACGCCTGCGTCCGGAAGATTTTCTCCGCATGAAGGAAGAAGCGGAACAGCGCGGTTTTTTAACGCTCTGCACTCCGTTCGATGAACGATCAGTCGATCTTGTGATCGAACATGGTTTTCCGATCATTAAAATCGCGAGCTGTTCCTTTAATGATTGGCCGCTTCTGGAAAAGATCGCGAAAACTGATCGGCCGATCATTGCGTCAACGGCGGGTGTTCCCCTCGGCGAGATCGATAAAGTTGCCGACTTCTTCGAACATCGGAAAAAAACGTTCGCTCTGATGCACTGCGTCGGAAGCTATCCGACTCCGGACAGCGAACTGGAATTGAATCAGATCGATTTCTTCAAACGGCGCTATCCGGATGTTCCGATCGGGTTTTCGACCCATGAGGATCCCAACGCGTTGGATCCGGTAAAAATCGCGGTCGCCAAAGGTGCGGAAATTCTCGAACGGCATATCGGATTGGCAACGGATCAGTATTCTCTGAACGCGTATTCTTCTACTCCGGATCAGATCCGGCGTTGGCTGCAAGCCGCGGAAAGTACAAAAGCGATGTGCGGCGTTTCCGGAAAAAGACGATCCATTTCCGAAAAGGAAGCAAGCGATATTCGAGGATTGCAGCGCGGTGCGTTTATTCGGGAAGGGATCCAGGCAGGACAGACCGTTCATTCGAAAAATGTGTTCTTCGCAATGCCAAACGTTCCCGGCCAGCTGATCGCAAATGATTTTTCCAAATACTGCGCCTTTACTTCTTCAAAAGATCTTGCGCCGGGATCGCCTCTCATACTCGATCAGCTGATCCGATCCGATCATCGCGATAAAATCATTCATATCGTCAATGATCTTTGCGCTCTTTTGAAAGCGGGAAATATCAAATTGCAGGATAAACTCGATTTCGAACTTTCCCATCATCATGGAATTGAACATTTTTACGAATACGGATGTGCGATTATTACCTGTGTGAACCGGGAATACTGCAAAAAGATCATTCTGGTTCTGCCCGATCAGAAGAATCCTGTCCACGCGCATTTCAAAAAAGAGGAAACGTTCCATGTCCTTCATGGAGATCTTGATCTTACACTGGACGATGAGAAAAGAACGTATACGGCCGGAGATATCGTTGTGGTCGAACGGGGAAAGAAACATGGTTTCTCGACGAAGAAAGGGGTGATACTGGAAGAGATCTCAACGACCCATTATCCCAATGATTCGTATTATGATGATCCCGATATCGGCCCGACAGAGAGCCGCAAGACATTTATGACCTTTCACGTATCGTGGATGGACGGCGACATACATTAAAAAAAAGAAGGAAGTGATTTGTGGAAAAAGTTTCCGATTATCTGTTTCGTATTATCGCGGAAAAGACCTCTGTCCGGCATATATTCATGCTGCCGGGCGGAGGCTGTATGCACCTGGTTGATTCTCTCGGACGGCGAAAAGATCTCTCTTATATCTGCAATCTTCATGAACAGGCCTGCGCCATTGCCGCGGAAGCTTACGCGCAGAATAATAATGAGCTTGGCGCGGTGCTGGTAACCGCAGGTCCCGGCTCGACAAATGCGATTACTGGAGTTGCCGGAGCCTGGATCGATTCCACTCCGCTTCTGATCCTTTCCGGACAGGCCAAACGGGAAGATCTGATGCTGAAGTACGGAGTCCGCCAAATGGGCATTCAGGAAGTCAATATTGCCCGGATTGCTGCCCCGATTACCAAATACGCAAAATGTGTTCTGGATCCCGATCAGATCCCTTATGAATTGGAAAAAGCGCTCCATTTGGCAACGACCGGAAGAAGGGGCCCGGTTTGGCTCGATATTCCCCTTGATGTTCAAAGCGCGATGATTGATCCGGATCGCCTTGAACATTTCGTTCCTGAAAAAGAGCCGGAGGATTCTGCGGAAGTAAATGCCGCGGCGGATCAGATCCTTGCCGCGTTAAAAGAATCGAAGCGCCCCGCGATTTATGCGGGCAACGGAATTCGCGCCGCTCATGCTGTTCCGGAATTCCTCGATTGGGCCGAATCTCTTCAGATCCCGATCCTTACCAGTTGGAAGGCTGCCGATTTTCTTCCGGAAGATCATCCCCTCTTTGCCGGACGGCCCGGGATCGTCGCACAGCGCGGAGCCAATTTTGTCCAGCAGGGCGCGGATTGTCTGATCCTCCTTGGGACCCGTCTTGATCTTTGCCAAACCGGTTTCAATCATCCCTGCTTTGCTCCGAACGCAAAAAAATTCGAAATCGATATCGATCCTGCGGAAGCCGGTAAACTGAATATGAAGCTGGAAGGCAAATTCGTTCTCGATGCCGGAAAAGTGATTCGCGCCTTGCGGAAAAAATCGGATTCGATCCGGGTCGATTACTCCGATTGGCTTCGTCAATGCAAGGCTTGGCAGGCGAAGTATCCTGTGATATTGCCCGAATATCTGAACGAGGAAAAAGCGAAAGTCAATCTTTACCATTTGATCTCCGTTTTATCCGATCAGTTGGGATCGGACGATCTGCTGGTGCCGGGAAGTTCCGGAGCCTGCGCGGAGATCACCATGCAGGCGATTAAGGTCAAAAGCGGACTTCGTATTCAGAATACGCCCGGTTTGGGATCGATGGGATTCGGACTGCCGGCCGTGATCGGAGCCTCTCTCGCGTCCGGAAAGAAAACCGTCGGAATTGTCGGCGACGGCGGACTCCAGCATAATATTCAGGAACTTCAGACGCTGAAGAATCTGGATCTTCCCATTAAATTGTTTGTTCTGAATAATGGAGGATACGGTTCCATCGTCAATATGCAGCGCGCCCGATTTCAGGGAAATTATGTTGCCTGCAATGAACAAAGCGGTCTTCATCTTCCAGATCTGGAACGGCTTGCAAACGCTTATCGGCTTCCTTTTATCCGGATCTCTTCTCCGAAAGATCTTGCGGATCAGGTTCGCCGGGTCTTGGAGAAGCCGGGAACGGTATTATGCGAAGTCGTTTCCGATCCCGATATTCCTTCTGCGCCCCGATTGATCACCGACACCTTGCCGGATGGCCGTATGGTTTCCCGTCCGATGCAGGATCTTGCCCCTTCCATTCCGGAAGAAGAATTTCGTGATATCTCAAATCGATATTTTACTTGATATATTTCCCTTTGACAGAAAATACAAAATCCATGAGTCAATACAAAACCCTGTTTTTCGACCTTGACGGAACCCTTCTGGATACAGAAGGAGACATCAAGGCCTGTATGAGAGAAGCCCTGAAAGAGCTTGGACTTTCCACCGCCGATTTTATGCGTAATTTTCTGATCGGCCCGCCCCTTTTTGAAGTTGCGAAAGAATCTTTGCCCGACGCTTCGGATGAGATGATAGAGACGTTCATTCGACTTTTTCGCGATAAGTATGATCAGATCAATTATCCGCAAACGTTTATTTATCCCGGGATGGGCGATCTTTTGTCGTGCGCGAAGAAGAATGGACTCGCCCTTTATATTGCGACCAATAAACGGGAAACACCGACCCGGCGTCTTTTGAACCGATTCGAATGGACCGGTCTTTTCAATGGAGTCTATGCGGTCGATTCCTTTCCTTATGAAAAGAAGGGGAAGACGGGAATCCTTGCCCAGGCTCTTGCCGATCTGAATTGCCGCCCGGAAGAATCCGTAATGATTGGCGATACAATCGGTGATATCAATGCCGGCAAAGATCTCGGACTTGCGACGATCGCTTTTGATCGCGGATACGGCGATCCGAATGATTTGAAGAACCTGAATCCTTCCCTTCAAACGTCCGACGCGGATCAGATCGCCCGATTTCTCGGTTTACGGAATTTTCCAAAACAGAATTAAGGGATCATAAATGGATAAATGCCGAATTTGCGGAAAAGATTTTTACCCGGATCCGCTTCTCGAACTGCTGAACATGCCCGCCGCTGCCCAGAATTTCCCAGTTTGGGAAACTTTGGATCAGGATCGGGGAATCGCAATGAACGTGCGGCAATGCTCCGGATGCGGTGTCGTTCAAATCGATTCCGAGCCCGTTCCTTATTATCGGGAAGTGATCCGCGCCTCCGCTTATTCGCCGGAAATGAAATCCTTCCGTTTAAAACAGTTCGCCGATTGGGTCAAAAAATACGATCTCCAGAACAAAAAAGTCCTTGAAGCTGGGTGCGGAAAAGGGGAATATCTGGATCTGATGAGTCAATCGGGACCTCGATGTTTTGGAACGGAATATTCGTCCGAATCCGTTCAGATCTGCAAGGAAAAAGGACTCAACGTTCAAAAAGTTTTTTTTGAAAAGGGATGCGAAGATCTCTCCGAAGCCCCTTTTGACGCCTTTTTTATTCTGAACTGGCTGGAGCATATTCCGGATCTTTCGATTTTTTTGAAAATTCTTTCGAATCAGCTGATTCCGGAAGCGCCCGGCTTGATCGAAGTTCCGAATTACGATATGATTAAACAGAATGGTTTATTGACTGAATTTACCGCGGAACATTTATATTATTTTACGGAATCGACGCTGGAAGGGACCCTTGCGGCGCATGGATTCGATGTCCAGGAATACCGATCCGTTTGGGATCATTATATCCTTTCCGCGGAAGTTCGAAAACGCAGACAGGATGATCCAAACCGATTTTCCGATCAGAAAAAAAAGATCAATTCCCAGGTGCGCGGATTCCTTTCACGCTATCCGAAAACGGTCGTTTGGGGAGCAGGACATCAGTCCTTAATGGTTCTCGCAATGCTGGGCCTTACTGAAAACGAGATCCGATACGTAATCGATTCCGCTCCGGTCAAGCAGGGAAAATTCACGTTCGTCTCCCATCTTCCGATCGTTGATCCCTCGTATCTGGAATCCGATCCGCCCGACGCGGTAATGATTATGTGCGCAGGATATTCGGACGAAGTTGTTCGAATGATTCGAAAAAAACAGGGAAACCGTTTTGCTTTGGCCATTATGAGAGAAAACGGACTGGAAGAACAATGTTGACAAAGGATTTTTAATCAGTTCCTTAATGTTTTATTTTAAAGGAAAACAATATGCCGGAAAATTTAAATTCAGTAGAACAGGGCCGCCGCAATTATCTCAAAGAGACCAAGCCCCGTGTGTATGAAAAAGTATCGCACTTTTCAGAGAAAATCGCGAGGGGAGAAAGTATTGCGATTATTCAGTTTCAATACGACTTTACCTGTAATTTGCGCTGCCAGCATTGTTCGGTCAAGCGTTTTCAGGGAAAAAAGGATGCGCGTTTTTTTACTCTCGATGATGTAAGGGAACTCAGCCGGCAGGCCGATGAACTCGGGTTGGCGAACTTCGTGATCACCGGCGGGGAACCGCTCGTCTTTCCTGATTTCGATCAGCTGGTCGAAGCGATTGATCCGCAAAAATTCTATATCGTGAGTGATTCGAACGGATGGTTCCTGGATGCCGAACGCGCAAAACATCTTAAGAGTATTGGTGTCGACAAGATCCAGCTGAGCCTGGACAGTCTGGATCCTCAAGAACATGATTCCTTCCGACGGCATGATGGATCGCACGCAAGGGCGCTCCGGGCCATTGACGCCTCTCTCGATGCCGGACTGAACATCATTCTTTCGACCGTGGTGACCCATCAGAGAATTCATTCTGAAGAATTTATCGAATATCTGGAGTTTGCGAAATCCAAAGGGGTGGGAACCTTCGTTACCTACGCCAAACCGGTCGGATCCTGGGAAGGAAAATTCGATATGCTCGTTACCAAAGAAGATATGGACTTCATGAGGAATGTCCTGGAGAAGAAGTATAATGTCTTTACCCATCTTACTCCCTCTTATGGACTGGATCTCGGCTGCATTGCTGTAAAGCGGATGATCTCCATTACAAAATACGGCGATGTAATGCCCTGTCCTTACATTCATACATCGCTTGGAAATTTCTTTAAGGAACCGCTGAAGGATATTATCGAACGCGGTCTGAATATTCGATTTTTCGGTGAACATGTTGATACATGTCTGATCGCGCAGGATCGGGACTTTATCAATAAATACATCGTTCCAACGTATTCGAAGACCCTTCCTGTTCCTTATGATCAGATCTTTTCGGGAGAAGATATGATCCGAAAATAAACCGGTTCCGGCAATTTGTTTTTAGTGTCCGAAAGTTTTCTCAGAAAAGTATTGTTTTATCGATCAGGAAAATATCATGTCCGATGAAAAGAAAAAAATGATCAGTGTATCGACCGGCTGTTTTAATGAGAAAGATAATATTCCGGAATTTTATGAAAGAATAAAAAAGATCTTCGAACAGCATCCGCAGTACGATTGGGAAATGGTAATCAGCGATAATTGCTCCACGGACGGAACACGGGAATTGCTTAGGGACATTGCCGCAAAAGATAAACGTGTTCGTGTGATTTTGAATTCGAGAAATTTCGGCCAGCTTCGATCCCCTTACAATTCCATTTTACATACACGGGGAGACGCCGTATTCATTTTGGTATCGGATCTTCAGGAGCCGCCCGAGATGCTTCATGAGTTTATCAAAAAGTGGGAAGAAGGATATAAAGTCGTTTGCGGAGTTCGGTCGGGCACAAAAGAAAATTTTCTGATGGCGGCCCTGCGCGGTATTTATTACCGGCTGCTGAGTTTCTTTTCCGATGAGATCAAAGTTGTCCGATATTATACCGGATTCGGACTGTATGATCGACAGGCGATTGATGCGCTGAAATCTTTTCATGAACCGTATCCTTATTTAAGGGGGATTTTATCCGAAGTCGGATTTTCCCGAATTGAGATCCCTTTTGTTCAGGAGCGGCGAAAAGCGGGAAGAACGAAAAACAACTTTTTTTCCCTGTATGATGTCGCAATGACCGGATTTGTCAATCATACGAAGTTCCCTCTTCGAATGGCTGTCTTTTTCGGATTTATTACTGCGTTTATCAGTTTTCTTATTGCGCTGGGATATCTGATCGTCAAGCTCATTTATTGGGATTCGTTTTCTTTTGGATTTGCGCCGCTCATGATCGGATTATTCTTTTTCGCGTCGATTCAGCTGATCTTTATTGGCATTATCGGGGAATACGTCGGCGCGATATGGACCCAGGTAAAAGATCGGCCTTTGGTGATCGAAGAGGAACGGATCAACTTTGACGAAGAGAGCAAGGAATAAAAACGGCAAGCGCCGGAGGGCCTCCCCGAAAAACGTGAATTCTTTATAAACGATGATCACCCATTAAACCGGGGAAGCGGAAAAAACGTTGCTTTTTGAATACGGTTGGAATTCGAACGCTGGGACGGTGCCCATCTTGGGCACCCGGCGGCGGAGCCGCCGTAGGGACAGGATGCAGGCTGCATCACTCGCTAATCACTAATAAAGGGGTTCATCCGGGATTGATATTCACCATTTCAATTTCAGAGTAATCCAAGTTTGTGCATTCGGGCGCGAAGGGTATTGGGGTGAATCGCCAACAATTGCGCCGCGCCCTGATCGCCGTCGATCCTGCCATGGGATTTTTCAAGCGCTTTGCGAATGTGATCTCTCATCGCATCGTCCAATGTCGGAAAAGAATCGTCTTCCTTTTCTTTCGTTGACGGAATGATCGGCGATTCTTCCGAATCTTCCGCGGATTCCTCCGAAAGCGCTTCCGAAATCGCAAGCCGCTGGCCCCGTCCTGAAAGAAGTGCGCGGTAAAGGACTCTGTTCAGCTGTTCATGATTTTCCGGCCAATCGAAATCACACAGAATTCGATATTCATTTTTCGTGAGAGGGAGAACCGGAAGAGCCAAGAGCTCCGCGTTGCAAGCAAGATACCGGTCGATCAGACGCGGAAGCTCCAAAGGACGATCTTTCAATGAAGGAATCCGAATCGGCCAGGAGAGTATTTCATGCTCGAAAACAGACAGATCTTCGGCTAAAGAGGATTCGATCGGATTGCGAAAGGAAATAATAAACCGAATGTCCGTATTTTCTTTTGTACTCAAATAAGGAAGAATTCCGGTTTTCAGCCCATCAGATAAAAGATCTGCGTTTTCAAGGAACAGAGTTCCTCCCCAAGTTTGCCGCAATCGGCCGGGAAGATGATCTGTTCCTGGATCTCCGAAAAGAAGAGACCGGCAGTCCTGATCCGAATAAAGAGAACAATCGAATCGATGATAAGGGAAAAGTTTGCGGCAGGACCGATCATGAATGATTCGGGCAATTCCGTTTTTATCCGTTCCCGGCGCTCCGATCAGGAACACCGGAACATCGGATGATGCGGCAATTCGAATTCGGGAACGAACCGAATTACCGCAAAAAGAATACGATCCCTTATTATCGGGAGGCAAGAACGGATTTTTCATATTCTTTGACCTTTTCGATCCACTTTTCCCCGATCGGAACATTGTTTTCGGAACAGTAGTAGTCCCATACGGAGGAGATCGGCATTGATCGCAGTTCTTCAAGCATTGCGAGCCGTCGGGAATAGTCCCCTTCTTTTTCCCATTGACGCATTTGGGCAAGCGGTTCCAGAAGGGCCATCAGAAGACTGCGGAGCATCGCACGGGTCCCAATTGTCCAAGCAGCGATTCGATTGATCGTTGCGTCGAAATAATCGAGTCCGATATGGACCCGATTCAGGAGATTATTGCGGACCAGTTCTTCCGCGATCGCCTTGAGCTCATCGTTCCAGATCACGACATGATCGCTGTCCCAGCGAACGCCCCGGCTTACATGAAGAAGCATTTCTTTTACATAGAGAGAAATACTGGAGAGTTTATCGGAAATCGTTTCTGTCGGATGAAAATGTCCGGAGTCCAGGCAGAGCAGTTTATCGTTTTTCATCGCGTATCCCATAAAGAATTCATGGCTTCCGACGACATAGCTTTCGCTGCCGATTCCGAACAGTTTGCTTTCGACCGCGTCGAGGACGTGCTTATAATTTCCTTCTGCGAAGATTTCATCCAGGGACTGTTCCATTCTTTTTCGAGGGGCAAGGCGATCGACGGGAATATCTTTATATCCGTCGGGCATCCAGAAGTTGATCACGGCGGGCGATCCGAGCTGTTTGCCCATCGCTTCCGCGATTTTTCGGCAGCAGATCCCATGCTGAACCCAGAACTTGCGGATCTTGCTGTCCGCCGAGGAAAGTGTAAAGCCGGCGTTGGCTTTGGGATGAGAGAAATAGGTCGGATTAAAATCGAGTCCGAGTTTATTGCTTTTTGCCCAATCGATCCACCCTTGGAAATGGGCCGGTTCGATTTCGTCCCGATCGACTTTTTTGCCATTATTTTCGAGATAAATGGCGTGAAGATTGAATCGATGTTTTCCGGGGATCAGGGAAAAAGCCAACTCCGCGTCTTTACGAAGTTCGGCGACAGTTCGCGCCTTGCCGGGATAATTTCCCGTTGCGAGGATTCCGCCTCCTTGAAGCCCGTCTCCCGACTCAAAACCGCCGACATCGTCTCCTTGCCAGCAGTGAAGAGAGATCTTGATTGTCGCGAGCTTTTTCAGCGCTTTATTTACATCGACGCCGATTTCCGCATACCGTTCACAAGCCATCTGATAATTTTGGGCAATTTTATCCATTTTCAGCCTTTCCAAAGAAATTATTAAACATTATAATCGAAATAACCGATATATACCGAGAAGGAACGATTCCTTACATGATTCAAATATTAAAATGTGTAAACAAGGTAATTTACACAAGATATAAAATCGAATGATTTCTATCATTCTTTATATTGTACACGGAAGTGAATAAAAATGGAATACCTCAAAATGAAATGGATGTCAATATTCTTGGTTGTGATCATGATTTTTTCCTGTTTTGCGTTTACAGGTTGCCAATCGACTCAATCCAAAAAGAAGAACGACATGACCGTTGCTGATTTTTTGAGCCAGGAAAAACCTCGCTGAAAAAGAATGCGGGAATATAAGAATAAAAAAAGAGAGTTCCTTTTGCGAAAGGGAGCTCTCTTTTTTTGCATCTGCATTATAAACGGGAAATGGGATAAAAAGGATCAGAAGGCTTTTTTGAGTTCTTCCGCCTTATCGGTTTTTTCCCAAGTGAATTCGGGTTCGTTTCTTCCGAAATGGCCGCCGTAGGAGGTCTTTTCGAAGATCGGCTGCCGAAGCTGGAGGTATTCAATAATTCCGCCGGGTGAAAGCGGAAAGATCTCCTGGATTACTTTGCTGAGTTTCTCTTCACAAACTTTACCTGTTCCGGCGAGATCGACCAGAACGCTGACCGGTTTTGCAACTCCAATCGCATAAGCGATCTGGATTTCGCAGGAGTCGGCCAATCCGGCGGCAACGACATTCTTGGCGACATACCGCGCCATATAGGCCGCGCTTCGGTCGACTTTGGTCGGATCTTTTCCGGAAAAAGCGCCACCGCCGTGTCGAGCCCATCCGCCGTAAGTATCGACGATGATTTTACGTCCGGTCAAGCCGCAATCTCCATGGGGTCCGCCGACGATAAACTGACCGGTCGGATTGATGAAGTAATTGATCCCGTCTTTAGAAAGATCTTCAGGAAGACAGGGATTGATGATGTTCGGAATGGCCCATTCGGCGATTTTTTTCTGATCGACGGACGGATCATGCTGAGTGGAAAGAACAACGGAATCGATTCGAACCGGCTTGTTTCCCTCATATTCGACGGTTACCTGGCTCTTGCTGTCGGGTCGAAGCCAATTGACCTTCTCCGCAAAGCGGGCTTCGGTCAACTTGTTGGTGATTCTGTGGGCAAGGGCGATCGGAAGCGGCATGTATTCCTCGGTCTGATTGCAGGCGAATCCGAAAACAAGGCCTTGATCTCCCGCGCCGATATCCTTGGTTGGTGTTGCGTTGACGCCCATCGCGATATCAGGGCTTTGCCGGTCCAGGGAGACCATTACCGCACAAGTATCCGCGCAGATCCCCCATTGATCGTCGGTATATCCGACCCTTCGAATCGCATTTCGAACAAGAGTTTGATAGTCGAGACGGGCATTCGTTGTGATTTCGCCGGCAATAATGGCAACTCCAGTGGTTACCATGGTCTCACAGGCAACCCGACTCATCGGATCTTCTCTTAAACAACCATCCAAAACGGTATCGGAAATACGGTCCGCCAATTTGTCCGGATGGCCCATACTTACCGCTTCACTGGTGAAAAGTCTTTTTCCCATCTTTTTCAAGCTCCTCTTGCGTCTTTCCAGGGAGTCAAATTTCCCTTTAAATGAATCCGTTTCCCGCATTTTTCCTTATCATAAAATGAAAGAAAAGGCGAGAGTACTCCATAAAAGATTTATCGTACATCGGAAGACGATTTCCGGCAAGAGGAGTTTCCCGATTTTTTCTCCTTTTTTACGAAATTCGAGTCAAAATGGCAGAAAAGTACTATTAAATGGCAAAATAATACTATAGACAATCGAAATACTTTTGAGTATATTATATTTTGTAAACTTAAACACACGATCATAAGGGGAGATAAAAATGAAAAACCGCTGGATTGTCCTGTTGGCTTCAGTTCTTTTTGCGAATTTGTCCGTTTTTGCCTGCGCGGAAGAGGGGGAATTGATCCCGAAATCCGTTTGGACAGATCAGGAAACCGCGGTTGCGAAGAAGATCTCCTATGGAGTGAACAGTATGATCGATGAGGATCCGGATACGTTCGCTTCCTTTTTCGACAGTACGCGGACCGGATCGGATCCGAAGGCGGTTCCGGCAAACGGAAATTTCCCGATCACAACGGAATTCGTTCTGGATCTTGGTCTAAAAGCGAAAATCGTCGGAGTCCGATTCCAGTCCCGTAATGCCTGGATTACGACTTCGGTGAAAAATGTGAGCGTTTATTCCTGCGATGATCCGAAAGGAAAGACGAATGTTAAGCCGCTTCTCGAAAATGAAGAACTTTTGCCGACCAACAGTTCTTTTTCAGCTTATGTTCTTTGGAAAGAGCCGGTATCGGTTCAATATCTGCTCGTAAAGGTCAATGATGCGTATCAGAATCGGAATCGTCGGGTCGATTTTCCTGTTCTTCGGATCTTTCAGGCACAAATCGCGGAGATCCGATGTTTAACGCAGCAGCCCTCCGATCCGTGTAAAAAGAATCCCGCAAATGTTGCTTATCCGCTTCCGCGATTGCATAAAGACTGGATGATGCAGGATCACGGACCGGATGTATCGTCCTGTTTCCGGTCGGGAACAGACGCGAAAATCGAGCAGGCAATGGTTGCTAAGGTTCTTTCGGAAATCGGAAAATCCTCCGATATTTCCGCGTTCAAAAAGATCGAAGACGATCTTGTAAAAGAAAAGTGCCCGGGTTCAGATCCGCGATGGCGCGATCTCTATTTCAAAGCGTGTGAAAAGCGCCGCAATCTTCGACTGGAATTTCTGCGGGAAGAAACGGACCGGATCGTTTATACAAAGCATTATGTATTCGGCGGAACGGAAGGATTGACCGGAATGCCGCAGGGATCCGATGAACAGCATATCGACTTGACTTCGGAACGGCGGCATGGATCCCAGCTTTGCATGATCACGCTGAACGACGATGGATCGCTCAAGCACGAGGTTCTGATCGAAAAGCCGGAAGGGGTTATTCGGGATCCGTCTCTCTCTTTTGATGCCAAAAAGCTCCTTTTCTCCATGAGAGACAATTTCACGAAAGACGATTATCATATCTATGAAATGGATCTTGCCAACCGATCTGTTCGAAAGATCACGTCCAATCCGGTCGTGAACGGAAAAGAGTATCCTTGTGTTGATATGGAGCCCTGCTTTGCGCCATCGGGCGATATTCTGTTTTCCTCAACACGGCATGTTCAGATCAATGATTGCTGGCCGAACGCAAATACAAATATCTATACTTGCAAACCGGACGGATCTTTTGTTCGCCGGCTGGGATACGATGAACTCGATGTCAATTTTCCGCAGATCCTTCATGATGGACGAGTCCTTTTTACCCGTTGGGAATACAGCGATCGGAACGCCTTCTTTCTTCATCCGCTTTGCACAATGAATCCGGACGGAACCACACAAACCGAGTATTGCGGAAATAATTCCATGTTCCCGTCTTCTTACATTCAGGCGCGGCCGATTCCCGACTCGACAAAGCTGATCGCAACGATCAGCGGACATCATGTTCTTCATAAAGGGAAGATGGCTCTGATTGACCGTTCGCTTGGAACCCAGGATGGGAAGAACATCGAATTTGTCGCCGGATCTTCTCCGGACGGGACGCCCGGCCGACTGCGGTCCTCAATTAAAACGACAGGTGTTCACGATTCTTCCGTCGACTTTTTCGGACAGAAAGGGCCTCAATACCAGTATCCTTTTGCCCTCGATGAAGATCATTATCTGCTCGCATATTGTCCCGAAGGCTGGTTGTATGATTACGGTCCGTTCTGTCCGCCGTTCGGAATTTACTTCATGTCCGCGGCGGGAGAACGCGAACTTTTGGCTTTCGATTGGCTGATCTCCAGCGGACAGCCGGTTCCGATTATCGAAAGGGAAGTTCCTCCTGTCCGGCCTTCCTCGATCGACTTTACAAAGAATACAGGTGTATTTGATATTCAGGACATATATATCGGGCCGGGTCTGAAGGGAATTAAACGGGGAACCGTTAAAAAACTGCGTGTGGTCGCGCTGGAATACCGCGCCGGAAAAATGGGGAAGGGGACCAACGCCGGAGAAGTATCAAGCGGACTTGCTCAAACGCCAATCTCTTTCAACAACGGTTCCTGGGATGTTAAGCATGTCTTGGGCGAAGTCAATGTTGAAGAGGACGGGAGCGTTGCCTTTGAAGTTCCTGCTCGAACTCCGGTCTATTTTCAGCTCCTCGACGAGAAAGGCTATTGCGTTCAAACGATGCGCAGCTGGGCAACCTTGCAGGGCGGAGAGCATTTCTCCTGTCTGGGGTGCCATGAGGACAAACTTGATACGCAAATGATGACCCAGGGGCGATCCGCGTCCATTGCGATGCAGCATCCGGCGCAAAAATTACGTCCGATCGGCGTGAAAAAACATCCGTTCATGGAGCGTTTGGAAAAAGAGAATTGTCTGGATTCCGTGGAGGCTTATCTCGGAGTCAACGCGCCTCCTGTCAATGCGGATCCTTACGCACAAGTTGCCGGATTCAGCTATCGGCAGGAGATCCAGCCGATTTTGGACAAGCATTGTGTCAGCTGCCATCAGGGCGATACGAAAAACGCGGATCCGAAAAAACGTTCCTCTCTCGATCTGCGGGGAACCTTGATCCCAGTCGATCATCTGAAAGTGAGCTGGGATGATGATTATAAACGCCTGTTCTCCCAATCGTATCTGAATCTTACCAATCAGGGAAGAAATAAAGGAGGCAAATGGATCCAGTTTCTTGAAGTTCGAAGCCGATCCGACATTTTGCCGCCTTATCACACAGGATCCAGTAAAAGTGCGCTGATGAAGTACCTGGAACCGGATCATTACGGTGTTCAGGTGTCCGATTCCGAAAAACGGACGATCGCCTGCTGGATCGATATTCTGATCCCTTATTGCGGATCGTATGTTGAAGCGAATACCTGGACCGATCAGGAAAAAGAGGAATATCTCTATTATGTCAAAAAACGAAGAGATATCGCGGATCTGGAGCGGCAAACGATCCGGGAATCGCTTAAGAAGAAATAGCGTATCCGTTCCTTAGGGACAATGGAATAATTCCCCTCTTCCGTTCGTTTGCGGTCGGAAGAAGGGGAAAGAGCGGAAGGCTCTGTTTCTTATTTTTCCTCGAATTATTTTTAGTTCGGGGTATCCAGATAAGGATCCTGTCCCATTCCGCGCTGCATTTTTTTACGTTCTTTTTCGTAATAAAGCATTGTTTTTCGATTTCGATAGCTTTTCCGTTCCACGATTCTTTGAGCGCGGTAGAAGGTTCCTTTTTTATTTTCAAAATGTTCGTCGGGCGCGTTTTCGCCCAGATTTTTAAGTTTATTTGCCTTTTTGGGACCGTAGGCCTTTTCCAAAATCTCATCTTCGAGAGAAAGATACTGCCGGTAAGATCCGGGATCGCCCTGTCGACCGCATCGGCCGATCAGCTGGCGGTCAATTCGCGCGGATTCATGAAGTTCTGTACAGATCACGTGAAGTCCGCCGGCGGCAACAACTTCTTCGGGCAGCTTGATATCGGTTCCTCGCCCGGCCATATTTGTAGAAACGGTTACCTTGCCCCATTCGCCCGCTTTTTCCACGATTCCCGCCTCTTCTTCCACATGATTTGCGTTGAGAACCTGATGTTCGATTCCGCGTTCGCGCAAAAGAGAGGAGAGAATTTCCGATTTATCAATCGTTCTTGTTCCGATCAGAACCGGACGTCCAAGATCATGCAGTTCGACGATCTCCTTTAAAATTGCTTCCCATTTGCTTTTTTCTGTACTGTAGATCTGAAGGGGAAGCTCGACCCGTTGTGGAGGTTTGTTGGTGGGAACAGGGATCACCTTGCATTTATAAATCCGGCGTAATTCGGTTCGGGACGCGTAAGCGGTTCCGGTCATCCCGGCCAGGTGCGCAAATCGAAGGAAGAAATCCTGAACGGTGATTCGCGCGGCTTGCCCGGTTGCGACCGTAATTTTTACCCCTTCTTTTGCTTCAACGGCCTGATGGATTCCTTCGCGCCATTTTCGGCCTTCTCCCAATCGCCCGGTAAATTCATCGACAATTACGATTTCTCCATTCCGAACAACGAATTGCTGATCCAGTTTGAATTCCCGATCGACTTTGATCGCCCTTTTAATATATTCATAGACATAGAAAAGTCCGATCGTGTCCATTGCGTCCGGTTTTGGAAGCTGACGGGCCTTGAGACGTCCTTCCCGTGTTAATTCAACCGATTTTTTTTCATGATCGTATTCGTAATCGACATCTTCGATGAACTCGTAAACTTTATCGGCGGCCCATTTATAGGCTTCAACTTCCTTTTTCTGTTCTTCCGTGGGAAGCGCGCTGATGATCAAAGGAGTACTTGCCTCATCGATCAGAATACTGTCGGCTTCGTCCACAAGGCAAAAATAAGGCTCTTGGCGCTGGGTCGGTTTTTCGTTGGAAACACGGCCGCCGGTTCCTTCCAGCATTGCTCCGATCACATCCGCTTCTCCTTCCCGAATTCTTCTTAAAAGAAGACGGTCGCGGAGAAAGTCGAATCCGAATTCCTTTGCCGTTCCATAGGTAATATCGCAATCATAAGCCTTTCGCCGCTGATCGGTCGGCTGCTGGCTCTGGATCACTCCCACCTTCATTCCAAGGGCTTTATAGATGGGATCCATCAGCTGGGCATCGCGTGCGGCAAGATAATCGTTGACGGTTGCGAGCAGAGCGCCTTTTCCCAAAAGGGCATGAAGATAAAGAGGACAGGTTGCCGTCAACGTTTTTCCTTCCCCGGTTTGCATCTCGACGATGGAATTATGAAACATTGCGATTCCGCCAAGGATCTGGACATCGAAATGGCGCAAGCCAACGGTCCGCCGGCCCGCTTCACGAACCAGAGCGAACGCCTGCGGCAAGAGACGAACCAACGGAACCCCGCTGCGCGCTTGATAGCGAAGGGAAAGACTCTTCTTCTTCAGTTCCTGATCGTTCAGTTTACGAAAATCTTCTTCGAGAGCCTGGATCTTGTCCAACTCGAAAGACCAACGCGCAAGATCCCCTTTCGTCGAAAAAGGAAGATAGCTTTCAAGTTGCCTTTTTGTTCCACTGGGGATCGCTTCCAAAACCGGGTTCCTCTATCGTATCGGTGTTCACGCCAAAACCGGATCACGGAATTTTATTCCGGATCCGATTCAAAACGGCAATTTCGGTTTATTCAACAATTGTTCTGAAATGGACTTCCCGCAATTTGGCGGGTTCCGCAAGGAGGGCTTGGGACGATTGCGAGGAGACCGGAATCATCATCGGACGAACCGGCTCCAATGAATTCGGATGAACCGGAGCGGAGAATGTCTGATGGGACGGATCCGGAGATTTCGCCGCGTCGGGTGTTCCCTCTTTGCTCTTATTATCGCCTTTTACAGAGGGTGTGGGAAGTGGGTTCCCCGAGATTTCTTCGGGCTTTTCTCTCTTTGAACCGACGGATGAACTGTTTGTTTCCTTTTTTTCTCTTTCCTGTCCGGTATTGACAAACGCGGGCTTGCTAACGGGCTTATGATTATCCGCATAGGAACCGAAATCGGAGTTGTCCTTATTCTCTTTCAAATCCTTGTTTTCCTGCTTCTTCGGGAGAATCGGGAGAATGTTCCTTTCATCTTTTTTCGGAAGATCCGCAGAGACCGGCTTAACGGAAGATTCCCTGGAATCGGGGCCATCATAGACCGCTGTCTGAATTTTTTCTTTTTCCGGCAATGTCTGTGAAGCCTGAGGTGTTCCCTGGGAATCGGCTTTTTGAGTGATACTTCCATTCGGAATCTGTCCGGAACTGTCCGGATACACGATTTTTGTATTGGATCCGCCCGGCGGGAGCGGCGGAGGGGTCGGAGTCGGCGCGGGCGCAATGGTCGTATTTATAATCGGCTTCGGAAGCGGTTCCGGGGGTTGAGGAGGAACAACAGGACCCGAACCGGACGGCGCGGACGGTGATTGCGCTGCCGGCGGAACGGTGTTGTTGAAGGGATTATGGGACTGGTTGTTTGGCGCGGTTGCACACCCTCCTTCAAAAAGGACGGATAAAGCCAAAAACAACAGGGCGCTGTATTTACTGGGATTCATTTTTCTCTCCGCGTTTTGGATTGAATGAATGGGACCGGAATATTTCGGTCTGTTCAAGAATCTTCTTAGGAAGGATCTTTTGAAGTCGAAATGGTAAATCTCGATCTTACCATCCAATATTATTTATCAAAAATGAGAATCTTCAAGTTTTTTTCGCACAGATTTTCAAATTTTTACATCATTTATGGATTATTAGTCCGTTTGTGTCAATTATTTAAGTGCGGCAAATTAGGAAATATTGTAAATCGTATCAATTTTAATTATACAAGCAGAATAAAAAGTATCCTGAAAGGTTAATGAATCGCATTTTGTAATGGGATCTGGGTCCGGAAAGGAAGGGATTCTCCTGTTTTTGCCCGCTTGATAATCGTTAATAAAAGAAAATTGAAGAAAAATCCCCTCAAATTTCAGAAAATTATATATATTTTACATAAATTTTCTAAAATACCTATATACACAAGTCGATTTAGTGATTATTATAATAGGTAGAGAAGGAATTATAGGATGTATAGTATGGATAAAAAGTACAGATAAGGAGAATAAGCTATGTTAGTACTGTCAAGATACAAGGATCAGAGTATTTATATTGGCGATGATATCGTTATTACCGTTGTTGATGTCCGCGGAGATCGAATTCGCTTGGGAATCGAAGCGCCCGCTGATGTTCCGGTCCATCGGGAAGAGATCTACGAAGCGATTAAAAGGGACAAACTTTCCCTCGAACTGGATAATTCTTATAAAGGAAACGATAAAGTTCTCGAATTTTCTCTTCGCTGAATGGAAAGATCGTTTATGATCGTATTCTGAACTTGCCCGTATAAAAAAGAAGTGTTTATACGGGCAGGCTTCCAGTTGATCTATTAGAACAGACCGGATATTCTTTCTTGAAATCAGGGAATATTTATCGGATCGGGCCTTATTTTCCCGAAGTTGCTCTGGACAAAAAACGCATTTTCCTGTATTCTTCCTTTTGAACTTCTTTTTTCGGAAATGCTGGAAGAAGAATCCCTGATCAGGATATATACGTATTGAAATATGTGTTTGGAGCAAATAAACGAATATGGAAAAGAAATTGTATGGAATCGGAATCCAGAATTTTTTGGTTCCCTGTTTTGTTGCGGCGACCCTTCTGGTTGCTCTTATTACGCTTCCAAGTTCCATTATGGACCTTCTTTTGTCGGTTAATCTTGCCTTTGGCGTGATCATTCTTCTTACAACATTTTTTGTTCGAAAACCGCTGGATTTCAGTATCTTTCCGACCGTTCTTTTAATTACGACTTTATTCCGGCTGGTTTTGAATATTGCGACGACCCGTCTGATCTTGACCCGGGCAGGTGAATACGGGGATCTTGCCGCCGGCCATGTGATTAAAAGTTTTAGCGGATTTGTGAGCGGGGAAAGCCTTGTGGTCGGAATTGTCATTTTTTCCCTCTTCATTATTGTTCAGTTCGTCGTAATCACCAAAGGAGCGACCCGAATCAGCGAGGTTGCTGCCCGATTCACTCTCGACGCGATGCCGGGTCGGCAAATGGCGATCGATGCGGATCTTCGTGCGGGCGAAATTACGGATAAACAGGCGCGAATCCTTCGCGAAGAATTGACAGAACAGTCCGACTTTTTCGGGGCGATGGATGGGGCAAGCAAGTTCGTTCGGGGAGACGCGATTGCATCGTTGATCATTACTTTTATCAATGTGATCGGCGGTCTTTTCGTCGGGGTGATTCAGGATAAAATGCCGCTTTCGGACGCATTAACACTCTACACAACATTGACGATTGGCGATGGACTCGTATCGCAGATCCCCGCGCTGCTCATCTCCATTGCAACCGGAATACTCATTACCCGAAGCCGGGAATCGAAAGATCTTCCGAGTCTGGTTCTTGCGCAGTTGTTTTTCCGGCCGGAAGTCCTGCTGATCACCGCCCTGTTTTTATGTATTTTGGCGTTGACCGGAATGCCGCCTGTTCCGCTTTTGGCGATTGGTCTTTGCTGTTTTGTCTTTTCTTTTGTCCTGAAAAACAAAAAGAAAAATTGGGATAAGGAAGCGGAATCTT
The DNA here is from genome assembly GCA_030539035.1 of Planctomycetia bacterium. Taxonomy (GTDB): domain Bacteria; phylum Planctomycetota; class Planctomycetia; order Pirellulales; family Thermoguttaceae; genus JAUNBG01. Next base: position 45,168 of record JAUNSU010000001.1, read on the forward strand.
CCAAAGAAAAAGGGGATTTGGATCCCAGCGAAAAAAAAGGTCCGGAGCGAATCGAAAATTACCTTGCGATTGATCCGATGGAGCTTGAACTCGGAATTGGACTTCTTGCAATCGCGGATCCCGATCAAGGGGGAGATATTTTGGATCGGATCCGCCGAATCCGGGAACGAATCGCATCGGAATTGGGACTTCTGCTTCCCAAAGTCCGAATACGGGACAGTCTTCTTCTGGACGATAATCAATATCGGATCCGAATCGATGGAGAAGAGGTCGGATTCGGGATGATTTATCCCATGATGTATCTCGCGGTTCAGGAAGCGGGATCGCGGGAAAAACTCGATGGTCTGCAAACGACCAGCCCGATCGACGGTCAACCGGCATATTGGATTGAAGAAAAACAGATCGAAAAAGCGAAAGCCGCCGGATACGATGTTCTTGATCCAAAGACGATCATTGAACAGCACCTTTTTAAAATAATTCAGCGGGAGGCGGGCCATTTTTTGACGCGGGATGCCGCTAAACATCTTTTGGATGAATTGCACTCGATTTCGCCTGCTGTCGTTGATGAACTGATCCCGGATCAATTGAGTATCGTTCAGGTTCAGCAGATCCTTCGTCTTTTACTGGATGAAAATGTATCGATCCGTCAATTGGGAACAATTCTGGAAACGGTTGGCGATTTCATTGCCCGAACACAGGATCCTGTTCTTTTGGCTGAACAGGTCCGGCAGCGGCTTGCGCGAACCTTATGCGGTAAACTTCGGGATCCGGACCGCTTCCTCCACGTTCTTCTTTGTTCTCCGGAATGGGAACAGATCGTTCAGGATGGAATCACTTCGAGCGATCAGGGATGGGAAACCCGGCTGGATCCCATTATGGTCAAAGGTTTTTTGAAAAATCTGGGCCTTGGACTTGCCGGAATGAAAGCGATGCGCTTTCCTCCTGTTCTGCTGGTAAGTCCGGGAATCCGGTTTGCCGTTCGAAATTTGACCCGACCGGAATATCCCGATTTGAATGTTTTGAGCTTTAAAGAGATCTCCTCCGATACAAAGACAATTTCGGAAGGAACAATATCATCCGAAATGGAAGAGGAAGGAAAGTCTTCATGATAAAAATAATGGCCCCGGCAGGGGATAAAGAACGAATGATCGCGGCGATCAAAGCGGGAGCCGATGAACTCTATATGGGAATAGCCGGCTTTGGTGCCCGGCGATTTGCCCAAAATTTTTCCGTTGAGGAATATTGCTCCGCGATTGATCTTGCTCATCAGTACGGTGTTTCTGTTCATCTTACTTTGAATACGATCCTTTCAGATCGGGAGATGGACGATCTTTACAACGATCTTTCCCGGCTTTATCAAGCCGGACTCGACGCGGTGATCGTTCAGGATTTCGGCGTTGTTCGTTTCCTCCGGTCAAATTTTCCCGGCCTTCCCCTTCACGCGTCAACACAGATGTCCATTTCCCATCCGGAAGAGATCGAATGGCTTGGGGAACAGGGCTTTAAAAGAGCGGTTCTTGCCCGCGAACTTTCTTTGGATGAGATCGAAAACATGCGGGCGGCCGCACAGGGAAAAATGGAACTGGAGATCTTTGCTTCCGGATCCCTTTGTCTTTCCTGTTCCGGAAAATGCTATCTGTCCAGCTTTATCGGCGGCCGGAGCGGGAATCGGGGAATGTGTACTCAGCCTTGCCGGCAGTATTATAAACGATTATCTCCCGAACCGCAGCGCGAGGGCTTTTTTCTTTCTCTCAAGGATCAATTACAGGATGAAAAGGATCTTGAAAAACTCGCGAAGATCGGAGTCGATTCGATCAAGCTCGAAGGCCGAATGAAATCGCCTGTTTATGTTTATGAGATTGTCCGCTATTTTCGCGCACTGCTGGACAAGATCCAGATCCCAAAAGGAACCGAATCGCCCATCCGCCGAGCGATCAAGGGTGAGATCCTTCCCAACGAAAAAGCCGATCGGAACCGAATCGTTTCCCTTTTTAACCGCGGATACGATAAAGGATATCTTTATGATCATGATCCCGATATTGTCAATGAAAAATTTTCCGCCAACTTCGGCTTCGAAATCGGAAAAGTCCGCGGAAAGACCATTCTCCTTTCCCGTCCGGTTTGCAATGGAGACGGAATCGTCTATCTCGATTATGATATGCAAAAACTCGGAGGAAAAAATGTGGATTGGATCGATCTGATTCATTCCTCAGGCAATCGGAAAAAAGTGGATTCGGCGAAAGCGGGAGATCAGGTCGTTTTTGATGATCCTCCCCCGGAAAGGGCCGTTTATGTTTATAAGACCAATGATTTCCTTTTGAATAAGGAGATCTCGAATCTTCTGCTTCAGGTCCAGCGCTATTCTCCCGTAAACGCGCGGTTAAGCGCCCGGCTCGGGAAACCTCTGAAATTGACTTTGCAAAATGATCGGGAATCCATTACTGTTGAATCGGATTCTCCGGTGGAAAAGGCAAAAAAAATCGCGATGAATCCGGATTCGCTCCGCGATGCTTTCGATCGCTTCGGTGAATCGCCTTATTGGTTGAACGACTGCAAAATCGAAATGGATCCCGATATCTTTATTCCGAAATCCGCTTTGAACAAACTTCGGCAAGAGGCAACGGAAGCTCTTCAGCGGAAAACCGGGGAATCCTATCGGCGATCGAAGCCGGAACCGCCAAAGCGCGCTTCTTCTTCGGTCAAAAGTTCCTGCCCGGATACGAAAGCAGATCCCGCGGAAGATTCCCTGATGAAGTATTTGGCCTGCGCTGTTCGTACTCCGGAGCAATTTCAGGCCTGTATGAAGTTTGGAATATCAAAGATCTATTATCTTGCCCATCCCGTATTTTTTTCCGGGCAATCAGGTGAAAAGGCGGAGGATCAAGAGAAAAAACCGGACGGAGATCTATCGGACCAGCTGCCTGATCTGCTTGCCGGATCCCTGTATGATGCGATCACGTTTGAAAAGCGTGGAAAATCTTTTACCGCCGATTGGACCTTTAATGTTGGAAATGCAGAATCGGTCCAATATCTGAATGAACGTTTTACACATCTGGAAACACTTTATCTTTCTCCGGAGCTTTCGGAAAATGCTCTTGCCGAGATCATTGACAAGATCAAAGGGAATAAAAAAGTCCGTCCGATTCGATTTGGACTTCCCCTTTACGGATATCTTGCGGGAATGTATACGCGAAAGACCCTTTTTTCCGATCGGGAAGTCGTTTTGGAAAATCCGACAGGACATAAAATCATCGCGGTCAATAATCGAAAGTGGTATCAGGATGGAAAATCGTTGTCGGGAAGTACGATCCTGGACGAGGATCCGCTCGATATAATCGATGCGATTCCCTGGATTCGTAAAACGGGATTTGATGAAATACGGCTGGACTTTACACGGGAAAGCGCGGCGGAGATCCTCTCGATTCTTAAACGGACGACGTCCGGACATTTTGAATCTTACAAGATTCATTCTTACGGATTCGGAAAAGGAATCTTTTAAAAGCCTTTTGAAGATCATGGGTCCGATCCATGATCTTCGGATAAATACGGATGGGAATTCTCCTTTCCGGTCAGCGGTCTTTTTTCTTTTGATATTCCCGGCTTGCGCGCCGGAGTGTTTCCCGTTCCTGTTCCGTTAAGGCCGCTTCCCCGTATTGCGAGATCTTTCTCAGAAGCCGATCCACTTCGGCTTCCATTTCATTGGAGGGACCGGGATCTTCCCGATGAACGGAGAACGTTCGCGGGGAGTATTTTCCCTTTTGCTTTTTAAAGTTGCCGAGAGCGGTGAATCGTATTCGGGAAAAGAAATAGATCAAGGCAAAAGCGGCGCCAGCAAGATGAACTTCGTGCGCGATGTTTCCTTTTCCTTCCCAAGCACCCATAGTATCATAGACGATATATCCGATCCCGAGCAACCAGGCGGGAACCGGAATGATCCCATAAATATAAAGCATCATATTCGGGTAATTCAAAATAAAAAGGATCACCGTTGCGGAAACGGCTCCGGAAGCGCCGAGCATCGCCCCTTCTCCGCCCATGTGCAGAAATCCCCAGATCAGGCCTCCAACAATAATCGCGATGAGATAAAAAATGAGAAATTCTTTCCGTCCGTATCGCTGTTCAACCGGAGGCCCCAAAAAGAACAGCGTAAACATATTCGCGAGAATGTGCATGAAATTACTCGGATCCTGAACAAATCCGTAGGTCAAAATTTGGTACCAGTAGAGAGGATGTCCAAAATTCTCCGCTTTCATCATCAAAGAGTTGGTGATCAGGTTGTTTTCCGGAGTAAGGAGCGCGTTTAAAAAATAAAGGGCAACATTGATAATAATGATCCAGGTAACGGCGGACAGGGAAGAACGAGGAGTTCTTCGGCGGATCCCTCGTCTGTTCTCATCGGAACGGTCTTCCCTAAAATAATCCCGATCATAGATTCCCATTTTCAACTCTCCTGAATATTCTTCAAAATCACCTCTTTTCAAGTTCAGTAAAGATCAAAAAGAGGGATCATTTCAACAGTACGAATATTTTGATGATGCCTGCGGTAAGCAATCACTCAAATTTTATTATACATGATTATGGATATTGCATACCCCGTCCGGTCAAGATTTTCGATTGTTGGAGGAAAGATAAAAAAGATTATGGTTGTTCGGAAATCCCGGAATAATCCTTTCCGGCCCCTCCCTCATAAAGGGAAAAATCGGCCCAAAGGGGACGATGAACAGAGATCTTTTTGGCTTGCTCCGGACTGATTTTCAGAAAAACGGAAAGATCCGCAATTCCGAACCGCTCCATGTACTCGGAAAGGGCATTGTTTTCAAAGAGAATATTGTCGGTTGAGGATCCGTCCAGTCGAGTCGCTTTGTCGAGATGAACAGCAACAAGGTTCGGAATCCTTTGGAAAGCGCTCAAATTTCCCGAAGTTCGGCAAAGGGTTCCCAGTATAATAATGTCGTCTTCTTCGGGAAATCCGCCGTGTCCCGACCGTTTTCGCGCCGCTTCATAGAGATCGGAAAACGCGGCTTCCTTTTCCTGATTCTGAATGTTTTCCAGATCAATATTGATCAGAATAAAAGTAAAGGCTTTTTGCGGAGAAACGGTAATCGGACGAAAAGAGGAGATCAAGGCATCAAGGGGGGACTCTCCTCCGGGGACTTCAAGAACACAGGAGAATTCCCGGTCCGGACAGATCCGATCCGTATTAAAGAGAAAAGCGGCGGAAGGTGCGTTTTTGCTTTTTCTGCAGCTCCAGATATAATCATAATGTTTGCCTTTTTTTTCCAATAAGTAAACAAGCATATCCAGTACGGAAGAATTTCGGGAAAGAATTCCCTGGAGCGCGATCAAATCGAATTCGGCGATTACGGAGGCAATTCCGGATCCGCAATCCGGATCATTGATCTTCGCAAAATCCAGCGGAAAAAGATTCCAGGTCGCAATGCGAAGAACCTGAAGATTTTTCGGAACCGGATCGTTCTCTTGACCGATGTTCTGCGGTAAAAGGGAAAAAGGATGAGAAATGGTGTTCTCTGCAAAATTTTCTGATCTTTTTTTGATCGGGAACAGACTGATTTTATTATTTCCCCTGTATTTAAAAAAGAGAAACAGAAAGATCAGGATAAAGATCAAAAAAATGATTCGCGCCATCGGCATTGAAGATCCTTTTTTCTCACTGGATTCTTTCGGATCGGGTGATGAGCTTTTTTTGTTTTTGCCTTTGGTGTCTGTTTTCATTCCTATTTCAAGGCATATTTTTTTACCCATGATTTTATTCCTTTCTCAGTGAACGGGAACGGATTCGGCGGTGTCCTTATCCCTTTCGGAATCTGCGGCGGGAATTCTTGAAAGCATGAAGAAAAAGTCCGAATATCGATAAGGGTCCGCGAAGATTTTACCGGCTCATATGTATATATTTTACCATAATAGCAAATATAAAATAATCGAAAGAATACCATGAAAAAGGGGGCGGAAAAATATCTCAAGAACGGTTTACAATCAAAAAATTCAACGGGTGCATTCATTACAAAGAGATTTTCTTCCGCAAAAATTGCTCTTCAACAGAAAAAGGATTCTGTTAAGATAATCCTGTCTGAAGAGAATTCGGAAGAGATGAAAATTCAATCGTTTGAAATGTATTTGATAATAATGTAAAATATAAACATTTTGGAGATCGCTGTCATCTTTTTATTCCCGCGGAAATTCTTTCCGTGTAAAGAGTTCTGTTTACGGCAAAAATCGCGAAATGTCCTGTTTTTTTCAAAAAGTGCGGATATTTCAGGCCGATAGATAAAGGTGCAAGGACAAATTTACCATTTATTTTTTCGTGTCTGTAAAGTGCAATCGGATTCCGAAAATTCGCGGAACGGATTACCTGAAAAGGAAGAGGAACCGATTTCAAAAATACAGCGCGAGTCAACACAATTCAACCATGGAAGAGGTGAGAAATGAGTACATCCTACTATCAGGAAACAATGCCCGGAAGCGAAGTCAATTATCTTGAAGAAAAAGAAGGAAGCGGAATGAATTGCGCAGTTTCCGAAATGAGAGAAGAGAAGGATCTTTATTTACGTGAACGTCAAGAGAGCGGTCCATCGATGCAACGGGGAGAATCAAGATCGTCCGGACAGCAAAATTCGATACAGGATTCCGTTCTGCTGTTTTGTCCGGATCCGGTATCGCGGTCCGCAATGTCTCATTTTTTGGAAATGGAGAATATCAAGGTATCAGAAACAGAAGCCGGATCCGGAGTTCCCGACAGTATATCGTCCGATATTTCCCTTTTTCTTCTTGATGCCGCATCCTCATCCGATCTGGAGCAGTTTGCCCGGCAATTGGTTTCCCGATGGCCGGAAATTCCGATCATCATTATGGAAGAGCCTTCTGCGGATACGGAACTTCGAAAGAAGGTCTCCAAATACGCATTTGCGGCGATTATGAAACCGTGCGATCGGAATGTGCTCCTTCAGACGATCCGGCAAGCTCTTCGAATGAGCCGGTATGTTCGGGAAAATCGGTGTTTGCGGCAAACGATCGGAATGCCGATCCTTCCCGTCTCCATTGCGGGAATCTCCGCAACGATACAGACTCTGCGCAAACAAATCGAAGCGTTTGCCCGATTGGATAATACGATTCTGATTTCCGGAGAAAGAGGGACCGGCCGGAGTACGATCGCGCAGATGATTCATCAAACAGGGCCCCGGGCAAAATATCCATTTCTCGTCGTCTCTTGCAGCGCGCTTCCGCAGGATGTTCTGGAAGCGGATCTTTTCGGAGTTGCCCGGGGAGCGATTCAGGGAATTTCAACAGATCGGCCCGGAAGGATTGAACTTGCGCATCGCGGAACGATTTTTCTGGATCATATTGAATCGCTTTCGCCTTCACTCCAAAAAAGACTTTTTCATTTTCTTCAGGATCGGACAACGAGTCGGGTCGGTTCTTCGGAATTGCGCCGGGTCGATACCCGTATCATTGCATCGACGAGCAGTGATCTTGCGATTGCCTGTGTTCAGGGCCGTTTTCGGGACGAGCTTTATTTTCGACTGAACGCGTTGACCCTGAACGCTCCTTCCCTTCGCGATCGGACGGAAGATATTCCTTCCCTTTCCCGGGAGATCCTTTCCCGGCTGGCGCGGGCTTCCCATCGAAATCTTTCCATTCTTTCGACGGCGGCGCTGAATAAATTACGCCAATACTCTTGGCCGTATAATATAAGAGAACTGGAGTCGGTTCTTGAAAAGGCAATGAAAGCAGCCCCGGACACTGTAATTACGGAAAACGATATTTCTTTTGACACCATGATTCAGGACAGCCGGTCCGCAGACGGCGCGATGGGGCTTGCGGGCCTTACAATGGCCGAGATCGAACGGCGCGCGATTATAGAGACGATCAATGCCTGCGGCGGGAATCGGGCGCAATCTGCACGAAAACTCGGGGTAAGCGAAAAAACGATCTATAATAAAATCAAGCAGTTTAAACTTCGCGGGATTGTCTGATTTTTATCAATTTGTTTTATGAAAAGGGAGCTCTTCCCGGGCCAAAAATCTTGACGCACTCTTGAAAAAGGATACAATAAAGGGATAGATGTTGTCTGTCCCCCGATGTTTGGATCATTTTCAGGAGGTTTACCGGTGAGCTCTTTTTCCTTTCGATTAACGAACGCAATTCGTTCCAAAAAAACGCCTGTTCTGGTTGGGCTGGATCCACGCTGGAATATGCTGCCCAAAATCTTTACGGAAGGGAAAAAAAATCCCTCTCCTTCGGAAGCCGCTGTTGCGTTTGAATCTTTTTGTCGGAATATCATTGATATTGTATCGCCTCTGGTTCCGATTGTAAAACCTCAGTCCGCTTTTTTTGAGCAATACGGTCCGGAAGGAATGATCTGCCTGCAAAAGGTGATTCAATATGCGTCGAAAAATGGACTTCTTGTCCTTCTGGATGCGAAGAGAAACGATATCGGATCAACCGCTTCCGCTTATGCAGCCGGCCTGATCGGATCACAAGGACAAAGTCCCTGGGGAGCAGACGCGTTGACGGTAAGTCCCTATCTCGGTGACGACAGCCTTATTCCTTTTGCGGAAACTGCTCGGGCCCGTGAAGCGGGGATCTTTATCCTTGTAAAAACCTCCAATCCCGGCGGCGCCCTGTTCCAGGATCTTTTGATCGAGGGAAAACCTCTTTACCGGCGTGTTGCCGATTTCGTGGAAAAACTTGCGGCCGAAAACAGGGAAGATATGTCCGAAGAAGGACTCGATTATTCCTCAATCGGCGGCGTTGTTGGAGCAACTTGGCCCGATCAGCTTACCGAACTGCGAAAAGTAATGAAAAGAACCTGGTTTCTCGTTCCCGGATATGGAAACCAGGGCGGAGGGGCCAAAGATGTCGCCGGAGCATTCGATGAGGCCGGACTGGGAGCAATCATTAATAATTCCCGCGGAATCCTTTTCGCGCACCAATCCAAAAAATATGCGGAAACGTTCGGAGAATCCCGTTGGGAAGACGCGGTGGAAGCGGCAACGAAAGATATGATCGCAGCGCTGGCCGCGGAGACACCCGCCGGGCGGCTGTAATCCCCGATCCCTGAGGTCGAACAGTATTTGTGTTCCGAATTGACAGACCCTCATTCCTTTATAATGGAATCAGAAAAGTATTGCGAGAAAACTGATGAGCCGAAAATATATCATTATCATTCCCGATGGATTTGCGGACGATCCTCTCCCTCAACTTGGCGGAAAGACACCGATGCAGTACGCGAAAACGCCTCATATGGATCATCTTGCGGAACGGTCTTTTTTGGGACGTTCCCATAATGTTCCCGGCGAATTTGTTCCGGGATCCGATGTTGCAACCTTGAGTCTGCTGGGATACAATCCCGCAGAAGTTTATACCGGCCGCGCTCCGCTGGAAGCCTGTGCTCAGGGAATCGCTCTGGGAGAGGATGATTGGGCCTTTCGATGTAATCTCGTTTCCCTTCAGAATGATATTATGAAGAGCTTTACCGCCGATCATATTTCAACGGAAGAAGCAACGGATCTCTTGCAGAGAGTACAAAAAGCGATTGCGCCTTCCTGGAATGATCTTGTGAAAGAGGCCGCGGCTGCTGATCCTTCGTTCAGAGAAGAGGATTATATCGGATCCATTGAATTTTTTCCGGGGGTCAGCTATCGGAATCTGATGATCTTTCGGCCGGATCGAAAAGGATCACCTTTTTCCATGGAAACAAAGACGTTTCCGCCGCACGATTACACGGATCAGAAGATCAGCGGAGTCCTTCCGCAGGGAAAAGGATCGGCAGTTCTTCGATTGCTCATGGACCGGATCGCCCGGCTTTTTGAATCGGATCCTGTTAATAAAAGTCGAATCGCGAACGGTAAACTGGCGGCAACGCACGCTTGGCTTTGGGGACAGGGCCAGCGTCCGCGGATCGTTCCTTTTGCGGATCGGTTCGGAGGGATCAAGGGATCCATGATCACCGCAGTCGATCTTCTTCGCGGGATTGCGAAGTGCCTGGACTGGTCGATCATCCATGTTCCCAACATTACCGGATATGTCGATACCGACTTTGCGGCAAAAGGAAAATACGCCGCCGATGCTCTGGATCAGTTCGATCTCGTCTGCGTTCATATCGAAGCGACCGATGAAGCCGGACATGAAGGGAGCGTGGAAAAGAAGATCAAGGCGCTTGAGGATATCGATTCGAAGACGCTCCCCCCTTTGCTGGAAAAGTTGAACGATTTTTCCGATTGGCGTCTTTTGATCACGCCGGATCATCCGACTCCGGCCGCGATTAAGACCCATTCCCATGGGGAAGTTCCCTGGATGCTTGCCTCTTCCGAATCACGTCAATTGCGGAAAGATCAGAAATACGACGAGATCTCGGCTTCTTCATCGAAAAACTATTTTGAACAGGGCTGGGAATTGATGGAACATTTTCTTCATTCTCCCCTCGAATTTTTTGACAAGGATAAATGATCATGGAAAATAAATTAAGAGTATTGGTAACCGGAGGAGCCGGATATATCGGATCCCACGCGGTAAAAACGCTTCATGAAAAAGGATATTATGTCGCCGTTCTGGACAATCTTTGCCGGGGACATCGCAAGGCGGTTCCGGAAGATGTTCCGTTTTTTCAAACGGATCTTCAGGAGACGGATCGGATCGAAGAGATCCTTCGCGAGAATAAAATTGACGTTGTAATGCACTTCGCGGCCTTTATGGCGGTTGGCGAATCGGTTCAATGTCCGATCGAATACTATCGGAATAATACCGGAGGCGCGTTGAGTCTTCTTTACGCGATGAAGAAGGCGGGCGTTTGCCGATTCATTTTCAGTTCGACGGCGGCAACCTACGGCGAGCCGGAAACGACTCCGATCTATGAAGATCAGCGCCAATTGCCGGTCAATCCCTATGGATGGTCGAAATGGATGGTTGAACGGATTCTGAAGGATTACGGAAAGGCAAATCCGGAATTCGGCTTTACGGCCCTGCGCTATTTTAATGTGGGAGGATCGGCGGAAGACGGATCCATTGGCGAAGACCATCGCCCGGAAACCCATCTTTTACCAAAGATCATTTATGCCGCGCTGGGAAAAGATGAAAAGCTGACGGTCTTTGGAACCGACTATCCGACGCCCGACGGTACTTGTATTCGTGATTATGTTCATGTCGAAGATCTGATCGCGGCGCACATTCTCGCAATGGAAGCGATCAAACCGGGCGATCAGAAGTTCTATAATCTCGGAATCGGACATGGATATTCCGTAAAGGAAATGCTTGATGCAGCCGAAAAAGTTCTCGAACGAAAGATCCCTGTCGTTTACGGGGAACGCCGGCCCGGTGATCCCGCCCGGCTTTACGCAAACTCCGATAAGGCTCAAAAAGAACTCGGATGGAAACCTCTTCATACGGATGTTGCCGATATGATCGAAAGTGCCTGGAAATGGTATAAAAATCATCCGAACGGATATCCGGACTAATCGGTTTCCTTTCTTCTTTCAAAGATCATGAAAAAAAGAACGAAAAACTGGATCATGGATGTTCCCTCCGATCAATGGGCAAAGATCGCCGATCTTATGTCGGAGGGACTTCTTTTTTGCGATAAGTATTTTCGGATCGTTTATGGAAATACGTCCGCACAGAATTTATTTTCCCGATTGGGCAAAAAGAAGATCCTCGGTTCTCCCCTGTTTTCTCTCGATCCCGTTTTTTTTTCTTCCTTTCAAATGGCCGACGGATCCCCCTTGCGGATTCATGAAGAACCGGATCCCGATCCGTTGGAGGCAACGGGCTTTTTTTTATCGCCCGTCAAAAAAGGAATTCGTTCTTTCCTCTGCGGATTAAAGATCGTTCGCCTGGAAGAGGATCCTTTCTTTTACGCTGTTCTTGTTCATGAAGAGCCCGACATTGATCTTACAACGGAACTTCCGACCCGACGGTCGCTTGATCCTTATTATCGATTTGTCTGCTCTTCCGAAAAACGAAAAAAAGGATCCCTGCTCTTTTGCGATCTGGAGCATTTTAAAAGGATCAATGATTCCTACGGACATCTCAAAGGCGATTCTGTTCTTCGGGAAACCGCACGATCTCTTCGGACGTTTTTCCCTTATCCGGCTGTTCCTTTCCGATTCGGCGGAGATGAATTTGTGATCGTCGCTCCCGATTCAACGGAAAAGGAATTAGCGCAAATCATAAACGATCTGAACGAATATCTTAAAGACAAACGGTTCAAATACCTGCGGTCTTCGGAAAGGATCCGCCTGAACTTCGGAATCTCTTCGCTTATTTTCGGCGAAGATCTTAATCTCGCGCTTGATCGGGCAGATCAGGATTTTTACCGCAAGAAAAATCCTGATCAATAAAGATCAGCACTTTCCCCGGAACGTTAAGTTGCTAAATGGGTTAAACAGCGCATATTTTAGTTCGTTTAATATTTTCGGGCTCTCTTTGCACTGCCCTTACAGGGCGCTGCTTTTTTGTGGTCCGTTGACCCGGGGGGCCGCACAAACATTTCATGTTTATGCTCTGCCCCGGGCTGGCGGCGAGGCGCCGCTCCCAGTACGCGCTGCCGCGCGATAGGCAAATAATCGCTTCCTTCATTGACGGTATCCCCCTTCGGGGCACCGGTTTTCGGCCATTCCAACTGGGTTAAGTAATACGGTCTTTCGGCCAAACACCAATGATCTGTTTTCGATATTGTACCCGAATCCTGCGGGCTGAAAGCCCAATGCCTTCCAGCCCCGGGCAAGGGAGCGAAGCGACCGGCACCCCGGGTTTGCTTCCCCCATCTCCGCAGCGCCCTGTAAGGGCAGTGCAAAAAATATTGCGATATGCCAGCATCCATAAGGAAAGTTCCAACCGCATAAAATCGGGGAAAGATCAATAAAGATCAAAACGGTTTGATATAATCCATTTTTCTCTCAGAAAAAATCACTTTTGCAGCTCAATGATCATTTGAGCGATTGCCGCACGTTTTTGATAAATCGGGCCGGGAACCTTTGTAAAGCTGATCATCGATTTGGTAATCGAATCGAACTGGAAAAGGGCCTCGATTTTCGATTTTTGATCGGGCGTTAAACGTTTTTCGTTCTTCTTGATCAGATCGGAAAGAATGGTGAGCATTTCATAATCTTCGATTCCTTCGCGAAGGATCTCCCAGCGAATACTGCAAACCGGCTCTTCAAGAATCGGCTTTCCGTTGTTCAGGCCGGGAACAGCGGCCGCCAAAGGAGGATAAACGAATCGCCCGTCCCCGTTGCCCCAATAGGCTTTTGTATTGATTGCCGAGGAACTCACATATCCCATCGGATCAAGATAAGGATTTTGCGGAGATTTTGGAAAAGCGGAACGGCTCGTCCAGTAATTGGAAGCCCAAACGAGAATTCCTCCGATCTTGCGCTTGTATGTTTGCCAAAGCCAAACGCGCATTTCCGTTCCCGGATGATCGATAAAAAGAGTGCAGTACGGCGCTTTGGGACCGGTGCAGACATACCACCAGAACCGTTCCTTTTTCTCCATTCGTTTTTCCGCTTCCGAGGAAGAAAAATTGGAACTGACAGGACACCATATATCCAGGGACGTTCCTTTCTGATCGAGAATATCGCAGAGTTTACTCCCCGGCTCTTCCGTCAACATACGGGAGATCTTCGGTCCGTATTTTTTCAGCCGCGCAAAACCATCGGCAACGAATTCATAATCCTTTTCATCCGGTTCATCGAACCAATAAGCGTAAGCGCCTTTTAAAAGTCCGGCCTTTTCCAATTCCGTCTGAAGTTTATTCAGATAATCGGAGAATAAAAGTTTGTACTCTTTTGTCGATTCATCGAATTTGCCAATTTGCGGCGGATATCGTTTTTCAAAAGTGCCTCCGCCCATCCCGTGAAGGTGCAAACGGAAGTTCGTGAAATGATATTTATCGAAGACCCTTTTCATTTCCGGAATGTAATGGGAAAGATCCAGATCCGCGGCGGGCGGATTCGCAGTCGTGTTCCATTTGACCGAATAAGAATCGAAAGGTGCCGGATCATAAGGACTGATGCGATGTTCGCCGAAATTCTTCAGATAGAGTTCGTAAACCGCACGCTGATCTTCTTTTGTCTTGCAATTATGATATTGAACGATTGTTCCGGCGGAAAGGCCGAATGCGGTTTCCAGCCGATTGATTTTCGGAAGGGCAAAATCCCATACTTCAAGTTGATAAGGGATTTCCAGCGCAAGTTCTCCCTTGGAATCATTGAGAGAAACCGATCCGCGATAGATCCCGCTTTGGACCGATTCATCAATGGAAACGGTGATCCAGATCGGGAAATTGCAACCGGCCTGTATGTTCAGGGGCGATCCGTATCCATCCGATCCTTTTTTCATGGGAACAAGCGCGTCCGGCCAATCGGCAACGAGTCCTTCCGAGTCGGTGGTTCTTTCCACAAAATGATAATACGCGTATCTTAACTGGATCTTCGAGGAAGAAATTCGGTTTCCCTTTTCATCGATCAGATCGGATGCTTTTCCCTTTAATCCGACAAGATCTTTTGTGTTTGCATCTCTTCGGAGAACGATCTGGAAAGATTCGAAATCATTTTTGGGGGCGGCGATTTTGATCGTCTCTTTCGGCATTGATCGGGCCGCTTTGGTTCTTTTCAGAATTTTGTTTTCCGGTTCACACCAGAACACAGAGGTCGATCCGCTCTTGCCTTTAAGATCGGGAATTCCCTTTGCGCAGTTGGAGAGAAGAATTGCCGGAAATTTGAAGGAAACGGCAAGTGATGTGTCCAGATCGGCCGACAGTTCATATTCCGTAAGATCGGAAGGAACTTTTTGACGAACGATGGCCGTCGATTCCGAAGGGATCATCGTCTTCACAACAGGAAGCTGCTGAACAGATTGCGCTTTATCCGGGGATCGAACAGAAAAGACCGGAGCCCAACTCAGCGGTTTCTTCGATTGATTCTGAACAAAATAGACGAAGTTCATTTCCGGATCAATAAAATAAGGGCCGGTCTTAAAGGTCTTTTCCGTTTGAAGATCCTTGCTCTTCTTTTCCGCAAAACAGGTCGATCCCTGTCCGGCGTAATTTTTGTCTTTCAGATCCAAAAGAACTTTCATGGAATCTATTTGAAGAGTTGTTTTTCCTTTTTCATCATTTTGAACAGACATACGAATCCAGAGATCGGAGAGATCCTTCTTTTGCCCGAAAAGAGCAGAATCAATTTTGCAGCAGATCGATCCTTTTTGAGAATTGGATCCCAATTCTTTCCAGCTCTTGCCGTCAATGCTTCCTTCAACGATACAGCGTCCGCCGATATAATATCCGACATTGATCTCAACGGATCCGCCGGAAAAGGGAAGGGCGGCTGCTGCTTCCGGATTGATCGGATTCCCGTTTGCACTCGCATTAGGATCGGCGCTGGATCGCGAAGTCAACCGGATCGGCTGAAGACAAAAACGATAAACGACAGATTGATTTTTATATAAACACCATCGGTTTGTATTGAACGAAGCGGTTGAAGAGACGAGCGGACGGGAAAAATTGCCGTCTTCGACCCGACCGAATCCATTGAAGCGATATTGTCCGTTTATAATGGATTCATTATTGCCAAGAGGAAGATATTGCGGATCACTGGAACCCTTGCTTTCGATAAGCGTATAAACCGGGTCCACGGGAATCAGTTCCGGCTGATGAAATCGAAAAGATCCGGTTGCATACCAATGCCGCAAAACAAAAGAGGCGCGGTTCATTTCGGAAGAGGTAAAAAGAACATGCGAAAATTCCTTGAACGTTTTTCCGAAATCCGTTGAGATTGTGTAATCGCGGGAAAGACCGCCCAGCCCCATTGGCAAGGAGCCTTTCGGACCGTCTGTAAGAAACTCAACACCGACTTTAAATCGGTAAAGAGAGTTGGGAACAACCGGAAACGAAGAACTGCTCCATCCGCCGGTTTCTCCTGCCGCGAAAAGATCAAGGGTCTTTCCTGTCTGGACTCCCGCCTTTGATGAGGAGATCTTCCATTTAAGCGGTTCCGCCGATTGCAAGGAACTGCCAAGAATCAAAAAGACCACAAGGGAAATAAAAAATCGGTTTTTCATTTTTTGTTTTTTTCCTGAAATGGTGATGGCGAGAAACCGGAGCGGTCCCCGATTTACTGAATTTGAGAAAATGGGAAGTAAACCACGATTTCTTCCCGCTGAGTGTATTATATCAGAAACGAAGAGAGAAAAAAAGAACCGCGTCTCTTAAATCGAAGATTATCGAAGATTACCGCGAATTTATTGACGCAGGCCCGTAATGGAGTAAGCGGCGGTGAACGAAATGAGGGAACGAACCGGTCCTTAATGAACAAAAATTTCTGTTCCCTCTGCGAAAACCGGAGGTTTATGATCAGGAGGCGCGATAAGCGCGGCGGCGATCCACTTCTTTAAGGAGGATCTTTCGGAGCCGAATTGATTTCGGGGTTACCTCGACCAGTTCATCGTCCTCAATATACTCGAGAGATTCTTCCAGGGTCATTTTGACCGCGGGCTTGAGAATGATGTTTCGATCGCTTCCGGAAGCACGCATATTAGTCAATTTTTTCTCTTTGGTGGGATTGACATCCATATCGCCCGTTCGGGCATTTTCTCCGACAACCATTCCTTCATAGACGACATCGCCGGGAGAGACAAAGAGACGCGATCGGGCCTGAAGTCCATCGAGTGCAAAAGCATTTGCGCGGCCGGGAACACAGGAAACAAGAACACCGTTCGGACGGCTCGGAATCGCTTCTTCACGCGGTTTATAGCATTCAAAACGATGATTGATCACGGCTGTTCCCTGGGTAGCGGTGAGCATTCGCGTTCGCAGTCCGATCAAACCTCGGGCCGGAATCGAAAAGATCAGCATGGTAAAATTCCCTCGCGGCGACATTTCCAGAAGCTGTCCGCGGCGGCTGCCCGCCATTTCCATGATAGGTCCGGTCATGTTTTCCGGGACTTCGACCACAAGTGTTTCAAACGGCTCTTCGACCACGCCATTCTTCTTTTTAAAGATCACTTCGGGCTTTCCGACAGAAAGTTCATACTGCTCGCGGCGCATCGTTTCTATCAGGACGGAAAGATGGAGAACACCGCGACCGGAAACGACAAACTGATCCGAATTTTCGATCGCTTCAACTCTCAATGCGACATTTCTTTCCAGTTCACGGAGCAATCGATCGCGAATATGGCGCGTAGTAACATACTTTCCCTCTGTTCCGGCAAGAGGCGATGAATTGATTCCAAAGGTCATTCGCAGCGTCGGTTCATCGACCGAGATCCGGGGCATTCGGCGCGGATGGATCGGCGATGTCAATGTATCTCCGATCTCGACAAAAGGAAGTCCGACAACCGCGACAATATCGCCCGCGTCTGCTTCATGGACTTCCGATCGGCCCAGATTGCTGAATGTATAGAGAAAAACGATCTTTCCCGGTGTTGATTGATCGTCTTTTTGCATTACCTGGATCGTTTGTCCTTTACGGATCGTTCCCGACTGGACCCTTCCAATCGCGATTCGGCCGACAAATTCGGACCAGTCGATTGTGGTAACCAGCATCTGAAGAGGTTCTTCAAGTTCGACAAGAGGAGCAGGGATCTTTTCCAGAATCAGATCCAGCAGCGGAAGGATCGAATCGGTTCGGACATCGGGATCATCGGTCGCGTATCCTTCTTTTGTACTTGCGAAGATATACGGAAATTCAGCGATATCATCATCGGCGCCCAAATTGATGAAGAGATCGAACATCTCATCGACGACCTCTTTTGCGCGGGAATCTTTTCGATCGATTTTATTGATCACAACGATCGGTTTAAGTCCGAGTTCGAGGGCCTTGCTCAGAACAAAACGGGTCTGCGGCATCGGTCCTTCCGCGGCATCCACGAGAACCAGACAGCCGTCGGCCATTTGAAGAACGCGTTCGACTTCCCCTCCGAAATCGGCGTGCCCCGGGGTGTCCATGATGTTGATCTTAACCCCTTTGTAGTTGACCGCGATATTTTTCGCAAGGATCGTGATTCCCCGTTCCCGTTCGAGATCGTTTGAATCAAGGATCTGTTCGCCCTGAAGCTGATTGTCCCTGTGCTCCACGCATTGACGCAAAAGACAGTCAACCAATGTCGTTTTTCCATGATCGACATGGGCAATAATAGCGATATTTCTTAAATCCTGGCGTCTTTCCGACATGATGGCGAGCTGTCCTTTCCCGGTTCAACTTAATATCCGGTAATGATCTTATTAGTAAATCAAATATAAGATCACTTCCCGGACCTGAACCGCCCAATGAATGATAAAACACGGAGTCAATTCTACTAATCCTACCGCAAATCGAACTTTTTTCAAGGTCCTGTCCCCGAGCCGCAGATTTATTTTTTAGTTGGATTTTCGAAAAATTTTTGGTTTGTTCGTTTAGGCTCTTTTTGGAACCACGGATGAACACGGATAAGCACGGATGGGCCTTTTGGCGGATCTGGGCCAGTTCTGAACCGCGGATTTATTTTTTAGTTGGATTTTCGAAAAATTTTTGGTTTGTTCGTTTAGGCTCTTTTTGGAACCACGGATGAACACGGATAAGCACGGATGGGCCTTTTGGCGGATCTGGGCCAGTTCTGAACCGCGGATTTATTTTTTAGTTGGATTTTCGAAAAATTTTTGGTTTGTTCGTTTAGGCTCTTTTGGAACCACAGATGGACACGGATAAGCACGGATGGGCCTTTTGGCGGATCAGGGGTCTGTTCTGAACCGCGGATTTATTTTTAGTTGGATTAGCCGATCTGCGGTTAAAAATCGAACCAGAGTCCATATCCGATCTGTTTTTCCATCCGATTATAGAATTGATATTGATCGGCGTGTCCGGACATCATATAAAGACCGGTCCGAAGAGTATGCTGATAAAGAGTTTTCCATTGCCAGCCGGCTTCAAAGGCAACATAAGTATTCCAATCGTTTTCCTCATTCCAGTTCAAATGAACGGCGGCAAACGGGGATCCGTGAACACCGGGAAGCAAAATGGGACTGTACTCGGCGCCCGCTTCAAGCTGCCAAGGTTCCGCGCCGTCTTTTGTATAGAATCCGTAATCGCCTCCGAGATAGAAACGCCAATTCGCGTCGGGCCGATAGGCAACTCCGAACATAAGACAGTCCCGAACGTAATTACGCCGATAAACTTCACCGGTCTCTTTATAATGTTCGACGATCCATTCATCGCCCATATGGGAACTGATGTGATAATATCCCAGTTTCCATTCGAAATGATCTTTTCGATAGGCCAGCGGAATTCCGAACCGATAATCGGTTCCATGAATGTCCCGTACTTCATTCAAGGTTAATCGAGCCAGCGCGGCCCCTTCCAGATCGATCTGGAATCCTTCCGGATAGAGGCGGCTCTGATTTCCAAAGCGAAGTAAAGGGATCTTTCCGCCGAGAACAGGATCCCAATAATCTCTTCCCAATTTATCTTCATGAACGAAATGGATTCCGAGTCGAGCTTCCCGATTACTTGCGAAATACGATCGGAACAGCTCTCCTTCCGGCATCCATTTCCATTTCCAGGGCGCGGAAGAGTCGATCGGCAGATCGGGCCCTTGGCCGGGAATCTGCTTGCGCAATTCCGAATCCCATCGGGCAAATGGAAGTTCTTCTGATGTATAAACTGAATCGTCCGCGTAAGATGGATAATTAGACTTGTAAGAAATAGGATCCGCGTGGACTTCCCTGGATTCAAGACCCGGTTCGTAAAAAACTTCGGACGGCATTTCAAAATCCGCCTGTTCCGCTCTCTGATTCCATAAGGATTCCCTGTCCGATCCGAAAAGATTCGGCTGGGAACATAATAATAAAGCAATACTTGCCGAAAGCAGGTGCAGGTAAATATAATAGATTTTCTTTGAAGTAAACATTGTCTTCATTGTTTAAACATCAGGAATCCATGATATTTTGTTTGGTTGGATAAAACATATTCCCGGATTTACGAAAGGAAAGGCCCTTTCTCCAGGAACAAATAGTTTATGTATGATAACCAATTATCTCCGTCGGGTCAAGGGAAATTTCAAATACCTAAAGGAAATATTTGATATTTATCGACTCAACCTGTCTGAATATGGATAATTCAGACAGGTTTGAAAGAATAGATAAACAGATCTTGTCGCTTTAAATCAATAAGCGATGGGATCAGCGGCCCATGAACGCTTTGGAAAGGTTGACAGAAGAACTCGCAACTCCTTTGGAGGAGACCTTTACCTGAACGGATCCCGGATTTTTCGAGGAGCGTAAAACGATCATTGCCTTTCCGAAGAAAAGGGGATGTTCCGCGTCGGTGATCCGATCATATCCGATCGGGTTTCCGTTTCCGATTCCGACGAGATCCGCCGGACCGGTTAATTGAACGGAGATCGTTCGTGTATCAAGCGGACAAGGATTTCCTTCTGAATCGACAGTTTCCGCGAGGATGTAGATGAGATCATCATCGGAGCGGAAGACCGTTTTTTCCGGTGTCAATCGGATCTTGACGGGCGCTTGGGCCGTTTTTACCATTTCTCGTCCGATCTCCTTGCCGTTTTTCCATGCGACTGCTTCCAGTGTTCCCGGCTGATATTCGACATCTTCCCAGCGGATCCGATATTTATCGATTGCTTCATAATACTCCGGGAGCCGATTCGATTCCACCGGTTTGTCGTCGAGAACCATGGAACGGACGGAGGCCCAGATTCCCGGCTTCAAGGCTTTGAAAACGACCTTGAAGTATTGGGCGGGGATCGGCTGTTCGAAATAAAGTATTTTACTCGATCCGGACTCGGTGAATTCTTTTTGCGAGCAGACGTTTTTCCAGTTCAAACCATCGGAAGAGACCATGAGATCAAATTGATATTTACTGAGGGCGTTTTCGAAAACGACTTCCCAGCAGGAGATCTTTTTTACAGATCCCAGATCAACAGTCAACCATTGATCCGGCGACGGGCTGGATGCGCACCATCGAGTTGATCGATCAGGATCCAATACGTTCTCCGCTTTATTATGGATTCCTCTTGGATCTTTTCGTTCTTCACTGCTTGCAGATACTTTGGTTTTTGGATTGACGGCGATATTCCTTCGCGTTGGAAGTTCTTTGAGTTTGGATTTTTTCCCAAGAGATTTTCCGTTCAGGAAGAGCTCCGCGCAGTCGCCGTTGGTATAGACATAAACCGGGATCTTTTTCAGGCCGGAATTTTCCCAATTCCAATGGGGAAGGATATGAACGGTTGTTTTTTCGGGATTCCAATAGCTTCGATAAATGAAAAAGCGGTCTTTCGGGATTCCGCAAAGATCAACGATTCCGAAATAGCTGCTTCGGGCTTCCTCATTGAACGGAGAGGGTTCACCGAGATAATCGAATCCGGTCCATACGAATTCGCCCGCGCAGTAGGTATCATTGGCCATTCGTTCAAATTCCGGGTCGGGAATATCGCCCCAGGGAACGGAGGAAAAATCGTATCCGTCTACTTGAATCGTCTTTTTATTATAGATCGCCTTCCCTTTTGGATGAGGGAGTTCGTAGTATCCGCGCGTTGAGACTGCGGAAGCCGATTCACTGTAGACGAGAGCCATCTTCGGATAGACTTTGCGCGCGTTCTGATATTGCGCATTGTAATTCCAGCCGGTAATGTCAAGAGAATCGCGGACTCCGTTCGCACAGGTTCCGCTCACACAGCATCCGAGTCCGACTTGACGCGTCGTATCGTATTTTCTGAAGCAGTCCGCCGCGTATTTGACCCGATCCGCCGCTTTGTTGTCCGGATTTGAACTTCCGATCTTGTTTCCTTCGATATCCGTGATCTCATTGCCGATCGACCACATGGAAACAGAAGGACGATTCCTGTCCCGATTGACGAATTGTCGAACTTGCCGATCGATGAAGGGCTCGAAGTTCTTTTGATCAAGAAGATCCGCCGTGTTGTTCCATTTATCGAACAGTTCGTTCCATACGATGAAACCGAGTCGATCACACGCGTCCATAAAGGCGGGAGAATTCGGATTATGGCTCGTTCGAACCGCGTTGACGCCCATATCTTTCATGATGAGGAGCTGCCGTTCAATCGCGGCCGGATGGGACGCGGCGCCGAGAATTCCCTGATCATGATGAAGATCGACTCCGTAAAGCTGGAGCCGTTTCCCGTTCAGATAAAATCCGTCGTCCGCCGTATACTTCACCGTTCGAATTCCGAAAGGGAACACGATTTCATCGCAGAGTTTTTGATCCGCGTACAATTTGGCCTGAACCGCGTAAAGTGCGGGGGAGTCCGGACTCCAGAGAATGGGATCCGGGATCAGCTCTTCAAAGCAAACAGATCCGGAATCAATTGATCGTGTAAAGGAAAAAGATTTTTTCGTCTTCGGATGAACAAAAACGATCTTCGCGGAAAGATTGGACTTTCCTTTTTGTTCCGGAGTAATTTTTACATGGATTTTCGCTTTGTCCGGATCGATTTGCGCGGTGGAGATGAAAACAGCGCCTTCGGGGAACCATGCGATTTTCGAACGCTTGATCATTTGAACGGACCGGTAAATTCCCGCGCCGGGATACCATCGGGATCCATGCTGACGGGTATCGCATCGAACCTGAATTGTATTTTTCGAACCGAATTTGAGATAAGGGGTTGCGTCGATCTGGAAGCCGAGATAGCCGTAGTCCCATCCGCCCGCGTATTTACCGTTTATATAGACTTCCGGAAAGGCCATACAGCCTCCGAAATCGAAGATCACGGCTTTATTTGCGTCTTTTTGATCGAGATCAAAGGATTTAGTGTAGAGTCCGGCTCCGCGCCAAGGGAGTTTTCCTGTTCCGCCGTTTTTATCTTTCGCGTTGAACGGTCCGCTGATCGCCCAATCGTGCGGAAGACGAACGGAAATCGATTTTTCATACTGTTCGATCTCCAACGGATCGCCCGGCTTTTTCATATTGACCGGAGTTTTTCGTGCTCCGTCCGCTTTGACCGATTGAAAGGTCCAATCGTCGTTGAAATCGGTTGTTGTTCGGACAGGCTCCGCTCCCTGGACAAAGGAGACCAGCGCCAGTGTACACAAAAATAGAAGGACTCTCTTCATGATAGAATTCTCTTTCTCTTGTCTTTGGAAATTTTCTGAAGGTCTATGAAATGGAGCGAAGTTCCGTTTTTTGAATCATTGCATGAGTCGTATCGGCGTACTTTTCCTCCGGACTTCCATTATATCAAGAGAATTTTTGAATGTCAACAAGAGTAAATTCGGACATTGGCTTTACAAAGAGGTACCTTCACCGCCCTGAGGAGTTCCCATTCCGCCCCGCAGATTTATTTTTTTGTTGGTTTAGCCAATAAGCGTTGCCGGGCGGCCGACCGCAAGCCCGTAATGAAGTGAGCGAAGCGAACGGAATTAGGGAACTTATAATTAGTGATTAGTGAATAGTGGGGGAACAACGTCTCCGGCGCTTGGTTAATGGGTGATTATCGTTTTTTAGAAATTTTAACCCTTTTACAGAGCGACGGCGTTACCGCCGGGTGTCCGGGACGAACACCCTCCCAACGCTCGGATTCCAACCGCACACACAAATCTTTGTTTTTCTCCACTTCCCCGGGTTAATGGGTGATTAACTCTTTTAAAAATTCTACGTTTATCGAGGAGGGCCCTCTGGTGTTGCCGTTGGGAAAGAGCGGCCGAAAGACCAGCCTGGAACAGGCGGCACCATGCATAACCCCATGCGCAAGCATGGGGTATAGACCTCGCGCTCCAAGAGCATCGAAGATGCGGCACAATAAAAAAGAGTAAAACAAAAATCCTTGAGAAGAATTCGAATCACAACGTTTTTTAGAGATTTTAACTCTTCGACCACGGCGGCGTTGCCGCCGGGTGCCCGGAACGAGCACCCTCCCAGCGCTCGGATTCAAACCGTGTTCCGGGAGCCTTGTTTTTCTCGGATTCCCCGGTCTTCTCAAAAAACATCGCTTTTCAAAAAAAACATCCGTGGTTATCCGTGAATATCCGTGGTTTCAAAAAGGGGATGGGACTCCTGGGACGACAGGAACAGCTGTGACAGCTGGGACTATTGAATCTGCGGTTTAAAATCTCAACGCTTTTAGAAAATGAACATCGCTCGGGGTGTCCGGGACGATCGCCCTCCGTATGCGGCTGCGCCGCTGATCCCCGCTAAACACTAATCACTAATTCCGCCTTCTTTGGCTTCGATCAGGACAAGGACGTTATAATAAATTGATTTGCCGGAAACCATTTTCGAAAGATTGCCCATCAGTGTGTTCTGATTCTGTGGATTTTCAATAAGAAGGGGAATCATTCCGAGATCAAACAGAAAAACAAGATCTTTCGGAAATGAGATCTTTTCCTTTCTTTCTATATTAAGGATCTGCGGAAGTTCGGCCTCCAGCTGCTGTCGAGGCGCGTTCTTCGTCGGGATCTTCAAATGAAATGAAAGCATCTTTTCCACTACCGTCGATTGACAACGGAACGCGATTTCAACCTGTGTCCCGTCCGTCGAAAGAAGCGGAGTCGCCTCAATGCGATATCCTTCATCAACCGATCCGCTGTCGGCAATGTATCCTATCGGCTGATCTGCGGCGATCTGAATGTCCCTTACAAATTTTTTGGGAGCGCCCGCCAGAACCCAACCGTATGTTTCTCCGTGCGGAACCTGATTCTTCGCCGTATTTAATTCCAGAAAATCGGATCGTTTGGCCAACTCGGCAACAAAGGTATTCCGGATCTCTTTCCGAAGCAGCCAACCTTGTATGTCTTTCGATTTGACCGGCCAAGGGCGGATCCATTCGGCAGCTCTGGTTCGCCAGTCCGGTGTTTGCACGAGAAGAATCCGTATGGAAAAAAACTCGTTCTTCTTTTTCGGATCCATAAAACGGTCAAGAACATTCGATACGTATTGCTGAACCTGCGGCGTGTGATAGACATACAAGCGATTCCGATCGGCCGTCAAAACGGAAAAAGGCTCCTGATGCCAAAAATCCGGACCGGTATCCAAAAGGATCCAATTCAATAAAGTCCGCTGCGGATTCGATACGTTCGGATAGTTTTTCGTATAAGAAGATATGTCATAAGAGATCCAGATCTGCCCTTCCTTATTAGGAAGTACGGAAAGACCCTTCTCAAACGGCAGATGAACAGGACCGGTAAACGGTTTATTCGCCTGGGCAAAAAGAAAAGGAATCTGTAAAAAGAGCAAAATCGCAATAAAAACGGTTCGTGCTTTTTGTATCATTTTATTCCTTGAAACGTCCGACAGCAATACAGGCATTATGCCCGCCAAAGCCGAAGCTGTTGGAGATCGCTGTCTCGATTTTCTTTTCCTTCGCGGCAAGTGGAGTAAAATCAAGATCGCAGTCGGGATCCGGCTCTTCAAGATTCAGTGTCGGCGGAATGATCCCGTCCCGTATGGTCAACAGGGAAAAGATCAATTCGACCCCGCCGCTTCCTCCGAGAAGGTGCCCGATCGCGCTCTTTGTACTGGAAATCGATAATTTTCGGGCATGATCGCCAAACGCCTGCTTGATCGCGTTCGTTTCCGCAGGATCCCCGAGCTTTGTACTCGTTCCGTGCGCATTGATATAATCGAACTGATCCGGATTCAGACCCGATGATCGGAAAATTCCCTTGATCGCATGGCTTGCATAAATTCCTTGATCATCCGGCTGGGTAATATGGCTCGCATCGGAAGAGACACCGTATCCGAGAACTTCACCCAGAATCTGTGCGCCTCTTTTTTTCGCGTGATCCAGTTCTTCAAAAACAAGGATCCCCGCACCTTCTCCGATCACAAAACCGTCCCTGTTTTTATCGAACGGACGACTTGCCTTTTCCGGCTCATCATTTCGTTCGGAAAGGGCGTGCATCGATCCGAATCCGGAGAGACCGAGCTGGCAAACCGCCGCTTCCGTTCCTCCGGTAATCGCGAGATCGACTTCATCGTCGCGAATCATTTTGAGCGAATCGATCATTGCGTTATTTGCGCTCGCACAGGCAGTGGAAACACCGTAAGAGGGTCCGTGAATTCCATAATAGATCGAAATAAGACTGCTCGCGGCGTTCAACATGATCTTCGGAATGGTAAGCGGCATTACCTTATTGAACCCGAGATCGCGGAGCCGATCCTGCTGGACTTCGATTTCCCGCAGTCCGCCGACTCCGCATCCGACAATGGACGCGGTTCGTTCGACCGCTTCTTTTGAGAAATCGATTCCGGACTGATCTACCGCATCCAATGCGGCGGCAAGCGCCATTTGAGAAAATCGATCCATTCTTTTCGCTTCTTTGGGATTCAGACGTGCTTCGGGATCAAAATCGGAACAAACGCCCGCGATTCGGGACCGATACCCATGATAGATTTCGTCCGGCAGGGCAACAATACCGCTTTCGCCGTTGCAAAGCCGCAGCCAAACCTTCTCCAGATCGTTCCCCAAAGGAGAAACGAGTCCCATCCCGGTGATTACTACACGTCTTCTCATAGATTTAAAAAATGTTCGGTTTTCTTTTTACAGTACGAGATCATTTTCCATTTTAAGTTCAAAAAATAAAATGGAAAAATGAAAGAATGAAAAAGAGAACAGTATAATTACTGCTTCAGAGCGGAATTGATATGATCAATTACCTGTCCGACCGTGTTTACATTCTGCGCGTTTTCTTCGTCGATATTGATGTCGAACTGTTCTTCCAGAGCGATCATCAGTTCCGCGATATCAAGGGAATCGGCGCCCAGATCGTTTGCGATATCGGTTTCCCGATTGATCTTTTCCTTGTCAACGTTCAACTGTTCCGAAATAATGTCAATTACTTTTTCCTCAGTGGAGGCCATGTTCATTACCTTTCATTAAAATAATGATTGAAATTAAGTTTTACAAGACTCTTCAGGCGATCTTAAAATATCTTTTTTTGATTATATGGAATGAACGTCTGTAAAAACGCCATTCTGCAAAAAGGGAAATTAAAAGATCACTGGTTGTTTGTTGATTCTAATTGATCATACCGCCGTCGACGGCCATGATCTGTCCTGTGATAAACGACGCTTCTTCACTCACGAAGAAGAGGACGGCGTTTGCGATATCTTCGGGTTTCCCGATTCTTCCGACCGGGATTCGATCCTTGATGCCCTGAATAAGGACATCACTTAAAGCGGCGGTCATATCGGTATCGATAAAGCCGGGCGCGATTGCGTTTACGGTGATATTCCGATTGGCGAGCTCTTTTGAGATCGTACGGGTAAAGCCGATCACGCCCGCCTTGGACGCGGAATAATTTGCCTGGCCTGGATTTCCGATCAAACCGCTGATGCTCGAAATATTCACGATTCGTCCCCATTTGCTTTTGCGCATGGATTCGACAAAGGCCCGTGTAATGTAAAATGTTCCGTTAAGATTGACTCCGATCACATCGTTCCACTGTTCGTCGGTGATTCTTCGCATCAGCATATCCCGGGTAATTCCGGCGTTATTTACAAGAATATCGACTTTTCCGAAATCCGTCAAGATGAGTTTGGCAGTCTCTTTGACTTTTTCGGCGTTGGAAACATCACAGATATAAGCTTTTGCGGATCCGCCTTCGGAATTGATCTGATCGACCGACTTGGACAATTTTTCTTCGTTGGTTCCGATACAGGCGACTTTTGCGCCGCATTTTGCCAAACTTCGCGCAACTTCGAATCCAATTCCTCTGGTTGCTCCGGTTACTACGGCCGTTTTTCCTTCGAGTTGAAGCTGGATCATCCCTGTCCTCCTCTGTTAGTAATTGAAATCTTCAAAAGATTCAGTAAATTATATCCGGTTTTATTCCTTATTTGTTTTCATGGACCGATCGATTCTTTTCATGAGTCCGCGAAGAACTCTTCCCGGCTCTACTTCATGGTAATAATCGACCCCATCGGCGATCATGGCACGAATACAGCTTTCCCAACGGACAGACGAACAGATCTGCGCAAGAAGCGTAGTTCGAATATCGTCCGGATCGGAATGCGGTTTCGCGTCAACATTACTGATCACAGGGATCCGCGGCGCATTGAACGGAATATTTTGCAAAACTTCCTTCATCTGCTCCATCGCGGGCCGCATGAGATCTGTATGAAACGCGCCGGCAACGGTAAGAGGTATCGTTTTGATCGCTCCCGCCTCCCGGGCAAGAAGAATCGCTTTTTCACAGGCCGTTTTTGTTCCCGACACAACGTAATTTTTCGGACAAAGGAAGTTGGCAACCGTCAACAGATCACCGCTGCCCGCCGCATCGGCGATTTCCAGTACTTTTTCTTCCGGCAGTCCGATAATGCTTACCATCCCGCCGTTCGACTGCTCCGATGCCTGCTGCATCGCCTTACCGCGAAGGCTCACAAGACGCAAACCATCTTCAAAAGAGATCGCACCTGCATAAACAAGCGCGGAATACTCTCCCAAGCTGAGCCCCGCTGTGTATTCAAAAGATTTTTCGAGATCCGGATTATTTTCCCTTGTCGCGAGAATCGCTCCCATACTTGTGAGAAAGATCGCCGGTTGACTCTGCTCTGTTGTATTGAGGCGGTCTTCCGGTCCGCTGAAAATCAACTGGGCAAGATCATAGCCAACTATCTCATTAGCTCGGGCATACAGTTTCCGTACGGACGGATAAAGATCGTAATCCATCTTTCCCATTCCGACAGACTGCGCACCCTGTCCCGGAAATAATACTGCACCCTTTCCCATGGAATCTCCTTACTCCGCCAAGAGAATAAACGGCAGGGAATCACTTCTTTTCGAAAAAAAGAATCTTTCGAAAACCCCTGAAGCGACTCTCTTCCGAAAAATTCTCAGGATTTTTGTTCTTCCGCAACAACTTCACGTCCCATATAATTACCGCAATTCGGGCAAACAACATGGGTCGGGATCATTTTGTTGCAATTGGGGCAAGGAGCCAAACCAACAGGCTTTTTGAAATCGTGAGAACGACGGGATCCTGTTCGGGCATTGCTGTGTTTTCTTTTTGGAACTGCCATTTTTCAACCTGCAAATAAAAAAATTTTTTTGGAACGTAAGTTCGTTATTTTTTGTATTTTACATTTTTTCTTCCTGATTTAATAAACCAGGAAAAATGGATAACGAACATTGGGAATAAGGGGAGAACCCCATAATTTAACAATGACATAATATCAGAAAATGTCAACGAGTCAAGTCGGGGCGGGGCGGGAAACCCTCTTTTCTCTCTAATTTTATTATGAAAACCGAAAATTAAAAGCCTCTTGCGGCCCGAATATCGTCGAAATCGCGAAGATGATATCGGATCCCGACATAATCCAGAACCTTGCAAAGAGCGCGAAGAGCAACTCCCAGCCCATCGCAGCCGCTGTATCCGCCGAACTGTCCGCCGCCCTTTACGTGCGGTTCGAGATCAAGGAAAACGCCCGGAATTCCACGCCCTTTGAGTTTTTCACGCAAGGAGGGAACGATCTTGGCAAAATCGCGCAAAATTGCTTCATGTCCTGCATATCCCTGATCGGAAGGAACAAAACCGGCCATCAGATCCTCTTCAAAGTGTCCGCCGGGCGTCTCCTGAAGCGATTTGATGTAATCTTTGATATGGATCCAGCCGAGGCCCGGCTTCATTGCTTCATACTGTTCATAGATCTCTGCGGAAGTATATCCCTGGACGATCAGATTGGCCGCGTCAAAGATCAAAAGCATTGCCGGATGATTGACCTGGCGAAAGATCTCTGCGAGAATATGTCCGTTTTGTCCGACGAGATTCGCTTCCACTTCCAGACCGAACGTAAGATCTGATCGATGGCAAACTTCCGCGATTTGACCGAGCCGATCGATCACCTGCGGAAGATAATCTTCCGGTTTTTTTCCCTTGGGATGGTAAAAGGAGAATCCCCGGATCAATTTCGTTTCAAACTGATGGGCAAGATCACAGACTTTGCGAACGTCGTTAGCCAGATAATCTTTGAAAGGAATATAGACGTTTTTCGTTCCGTCGTCAATATCTTCCAGTTTGATCTTTCCGATCGGAGATCCGATCGAAGAGACATTAAGTCCGTATTGATTCTGCATTTCGCGAACCGACTGGATCTCGTCGGGCGTTAATTTCATCACATTTTTAACGCCGTTGCCGAGATTAACGAATCGAATACTGTAGTATTGCAGTCCCAACGCGGCAAAGGTCGAAAATTGCTCGACCAGTGTCTTTTCATTGGAACATTCGTCCGAAAAACCGGTGAGAATAACCTTGGGTTTGGATTCTTTTTTAGGGCTCATGGAAATTTCTTTCTTTTCTTTTATGAAATTTTAGGGATCGAACCTTTGCTTTTTGAATCGCGCAGGCCCTTATTAGGGTCAATGAGTTCAAAGGATTCCGACGGGAACGCTTCAAATATCTTTGTCGATCAGTTCCCGTGTACTTTATTATAATGGCAAAGGGGGCGTTCTGTCAATCCGAGTTGCCGATCCTTTTGAAAATCCTTTTGAAACCGCAGTTTTTTTTGAAATCGCGGAGGAGTCTTTTGGCGGACCAGGGATCTGATTGAGCAGTGGAAGAACGTTGTTTACAGATTGAAATTAGCTCATTTTTGTTGTGAATAATACTAATATAGATAAAATAGGTATTTTAAGAGCTTTAGATCTATTCGATTTTTGAGAAATTTATTGAATATTTTGCGTTTTTTGTCCATGTTGGACAGAATATGTCCCTGTAAAATTTGACATGGGAAATAATTTAATTCATAATCAGAGTTTGTTCCTTTTCGTTTTGAATATCCGTTAAAAAATAGACCGTTAAGGACATTTATGGAAGTGTATACAGGAGAAAAATTATGAACCTGCTGCTCGCTAAAAGTATTAAGAAAGACAATTTGAATCCTAATAATCAATACTGTACTTTACGTTCCCATTTACGATTGACATTTGTTGCCGCGAAGACAATTTATGAATTGACAGGAAAACGTCAAATTGAGGCAATCGGCCTTGATTCCAAAGATTATCTGATTCGGTATAAAACGATTTTTCTTTTGGCTGCGGCAATTCATGATCTCGGCAAAGCGAACAACCATTTTTATGAAATGGTAAATAATGAAGCGGGCGGTCAATCAATACGCCATGAATGGGTCCTTTATCTGCTTCTGCGTTTTTCGCCTTTAGGGAAATGGCTCAAAAAGTGCTTTCCAATGGAAACACGGGAAGAAGATTTTAATTGTTTGGTTTGGGCAGTTACCGGTCATCATCGTAAGCAACAAGGAAAAGAAGTGAATGATTATGGCCAAAATATGGAATTATTAATTGACCCTGCTGAATACGATTTTTTTGAAATACTGAAGTGGATTGCTGGAATTGAAGAATTTGCACTTCCTTCCATTGATTTTTCCTGTTCTGATCTGTTAAATTCCAAAGTTTTTTCTTTTGGAACAATACGAGATTTCATCGCCTTGCCCGGAGGAGAAGGTCTAAGATCAAAAATACTCGAATTGTGTGATGAGTTTGAACCGGATGGTGAAGAAGAGGCTCTTTTTGTCAAGTCTGCTTTTATGGCTTCTGTTCGAAGTTCACTTATGGCAGCGGATGCCGCCGCTTCCGCTATGGGAGAAGCTTATTTGCAGGAGGATGTTGAAGAAGAAACGAGCCGAAGGCTTTCTGTTTATCTGGCTAATCTTCCCGATGTTATTGATTATCAAAAAATTATCACTCGAAAAGAGACAGAATTGAAAACAGCTTCGCATGATGATCTTGCACTTTCGCGCCGGAAATTTCAAAATCAGACAGCGGAATCGCAAAGCCGAATCACACTGTGTATTGCCGGCTGCGGCAGCGGTAAAACTTTTGCCGCTTGGAAGTGGGCACTCAATCATTGCCAGAAGGACGGGAATCGTCTTTTCTTTTGTTATCCTACTACCGGTACCGCTTCCGAAGGTTTCATGGATTATTTGATCGATAATGGTGATTTGATTCACTCCAGATCGAAAATCGATAATAAGCTTTTAGAGAGACTTCGCGGACGTAAAAAGAATGAAGATGATCTTGATGTTGACAATGTAATAAAATCACTCGAATTCTGGAATTCACGCATCGCATGCTGTACGGTTGATACCGTTTTAAAAATGCTCGTGGGCAGTTATTCCGGTCATTTGGTTTGGCCTGCTCTGGCTCAGGCTCATTTTATTTTCGATGAAATCCACTCTTATGATAATACCCTTTTTGAACGTTTGCTCCAGTTCCTCGAAAATATCAAAGGGGTAAAAGTTTTGTTGTTGACCGCAAGTTTGCCCGATGAGCGTTTGAAAAGACTGCGTAAAGTTGTTAAAAAAAATAAAATCAACGGTATCCCCGAAAAAATCGAAATCATTAATGGTCCCGAAAAATGGGAAAAAGTTCTTCGATATCAAAAAATACAATCGTCTTTGGATCCGATTGACCTTGTTCTCGAAAAATATCAAAAAGGACAAAAAATACTGTGGATCTGTAATACGGTGGACCGTGCGATGAAAACAAGGGAAGAAATCGTCAGCCGTCTGAAAGAAACCGATAATTATGGGAATTTTAACGAAAATAATATTCTTATATACCATTCCCGATTTAAATATAAGGATCGAGTAAAACGCCATGAAGATTGTATCAACGCGTTCAAAAGCAGGGAACCGGTCATTTGCATTACGACACAGGTCGCGGAAATGAGTCTCGATATTTCCGCAGATTTTTTGGTTACCGATTCCGCTCCGATCCCGGCTTTGATTCAACGTTTGGGGCGGCTCAACAGGAAAGCGTTATTCGACGATCCGAAGCCGTTCCTTGTTATTATTCCTGCCGACGATCAAGGAAAAACGCTTACTCTGCCTTATTCCTCTCATGATGATAACTGGCTGAAAAAAACTTCAATGTGGATCGACTTGCTTGGGGATAACGCATTGTCTCAAAAAGATCTTACGGATTTTTGGCTCCAGGTTGGTGAAACAGGCCTTCCCGCGGATCAAACTTCTGATTGCGCCCTCCCCTGGATTGCTCCAGGACCTTGGATGAGTGAAAGTAATTTGAGAGATCCGTCTGTTGCCGTTTGTAATGTCCTTCTCTGTGAAGATATTGATTCCGTAAAACGTGATGGACCTGGAGAATATCTTATTCCAATGCCAAAATGTTCGAAATCTTTAGATAAATGCGACAAATATAACTGCTATATTGCAAAAAATGGAGGAGTTATCTTTTATGATGAAAAAATCGGGGGAAAATGGATCAATGAGAAAAACGAAAAGGAAACGCCTGACGGCATCAAAGAAATTCAGATCTTTTAGTAAAGACCTTGATACACCAACAAAATAAATGCTCAACGCCTCTCGGCTATCTGTATAGGACAATAATCGAATACGATGCACTGTAAAACTGCTTTCACCCAAGTATTATACCCTGTTTTGCAAAAAATAAAATATTTATCGAAAAAAATCGATTTTTATGCTTGCAAATAACGAAAATGAGATTATAATGTTATTATGTTGATGTATAAATAAACTACTTTGTGTTTATAAAAATTACGAAAGGAGGTTTTAATGATTGTTGATGTAAAATTTTTACTTCAAGCGCAAGGAAAAGTGATTCCTGCCGATCATGCTTATTCTCTCTACTCGGCGATATCGAAAATTGTCAAAACGATCCACGAGGAAGGAGATATAGGTATTCATTCTATTACCGGGACGCAAACCGGGGATCGAGGACTGTTGCTGGGCAAGTCCAGTTGTCTTGTCCTTCGTCTGGATTCCGATCGAATCAGTGAAATTCTTCCGTTAGCGGGAAAGTGTCTGGCGGTAGAGGGAACCGTATTGCCTGTCGGAATTCCGTCTGTTTATGTTTTATCACCATCGCCTTTTTTGCGAAGCCGGCTTGTTACCATTAAAGGTTTTATGGAAGAACCTGTATTGAAAGACGCAATACTTCGTCAATGTGAAGAAATGGAAATTTCAAACTCGATTAACATTGCGCTCACTAAAAGACGTACTCTGCGGATTCACAATAAGGATATTGTCGGTTATGAAGTCTATCTTTCAAATTTGACGGAAAGTGAATCCATTCGACTTCAGGAAAAAGGGCTTGGCGGTCGGCGAAAAATGGGCTGCGGAATCTTTCTTCCTTGTCAGAGGATTCCCGTCAGGTCTGAACTGAATGATTTCGAAGGAGGTAAATAGCTTATGCCTGTGAAAAATTCTTCCAATACGAAAAAAACAGCATCCAAAGAAAAAACAAAAAAGGAAAAGCCAGCGTTGAAATCCGCTCCTGTTTCTGTTGTTCTTTCGTTTGCGACTCCAGGTATGTCCGCTTTGCATCGGACAGGCTTGGGAGGGTTGGCCGCTGTCCTCCATTGTCTCGATAAAATTAAAGAAAAAATCGATGAAGAAGAGCCGGAATTTCCTTTCGACAGTCCTCTTTGGAGAGAGGATTTTGCATGGAAAATCGACAAAAATTCGGTCGAATTGAATTTTGGCAAACCGGAAAACGCCGCTTTGTTTTTGGAATGGCTCTTTCAATTCGCGTTTCAAATTAAAGATGAAATGATTTTTTTGCCGGCCCTGTACGGAGTGAAAAATGGAAAAATTAATGTAATCCCCATCGAAGTGAGATCTCGTTTGCAAAAAGGGATTACCTTGACATTTTTACAGCATGGGCAAACAAGAAAATTAGGATCTGAACAGACGAAAGAATACGAGGTTGACGGAAAAAAAATCTCTTATGAGCATAAAGATTGTTTGTCCTATACTCACCAGACAGCGTGGAAAGAATGGGTCAATAATAAAGGAGAGTTGGTTCTGAAAAATTACTCTGTTCAAGGGCCAATCCACCCCGGCGCAGTCGTAAGGCATGCCGCTTATACATCCTCTTCTCTGATTGCACAACCGCTTGAGTTGGTTTTGCCGCTGATATTCGCTTTAGTCGGAACTCTTTCTGTTCCCATCAATAATGGGGTGGGTGTCCTGATTATCCCCTATATTGACGATCTCGTCTCTTTTTCTCAAAATTGGCACCGTGTCTGTCCAAAAACTGTTAAAACTTCCATGATTGCAGGATTGGGAGACGCATCGATCCAGTTTGAACTCCGGCGCCGAGGGGAATCGTTAAAAAATCGAGTAAAAATTCCCGGCTGTGAAGCAGTCTGTTTTCGCCCAATGCCATGGGCAACTCAACAGAAATCCCGTTGTGATACTTTGACGCTGGAACATATTGATCCCGATATTCTCGATTTGTACGACAGAGTTTTAAGTTATTTT
Source organism: Planctomycetia bacterium (assembly GCA_030539035.1). Lineage (GTDB taxonomy): Bacteria > Planctomycetota > Planctomycetia > Pirellulales > Thermoguttaceae > JAUNBG01. The sequence goes on from JAUNSU010000001.1 coordinate 80,387, forward strand.
CCCCCCCGTCTTATTGAAAACAAAAAAAACAAGAAAGAGGGAAAAGGAAAAAATGCCGTTGTTACAGAAACGGTGGAATACTTTTTGGCAGACTCCGTCGTGCGCCCGTTTATCGCGGATAATCTTGCTCGGGGAAATTATTGGTTCAAGGGATTCACTAAACAAATGACAGCTTACGACGCAGTCTCGAAAAAACCGCTTCGTGAGAAAATCAAATTTGAAAAGGAAGGATTGAATAAAATGATCAATGATGAAAAATTGGATTGGAAACTTGAAGGGGCCCAATCTGTAGTCTTAGCTGTTCAGGAATCTTTAAAGTTTCTTTATGGGAAAAAGATTGCTGAATCCAAAAATCTTTCTCAAGAAGGTAAGAATAATCGTCTTGAAGGTGAGTATGAAAAATGGCGTATTGCTTTTTCTGGGGCAAAAACACAGGAACAATTTCGTTTCGCTTTGTCCGATATGTTCAGTCGGGCGAAAGGCATTCCCGTACTTCAAAATGATTGGCAATCTGTTATGAAAATTGTTGTTCAGGATTGGCAGCTCGCACGTGATTTGGCTCTGATCGGATTGGCAGCCTATAAAGGAAAGAATGAAGGAAAGAAAGAGGAATGAATGGGGAAAGCGGAGAATAATAAGCTTCCAGATAAATAATGTTGGATTATTTGTCAAATATTTAAATTTGTATTTTAAGGAGAATAATAATGACGCTTCATGTTTTTGCTAATATCGTTACACCTTACGGAACCGCTTCGAACAATCGCGGAGAAAAAGGGGGAAATACGACAACACTTCAAAAGTTGCTTTGGAAATCCCAGGTTCACACCACCGTCAGCGCGGAATCCATCCGATTTGCCATTCGACGTCTTTTCGCGGAAAACGGTGAAAAAACAAATCGCTTTTGGGATGATTCAGAACAGGCAAATGCCTGGATTGATCCCGAATTTAAAAGTTGGAGCGAAGGAAAGAATGCGACATTTATCGATGATGATCTGTTTGGATATATGAGAGCAGACGCGCCTAAGGAAGAAGCAAAAGCCGGTACAGCAACCATTCGTCGGGGAATTCTGGAAATTACCCGTGCGGTCTCTTTGACACCTTGGAGCGGCGATGTTTCCTTTAACGCCGCTTCTCCAGGTGCTGCTCCTTCCGCCGCTAAAAACAAAAAGGATCCCGAATCCAAAAAACAAAATCCTGTTCCTTATAACGCGGAAATTCATGCTACTCGATATCAGTTTGGATTGGCAATGACGCCGGAAAAACTGGCCGATCCTTCCCGGGCCGCAAAAGCATTGAATACCATTGGCACTTTGCGTTCTGTCGCAGGAAATCATGGACGCTTTTTGTATGATTTCGCTCCGGAAATGATCGTGATTCGAATTACGGACGATCCCGCTCCGAGAATCCTGTATTGCTTCGATACCGAAGATGGCGGTAAAACCGTTTCAGCTGATTCTTTGATCGCACGAATTGATTCCGGTGATGTTCTTGCCAGTGAACTCTTCGTTGGCGTTTCGGATCTCTCGCTTCCAATCGTCGAATCACTTAAAAATAAGGGAGTCAAAGTATTTGGTGTTCGAAAAGCCATTGCCGATGCAAGTGATTCCATTCTGAAAGGCATGAAATAAGGAGGTTGTTTTATGATCGGCATAAAAGTGTCGCTTCCTATCGCCAGCTTTCGAAAAGGAATGGCGCGTGAGTACCTTGAAACACATGAACTGCCGCCGCCCTCTACGTGTTATGGTTTTCTCTTGTCCCTTGTCGGTGAAACGGACAGATTAGCCCATACAGGTGTGCGAATCACGGCGGTTGTTTGCGGTAATCCCGCAATAAGTGTTGTTTTAAGAACTGTCTGGAGGGTAAAAAAGACTCCGCTCGGAAGTTCCGGTAATACTCGTCCGGATTATCAGCAGCTGATGACAAATATCGAGTTGATTATTTGGCTTGACAGTTCCGGCGAAATACTGGACAAAGAAAAAATGTCCTTGGAAGATCGCGTACGGCAGGCATTTGATCCGGAACGTCGAGGAAGTATTGATCGTTTTAGCGGTCTTTCTCTTGGTGAAAGCACTCATTTGATCAATGATATTTCAATATACCATCGCGCAGATGATACGGAGGATAATCATTCTGAATCTGCTAAAATATTTCTCCTTGACAAAGAGGGAACAACAACACTTCCGGTTTGGGTTGATCATGTAGGCGGTGAAAAAACTCGATACGTTACAGGAAATATTATTTTCGGAGGTTTGACGCCTCCTGATCCAAAATTCATGCCCATTATTGATTGGCAATGATTTGGCGGTATTCTGCTTCTTTTATCGAACAGAATACCGACTTTATTCATGTTTTCATTTGTGATATTTGATATTATAGCCGCATGTGAATAAATTAGGGATATTTGACAATTTGGCAGTTCATAAATTAGCAAAAGGATGTACTCATGTCATTACTCAATAATGGTTGTGCTTTACAATCAGAGCATGAAGAGCCGCTTCGTATCATGGCCCTTCATGCTCTGGATTATTGCCCCAGGCTTTTTTATTTGGAAGAAGTGGAAGAAATTCGGGTGGCGGACGATCGCGTTTATGCTGGCCGTGCGCTTCATGAAATTGTCGCCCCGGATAATTTTGACGGAAAATTGATGACGCAAGTTGAGTTGACAGGCGAAAAACTCGGTTTGACGGGGAAAATCGATTGTCTCTGTCGCCGGAATGGAACACTGATCCCTTATGAACACAAAAGGGGAAAATCTCGCCGAATTGACGGTAATCCAGCTGCCTGGTCCTCTGATGCCATTCAGGTATCCGCATACGGTCTCTTATTGGAAGAGGCTCGTAAAATGGAGGTCAAAGAAGGGAGAATTCGATATCATGCTGACAACCAAACCGTCCGTGTGCCGCTTGATGACACCATGCGAAAAACTGTGTTCGATCTGATCGCGGAAGGAAGACGGCTTCGTGCATCGACAGAACGTCCGCCTGTAACCCCTCATGAAAAAAGATGTATCCGGTGTTCTCTTGCGGCAGTCTGTTTACCGGAAGAAGAAAGGCTTGCATTGGATTCATCGCGTAAGACTCTCCGACTTTTTCCTGAAGATCGTCAAAAATCAACCGTTCATGTCATTACGGCCGGGTCTCAAATAAGCAAAACGGGTGAATCATTTCTTTTAACTTCGGCGGAAGGCCAGAAAAAACACTATCCAGTTGCGGACGTAGACAGTTTTGTGATTGACGGTTTTTCACAGATTACAACACAGGCGCTTCAACTTTGTGCGGTTAATGATATTTCTGTTCATTGGCTCACTTCATCTGGTTCGTATATGGGAACTTTTGCATCAGGCACCGGTCCTGTTCAGCGTCGGATTCGTCAGTACAAGGCCTTGAATGATGAATCCATTCGTTTAAGACTGACACGTCTTTTGGTTCAATCGAAAATTGAACAAACTTTAAGATATATTCTGCGATGTACGAGAGAATGTTCGGAAAATAATGTCCGGCGTCCCGATAAAGATATAAGATTGGCAGTTAGTCGAATTCGGTCCCTTTTGCATGATCTCGATAAAACGGATAATGTTGATGCGATACGCGGTTTGGAAGGACTTGCGGCAAAAGAATATTTTGGCCTTTTTCCCCATTTATTAAAAGAAAATATTCCAGAAGAAATGAGGCCGCAAGGGAGATCAAGACGTCCTCCTAAGGATCGTTTTAATGCAATACTCAGTTATCTTTATACTCTTTTATATACCACTGTTCTGCAATCGACCTTGACAGTTGGATTGGAACCGGCATTTGGATTTTATCATACTCCGAGGAGTTCAACACCACCGCTTGTTCTTGATTTAATGGAATTGTTTCGTTTGATAGTCTGTGATATTCCGCTTATTGGTTCTATAAACAGACTGCATTGGAATATCAGAGAAGATTTTGATATTACGGGCGAAAAAGTTTGGTTGTCCAAAACCGGAAAAAGGAAAGCGGTAGAACTTTATGAACGAAGGCTTCAGGATAAATGGAAACATTCAGTCATTGGATATTCCCTGTCTTATGCTCGGCTCATCGAATTGGAAGTACGTCTTCTTGAAAAAGAATGGACCGGTGAAGAGGGGCTTTTTGCGAAATTTCGTATTCGATAAGAGGTATTGACAATATGACGAAAAAATGGTATCTTGTAGCATATGATGTTCGTGATCCCAAAAGACTCCGGCAAACAGCAAAAAAGCTTTTAGGTTATGGGACTCGGGTACAATACAGTCTGTTTCGATGCCGATTAACTGCGGAAGATTTGGAACGTTTAAATTGGGAGCTGATAAAGATCCTTTCAGAGGAAGATGATCTTTTGATTATTGAGGTGTGTGATCGCTGTGCAGCCAAGATAAGAGATAGTTCAGGAAGGACAGATTGGGATTCCGAAGTAAAAACTTACGATTTTTTTTGATTTTTTCTGTTTTCAAGTATCAATGTTTTTTCACGATATTTTAGGAAAATTTTTCATTTGAGTCCTGTTTTTGCGATAAAAATGCAATAAAAATCGTTTGACAGATGCTTGAATTATGAAAATAGAACATAACATCTTAAAATTCATAGAGATAACAAAAGGAGAGGAGACAAAATAATGTTAAAATTGTACAAAAATAAATTTTTTATACTGGTACTTGATAAATCCTTCATAAGTGTATATAATTCTTACAGTTGGATGCGGTAGACTGAAGTTTCTATGATGCCGTTAAGGCGTTGAGCACATATTAAAAAAACGCCGTAAAAACAAGGATATTTGTCTGAAGTTTCTATGATGCCGTTAAGGCGTTGAGCACATTCACACGAGGGAAAAACTGCTGATTCAGGGCCTTCTGAAGTTTCTATGATGCCGTTAAGGCGTTGAGCACAAAAAGGATTTGGCGCTTTTTTTAATCCCCTTGATCTGAAGTTTCTATGATGCCGTTAAGGCGTTGAGCACATATTTCTTTATGTGATATTGCTTTTAATTCCCCTGCTGAAGTTTCTATGATGCCGTTAAGGCGTTGAGCACATTTTGGATATCAGAGATATTTGCAGCTTATGCAGGCTGAAGTTTCTATGATGCCGTTAAGGCGTTGAGCACACTCCATGTTTGACGAAACTTTTGAAAGAGATGTAACCTGAAGTTTCTATGATGCCGTTAAGGCGTTGAGCACGAGTATATCTGCGTTGATTATTATTTTGATAATCGCGTCCTGAAGTTTCTATGATGCCGTTAAGGCGTTGAGCACGCTCCAGTGTCGGTAACGGCTTTAGCAAGATTTCCGACTGAAGTTTCTATGATGCCGTTAAGGCGTTGAGCACATTTTATATCATTTTTGCGGATCTAAAACTTTTACCCTGAAGTTTCTATGATGCCGTTAAGGCGTTGAGCACTTCTGGGCGCTGTTGTTAGCGGTCGAAACCAAAATCTGAAGTTTCTATGATGCCGTTAAGGCGTTGAGCACAACTACTCGATTTTGCGAAAAATCTTTCTTTTTCTGAAGTTTCTATGATGCCGTTAAGGCGTTGAGCACATCTTGATCCGATCTTGATTCCAGTTGACAAACTCCCTGAAGTTTCTATGATGCCGTTAAGGCGTTGAGCACTTCTTGGATCTTTCTTGATCTTGATATTGATCTTGCTGAAGTTTCTATGATGCCGTTAAGGCGTTGAGCACATCGAGCCGGACCGGGATCGACTGAGCTTCAACGACCTGAAGTTTCTATGATGCCGTTAAGGCGTTGAGCACCTATTATTATCACGATTGGGGATCGCCCCAATCACTGAAGTTTCTATGATGCCGTTAAGGCGTTGAGCACGCACAGACACAGATTAATCAGATTATTGGATTATTCTGAAGTTTCTATGATGCCGTTAAGGCGTTGAGCACATAAACAGTGAGTACCAACGAAATAAAACATTTCCTGAAGTTTCTATGATGCCGTTAAGGCGTTGAGCACATAAACAGTGAGTACCAACGAAATAAAACATTTCGCCTGAAGTTTCTATGATGCCGTTAAGGCGTTGAGCACAAGGAAGTTCCCACAGTGGAAAACCGCTCATTTGTTCTGAAGTTTCTATGATGCCGTTAAGGCGTTGAGCACATACTATTATAACGATTGAGGGAGGTGCCCTCAACTGAAGTTTCTATGATGCCGTTAAGGCGTTGAGCACATAACGCTTTTTTGTGGGAGGTCAAACAAAATTTTCTGAAGTTTCTATGATGCCGTTAAGGCGTTGAGCACATTTTTTTGTTTTGTTTTGCGTACTTGCCGTGCACGGCCTGAAGTTTCTATGATGCCGTTAAGGCGTTGAGCACATTCGAACACCCTTCCCAGATCGCTCTGTCTTGGAACCTGAAGTTTCTATGATGCCGTTAAGGCGTTGAGCACGACACTACTACTTATAATCAGATCATTAACTTGCTCGACTGAAGTTTCTATGATGCCGTTAAGGCGTTGAGCACGACACTACTACTACTTATAATCAGATCATTAACTCTGAAGTTTCTATGATGCCGTTAAGGCGTTGAGCACATTTCGATATTAACACGATTGACGTCCAGTGGTTTCTGAAGTTTCTATGATGCCGTTAAGGCGTTGAGCACCTGTTATTATCACGATTGAGGGAGGTGCCCTCAATCACCTGAAGTTTCTATGATGCCGTTAAGGCGTTGAGCACCTACTATTATCACGATTGAGGGAGGTGCCCTCAATCTGAAGTTTCTATGATGCCGTTAAGGCGTTGAGCACCTGGAGTTGTGGCGGGATCACTACGCGGCGACTGATCCCTGAAGTTTCTATGATGCCGTTAAGGCGTTGAGCACAAAACGTTTAAGGACAAGGCCGGGAATACCTGGACCTGAAGTTTCTATGATGCCGTTAAGGCGTTGAGCACTGCCAGAAGAAACTCCGACTTCAGGGCCGACAATAACTCTGAAGTTTCTATGATGCCGTTAAGGCGTTGAGCACTAAATCAAACAACCAGCGTTGGAACAGATCCAAACTGAAGTTTCTATGATGCCGTTAAGGCGTTGAGCACAAAAAGACAGTCCCGTATCGCGGGACGAGCAGAACCTGAAGTTTCTATGATGCCGTTAAGGCGTTGAGCACAAAAAAGAAAGCAAAGATAAAACAGTGGAAAAACTTCTGAAGTTTCTATGATGCCGTTAAGGCGTTGAGCACAAGTGGGCAAGACAATATGGATATATTGTCAATGATCTGAAGTTTCTATGATGCCGTTAAGGCGTTGAGCACAGTGTAAGACATGCAATCTCTAAACAAGATGGAAGTCTGAAGTTTCTATGATGCCGTTAAGGCGTTGAGCACATAACAATACGGTACACCTTTCTTTTACTATGCCCTGAAGTTTCTATGATGCCGTTAAGGCGTTGAGCACGTGTTAATCTTGCTCTGTTTGCCCGTGAAATGTTTGGCTGAAGTTTCTATGATGCCGTTAAGGCGTTGAGCACTCAGTTATACAATTATTTTTGACTTTTTTATATCTTCTGAAGTTTCTATGATGCCGTTAAGGCGTTGAGCACCTCCCAGTCCTTCGGTTCGATCCCGTCCACGCCTACCTGAAGTTTCTATGATGCCGTTAAGGCGTTGAGCACAGTTGCAAGTACCTCTCGCATCCAAAGTCGTAGCCGTCTGAAGTTTCTATGATGCCGTTAAGGCGTTGAGCACAGAGTAAAACTTGAACGGTGCTGCGAGACGGATTGCGGCTGAAGTTTCTATGATGCCGTTAAGGCGTTGAGCACATGAAACGCGGGAAAAGGTCCACGCCGAAATTGCTCTGAAGTTTCTATGATGCCGTTAAGGCGTTGAGCACAACATCAAAATCAAACAAAATCGGCAGATGCAGATTCTGAAGTTTCTATGATGCCGTTAAGGCGTTGAGCACGCACAGACACAGATTAAGACTCAGACACAGAAACTGACTGAAGTTTCTATGATGCCGTTAAGGCGTAGAGCACATACTGTTATCACGATTGGGGGGCGGCCCCCAATCCTGAAGTTTCTATGATGCCGTTAAGGCGTTGAGCACATAAAATTTTATACTTGACTTAAAAAAACATCAAACTGAAGTTTCTATGATGCCGTTAAGGCGTTGAGCACACTTACTTCCCCGCCGATCATTACGCGCTCTGACGGCTGAAGTTTCTATGATGCCGTTAAGGCGTTGAGCACCAAGCAAAAAAATACAAAAAAGTCAAAAATAATTGTCTGAAGTTTCTATGATGCCGTTAAGGC
>JAUNSU010000079.1 GCA_030539035.1 Planctomycetia bacterium
CCGTTCGGTAGTTTCAATACATATATACTACATCATAATTTTCATAATGCAAGTCTCCCGTGGGTGATTCGGCGAGGGTCTTTTCCCTGCCTGGAGTGTGTTTGCCGCCCAATGCGATTCCGTTTTTTTAAACGAAAACCCCTATTTTGTGAATTAGTCCCCGTTTATCAAAATTACAGAATACTATTATACATTAAAAGCGGAATAAAACAAGAAATATTATTCTTTTTTACGGTTTTTTCCGGCGGAATTTTTTTCGGAGCCGAATTTTTCCCCGTTTTTGATCATATCGTATCGGGGATTATCGGTCTGTCCGGTTGCTTCGTAAAGAAAACGGCTGGGAAGCGTTGTTCGGAATTTTCCCCATTTTAAGCGGGTTCGGGCCATTGTAAGCGTCAATCGATTTTGCGCACGGGTAATCCCGACATAGCAGAGTCGGCGCTCTTCATCGACATCGTCGAGTCCTTCGGCGTTAATCGATCTGCGGTGAGGGAGGATCCCTTCCTCCATTCCGACCATATAGACTTCCTTGAATTCGAGTCCTTTTGCCGCGTGATAGGTTAAGAGGGCAACGGCGTTCTGTCCGAGTTTTTTTTCTTCTCCCGACGCGAAATCACTTCCGCCGAGTGAAGTATTATCGAGGAATCCGGAAAGGGATCCGTTCGGATGTTCGTTCAGATAAGACGAGGCGGCGCTTACGACTTCCCCGACCGAATTCCAGCGGGTATCCTGTTCTTCCTTGTCCGGATAAAGTTTATCGATCACTTTTCGATAATCGATTTTCTGAATGAATGCTTCGAGATTTTCCGGAGAGAACCCGCTTCTTAATTTTGCGGAATTTTCCCTCATCATAGAACAGAATCGGGCAGCGGATTCCCGCGATTTCGAGTCCAGGGTTTCCATAAAATCGTGATCCCGAACGAGAATTTCCCAGATCGGTTTTCCTTCAGAGACCGCGTGCTCGGTGATCTTTCGGATCGAAGCATCTCCGATCCCGCGGGAAGGGGTATTGACTATTCGAAGCAGGGAAACATCGTCCTGCGGGCGAAGAAGCGCCTTCAGATACGAAATAATGTCCTTGACCTCTTTCCGGTCGAAAAAAGATTGTCCGCCGACGAGGACATAAGGGACTTTCTGTTTCCGGAGCTCCATTTCGAAGGCCCGGGGCTGTTCGTTCGTTCGAAAAAGAATCGCGAAGTCTTTCGGCTGCCTTTGGGTGGTATCCAGCCGGTTCCGAATTTGAGAAACGACCGTTTTCGCCTCTTCTTCACCGTCTTTGCACTGAAGAATATGAGGGGGATCTCCCGCGGCGGCCGTTTTCAATCTTTTGGGATGCCGATTGAAATTGAACTGGATCACCTGATTTGCCCAGGCGAGGATCGGAGCGGTGGATCGGTAATTCATCTCCAGCCGAACGACTTTCGCGTCGGGCCAGTCTTTTTGAAAATTGAGAATATGGGTTACCTCGGCCCCGCGCCAGCCGTAAATAGCCTGATCATCGTCGCCGACAACGCAAAGATTGCGGTGCGGAAGAGCCAATCCCTTTACGATCCGATATTGACTCATGTTCGTATCCTGATATTCGTCCACCAGAAGGTGATCGAATCGGCCCGCTTCTTCGACCAGAACTTCGGGATAGCCCCGAAAAAGGTCTTCGGTAAGGAGAAGAATGTCGTCGAAATCGACCGCGCCGAGGGTTTTGAGCGCTTTTTGATACCGCTGATAAGCAACGGCGATGATATAATCCCGCCCGTCTTCAAGATGATCCATTGCCTGATCCGCGCTGACCCCATGGGACTTCCATGTGCTGATCCGGGAGATAAAATCACCGGAAGTGAGCGCACCGCCGGAAACGCGAATATCCCGAAGGATCTGCCGGGCCACCGACTCCATATCGCCCCGATCGTAAATGGAGAACTGATTCGGAAAGCCAAGATGATGGATCTGCCGTCGAAGGATCCGAACACAGAGGGAATGGAAGGTCGAGATCTCCGGTTTTTTTCCCGATTCAGAACGCCCGATCTTTTTTCCGATTCGCTCCTGCATCTCCCGCGCCGCTTTGTTGGTAAAAGTAACCGCAAGGATCCGGGAAGGATCAATTCCGCTTTGAATTAATCGGGCAACGCGATAGGTAACCACTCTTGTCTTTCCGGTCCCCGCTCCTGCGAGGACCAGAAGAGGTCCTGATAGTGTTTCCACCGCTTCTTGTTGAGCTGCGTTCAGCATGGATTATCTTTTTTTGCAGAAAGCAACCCCTTCGATTTCCACGAGGAGATCGTCCCGGCAAACATCGCCGAACGTGTAGATCACCGCGGAAGCGCCGAGCCGCTTTTCACAAATGGCGCGGATCTTTTCATAGTATTCCGGCCGTTTAATATAGACGCGGGCAACAACCATGTCCGAAAGATCGCCGCCGAATCCCTGAATGCCGTATCGCTTGAGATTCGATTCGGTGAAAAGTTCCGCGATATTATCGAGGGTTTGATTCGCCTGGCCTTCCGGATCGCCGATAAAGACGGTTTCCGATTCCGTAATACTTGCCGTTCCGGAAATGTAAACGGAACAGGTCTCTCCGTAAACGAGGGCAAGTGCTCTGGAGAATTTCGGGCTCTTCGGGCTGTAAACGGCTCCATAAGCGAAAGCGGGTGTTTGAACGGGATTTTCCAGCGGAACGGCGACAACATCTTTCCGATCGGTTTTGATCCCAAAGCAGCCCATCACGATGTCCATATTATCAGTTCCGATCCCCGTACTTGCCGGACAGACCGTTCCGAATGGATAATCCGGGAGCAGGGAATCCATAAACTTGATCCCTTCGAAGAAATCGGTCCGGGCGTGATTCAGTTCTTTATATCGCTGGGAATCTCCTTCATCGAGGGTAATATGGCCCTGATAAAGCCAGGTTCGAAGGATATTCTCCATTTGGAATCCCGCTTTTCCCAATTTATCCTTCATCATTTCAAAACCGCGCCAAGAACGCTTGTAAGCGAGATCGGTATCATCATTATCAGGAACAATATCACCGACAAAGACGAATTGGGTATCGGCGTAATTCAGGCGAACGATGTCTTCCGAGATCCGGTCGATCGAGAACTTCTGATCTCCTTCCGGACGAACCGCGCAAACTTCCACCAGAAATTCAAGCGATCCTTCGCACGGTTTTTGAGGAACATAAACGTTTACCGGGAGATCGGATCCGTAATACTTTCGCATCGCTTCCTGAATTACGGTTTTATCGGCAAGATTCCGGAGGAAAAAGGTCTGCTGAACGACCGCGTTTTTCAGATCCTCTTTCGAAAACAGACGATCCAATCGTCCGCAAACAGACTGAATTTGAGCGGCAAGGCCTTTTTCATTCGGATCCGGCTGTATTACGGCCAATAAACGAATAAAGCCGCCGCCGGGCAAAAGCGCGTAAGAGATCCCAAATCCATTGACCTTTGAAAACTGAAATTCATTCTTCATGTCTGCTTGTTTCCTTATTGGAGATAATAATTCTTCGCTGTTTGATACGATAAAATAAGGGTTCCTTTCCCGAAAAAATCTTTTCTGTCCGAAAAAGGAAACCGTTGACCAAATAGATCCAATATTTTAACACGGATCCGCAAATATTTCAAGAGACCGGACGAAATTTTTCTTCGGACGGAATACTGAAAAATCCCTCATGATGCCAAACCGGTTTATAGCCGTTTTCTGTTGCAAAACGCAAAGCGGCATCCAATCGCTGAAAGTGGTCCGGCAAATAGCGTTTATAATAGGGCCAGAAATACTGTTCATGGGTAAGAAAGTCGAGGACTTCCGCTGTTCCCGGGATCTTTACGGAATTTTGAAGGATCGGAACGGTCATTTCCAGCGGGATCATATTACAGACCAATTCGAGTCGGGAAAAAGTAAGGCCGGTTTCGAAGTGCATCCAGCCCTCATGATCGAGCATATATTGGCAAACTTCCTCCGGAAGCTGAAAACTGACCGACCATTTTCGGAGCTTGGAAGGGACAAAATAGCCCGAAAGACATCGCGATCCCCGATCCCAGAGGACTTTATACGCTTCCGGACGAATGGTTCCCCAATGGATAATTGCCGGGGGCGTATACGCTTTTCCCGCGATTCGCTTCAGATCGCCGGCGACAAGATCGAAATCGGAAGCCAGTTCCGCCGGCGCCGCGTTTTCATAAGGCGAGTCGGGAAATTCCTGCTTCGCGTGAAAGGCGAGCCGAAGCCAGTCGGAATTATCTTCCCATTGCGATTTGTATCGTTCAGAAAATCGGGAAAGATCGAAATCCTTTTCCGGCGTTTGCCAAAAGCAGTTCAGGGTAAACCGCGATCCGTACTTTTTATGGAGATCCCGAAGTCCGGCAAGATAAAAGCATTCGAAAAGATCTTTATACTGCTTTTGATAAATGTCCCTAAGGAAAAAACTGTTGTCGTCAATCTGGAATTTATATCGTTTGAAGCTGTTTTTTGCCCAAACCGGCCGGGTTCGAATCGTTCTTTCTTTTTCACCGATCTTGCAGGTTCCCGAGATCTCTGAAAATTGATCGGCAAGAAGAAGTTCGGTGAAAAATTCCGTTCCCTTTCTTTGCGGAATGATCGTTTTTTTATCCGGTCCGGTAATTCGAACTTCCGCATTGAGGGGAGCGATCCCGGAAACGCGGATTTTCAGACGCTCTTTGCCATCTGATCCCCGGACAACTCCCAGCACAGGATCTCCATGCCGCTTATGAATGATCCCGCCGTCGAACGGTTCTTTAAAGCAGAAATCGGCGGAGTGTTCCCACGCTTCCGCAATACCGTTTTTCCAGATCATGGAACCGGCGGCCAATCCGGCGGCCGAAATTCCGAGAACATTAAAAAAATCGCGTCTTTTCATAGTTGCCTCCTTTTATCCTGATTGTATCACAAGCGGAGGGGGATATCTACAGAGCGGGGAGAAATTCGATCATTTTTTTTGTGATCTCTTCAGGAGGAAGTCCGGCGTCGATAAGATAGCCCTTTGCGGAAAAATAGAGAGGAATCTCCTTGATCGCGGATCGAAATCCGTCCCGGACCCGTTTGTGATATTCTGATCCTTTGAGTTCCATTCGATCCAATGGGCGCTGTATTCTGTTCATCGCCTGATCGGGATCCAGATCCAAAAGGAAGGTAATATCGGGAAAACAGGATCCGACCGCGAATTGTCCGATCTTCCAGATCGATTCCGGAGAAAGGCCGGCGGCGTATCCCTGATAAACAACCGTGGAAAGAAGAAAGCGATCGACCAGAACGATCTTTCCCTCGGCGAGGGCGGGACGGATCACCTCTTCGATCAATTGCGCACGGGCGGCCATAAAAAGAAAAAGCTCGCTTCGATCGGAGATCGACATTGATGATCGGGCCCGGAGCAGGATCTCCCGAATGGATTCTCCAAGGGGCGATGATCCCGGATCCCGGCAAACGACAACGGATCTTCCCTGATTTTCCAGATATTTTTTCAATAATGCCAGCTGGGTCGATTTTCCGACTCCATCACCGCCGTCTATGGAAAGAAACATGGATCATCTCCCTGGTATTTTGTTCAAATTGCGAAAATTTTTCCATTATGATTGATCAAGGAATGATCAAAAGCCGGTCCGTCCGGTGATCTCCGCGAACGATTCACGTACTTTTTCAATGGTTTCTTCGATGATCTCCTCCGTATGCGCCGTCGAAAGGAACATCGTTTCAAATTGACTGCAAGGGAAATAAACCCCTTTTTCGATCAATTTCCAGAAGAATTTCGCGAACAGATCCTTATTGCAGCGGGAAGCGGCGTCCCAATGATCGATTCGGGTATCCTCATTGCCGAGAAAGAAAATCGTGATCATTCCGCCGATATGCTGAACGGAAGCATGGATCTTGAAATCTTTGGCGGCCTTTTCGAGTCCGTTGGCGAGCATTGTGGTTTTTTGCTCGATTTGATCGTAGAAGGAACGGGGATCTTCGAGGATCACGGAAAGTGTTGCGATTCCCGCGGCGGTTGCAAGCGGATTCCCGCTCAATGTTCCCGCCTGATAGACTTTGCCGACGGGGATCACATAATCCATGATCTCCGCGCGTCCGCCGTAAGCGCCGACCGGAAGTCCGCCTCCGATGATCTTTCCGAGAGTCGTAAGATCGGGAATGATTCCGTAATATTCCTGTGCGCCCCCTTTGGCAACGCGAAATCCGGACATTACCTCATCGAAGATCAGAAGGGATCCGTAATCTTTTGTCAATTTTCGGAGTGTTTTCAGAAATTCCGAAGTGCCTGGAACGCAGCCCATATTGCCTGCGACCGGTTCAACAATGATCCCGGCAATCGTTGGTCCGAACTCATGAAAAACGGCTTCCGCCAACTCCGGGCGATTATAAGGAACAAGGATCGTATCGGCCGTGGTTCCCCGGGTAATTCCTGGAGAATTGGGGGCTCCCAAGGTTGCCGCCGCGCTTCCTGCGGCCACCAGCAAACTGTCAACATGTCCATGATAGTTTCCGATGAATTTGACGATCCGGTCCCGTCCTGTATATCCGCGGGCCAATCGAATCGCGCTCATGGTCGCCTCTGTTCCCGAATTGACCAGACGGATCTTTTCTATCGAAGGAACCATGGAGATCACCAGTTCGGCCAAACGGTTTTCCGCAAGGGTAGGGGCCCCGAAGCTCGTTCCCCGGGCAACGGCGGCATTCAGGGCGGCATTGACTTTTGGATGCTGATGCCCCAGAATCATCGGACCCCAGGAGAGAACATAGTCGATGTATCGGTTCCCGTCCGCGTCGAAGAGGAAGCAGCCTTCGCCCCGGTCCATTACGATCGGGGTCCCTCCCACTCCTCCAAAGGCGCGCGCCGGGCTGTTGACGCCGCCCGGCATTAACTTGAGCGCTTCTGAAAAGATCCGTTTGCTGTTCGTTTGATTCATTTTTTTCCTCAACAATTGTAAGGGTAAATATTGTCCCAGGCGGCATCCAGTCTGCGGAGGGTCTCTCCGATATCATAAACACGATAGCGAACGACTCCGGCCTCATCCGTTTCTTTTCTCAAAAGATCTTTTTCTTCCAGCTTTCGGAGCGCGTCGCTGATCTCAAAATCCAAATTGAAATGAAATTGGGCAAGAATCCATTCTTCGATCATTCGGTCCAGTTCCTCACTGGAAAGCGCTTTTTCTCCCTGAACATAAAGCATGAACCAGGCGAGCAGGATCTCCTTGATCTCCTGTTCTTCCGCCATTACGACCAGGGAAGAAATGGCACTCGCATTATTCGAAAGATTTTGATAATAAAGAGAACTGGAATAGATCTGCATGTATTTCGTTTTACTGTTCAAAAATCCCAGTATTCCCTTGATACCGGACATGATCAGGCCAAAAAGCAATACCGCTATTACCCAGCCGGAGAGAACAACCGCATTATAAAACAGGGCGAGAACGATTTTGTAAAGCGTGGGAAAAAGCCCGGTGCAAACAGTCCCCCCGATTTTGATCTGATCAAAGACGGGCATCATCAGATTGACTTTCGGAGCAACGATCTTGAGATTTTCAAGAGGAACATTTTTGAACATCTTGATAATGATCTTGCCGCCAAGATCGGACTTGTATTTGGCAAGGATAAAAACCTTTTTGAAAATGGAGGTTTCCCTCGTCTTTTTTCGAATCCAGAACTTCCAGCGGGGAAGTCGGATCTCATCCGGCTGGATCCCGCGGATATAAACTCGAAAAAACTGAAAATCTTTGAGATCAACCTGAACAGTAAGTCCGCCGAGCGGTTGGCAGGTTAAACAGTGGTTGAACTCCTCTTCCGAAAGGGGAACAAAATTGCAGACGACCGCAAGTTTTTCCACTTTTTCGATGAGTGTATTCCCGATATTTTCGATCTCTTCGGAAGAGAGATCCGGTTCGCCAAGCGTATCGGAATCGGGATCGAACGGAGCGAAATCATTTTTGATCTTCCGAAGATCGTCGAGGAAATCGAAATGGAACCGGCTGAAGAACATATCCGCAATAATGGAAATTTTCTCACGATTCGCGGGCTCAATCCGCGGATCTTCCAGGATCTTCTTCAAAAGAACCGGAATACGAAACGGGATGAAATTTTCCCGTTTCTCCAAAAATTCAATATTGACTTTCATTTCGAATTTTCACAAAAAGACGGCCGGATCAGTCGGTCCAGGCTTCCAGATATCGGGCGAGCTGATGAACGTCGCTTCCGACCGTGATCGGACGAGCGGTCGCACGGAGTTTTTCCATGTCGATCAGTTCCTCAAAGGTCGGGAATCCAAGTTCCATCAGACCGCTTACGGAGATCATTACGCCGTTGAGATTCTTTTCGCAAAGGGCCCGATAGCAGCCGACGCCGATTTGGCTTCCGAGGATTACGTCGAAAGCGGTCGGGGTATTGCAGCGGACTTCATATCCGAACTGAAGTCCGGAGATCTTGCGGCTCTTTCCGGTCCGCCGTTTGTACTCCTCAATGATCAGACGGCTTAAACGACTGCTGTATTTGAGCTGGGAAACCGGGAAATGCCCGAAAGAATCCGGCTTGAGCGATCGGTATTCGTCGTCGGAAACGCACATCTTGATCTCGGAAAGAGGAAGGAATTCAGCCATTCCTTCGGAAATTACGGCGACAAAGCTGTTCTTTCCCTGCGCTTCGCGGGCAAGGATCACGTTCACACAGCGGTCGACGATCTTTTCGATGGAAAAGACAGTTCTCATGAGCGGTTTTCCGTCTTCGGTCCGAATGATCTTTCCGCTTTCCGGATCAATGGTCTCTTCCGTGGTTTGCCATTCGGACGGAATATCTTCCAGCCCGATCACGATGCTTGCCTCTCCGGCGATTGCGGCGCCGTAGGCCAACCAGGCGGCTTTTCGCCCCATGAGCTGGCAAACATATCCCCCGTTGGCCGCTTCCGAGTCCGCCAAAAGACAGCGGAGCTGCTTCGCGAGCATTTCAACCGCGGTAAAATATCCGAATGTAAAGGGAATTCCTTCGTAATCATTATCGATGGTTTTCGGGAGATGGACGACCTTGATCCGCTTTTTATCGGCCGGAAGATTGTCCATGAAGAGCTTGAACTTCGCGGCGGTGGTAAGAGTATCATCGCCTCCGATGGAGATCAGAGCATCAATTCCCATCGAACAGAGCGCTTTATAAACGTTCATCATGGGGGCGGTTTTCGCGGGATCTTTCAGATCGGCGGGAGTTTTCATCAATTTCCCAGGGTTGGCCCGGGCTGTTCCGATGCAGATCCCCTGCAAGGTTCGAAGTCCTTCAAGCGGCATTTTGTCGAGGCGGATGTAATCGCTCCCTTCCGCGAGTTTGTCGCCTTCCTTGAAATCGATCAAATGGGTATATCCGTTTTTCATTCCGAAAACCTCGACTCCAGCCTGCGCAAAGCAGGACGCGGCGCTTCCAATCACGGAGTTGGCGGCAGGAGCCGGACCCCCGGAGAAAAGAATCGCTACTCGGGTAATATCGGTCGCAGGCTTTTTCGGACTTGCAAGAGGTGTAGACATCAGAAACATTTCCTTTCCGTTGATTCAGAAATCATAATTCAAAAACCGAGAAAATTTACCAAAAACCAACAGATCAAAGTTTACCAAATCCGGGAAAAAACGGAATCCCCCCCATTTTCAAAAACCCCTTGACCGGGTATCCTAATGATCGATTGAGAGTCCGTGATCCATTTACAGATTTTGAGGTTTGAAAGGAGATAAAACGCATGATAGCCAAGGATATGAAACGAGGCGATATTATTGTCAACAACGGTTCGCCGATCATTGTGGAAAATGTTCAGGTGCAAACCCCTTCCGCACGGGGCGCCGCGACCCTTTATCGTTTTCGCTGCCGTAATCTGATTACAAAAGACAAGGTCGACCTCAAGGTCAAGGGAACCGATAATTTCACCGACGCCGACTTCAAAAAACGCGAAGTCTCTTATTCCTACGCCGATTCATCCGATGTCTTCTTCATGGACGGCGAGAACTATGAAACCTACAGTATCGCCAAAGAAGACGTCGAAGAAGAAATGAAATACATCAAGGAAGGACTCGAAGGAATTCGCGCCCTGATCTATGAAGATCGATGTGTTGCGATTGAACTGCCGACTACGGTCGAAATGGCCGTGATCCAGTGCGATCCGGCTGTCCGCGGAAATTCGGCAACGGCCCGCAATAAACCGGCAACCGTGGAAACCGGCCTCATGGTAATGGTCCCCGAATATCTCGAACAGGGGGAAGTGATCAAAATCGATACCCGTTCCGGGGAATTCCTCGGTCGGGCAAAAGGATAAATATCCAAAGGACTGGGATAATGGCAAAGTCCATTACCGCGTTTCAATTTCTGAACCAAAGAGGACAAGCGCCCGTTAAGCCGGTGATTGTCCTCTTCGGCGATGATCTTTTTCTTGTTCAGGAATCGCTCAAAATTCTGAAAAGTCAACTTCTTCCGGAAGAAGACTCCGAATTTTCCTTTACCCGATTCGACGGCAATATCAAAATCTCGGAAACCGACGAAAAAAATAAAAATCGGGAGATCTGGGTCGCCGTTCGACAGGAACTCGCAACCATGTCCATGTTCGGCGGGGATCGGCGCCTCGTACTCGTCGATCAGGCCGATAATTTCATCTCCGCTTTTCGCCCGGATCTGGAAAATTATGTTCAAAAACCTTCTTCCTCCGGTATCTTGATCCTTCAGCCGAAGTCGTTTGCGGCCAATACCCGGCTTTTCAAGTTGGTCGACGCGAATGGATTGATGATCGATTGCCGAACGGCCGCGGCGGAGCAGATCCTTTCTTGGATGATCGGTTGGGCGCAGCAAAAACACCATATCAATCTTGTTCAACCGGCGGCGGAGATGCTCCTCGAAAAAGTCGGCGAAGATCTCGGTATGCTCGATCAGCAGCTTGCTCGCCTTGCCCTTATTATTCCCGAAAATGCGATATTGTCCCCGGATATCATTTCAAAAAATGTCGGGAATTGGCGAACCCAAAAAGTATGGGATATGCTTGATTACGCCCTGAACGGAAAAACGGCCGATGCCCTTCGGTTTTTGAATCAGCTTTTTGCGTCCAAGGAAGATCCGGTCGGTGTTCTCGCGCAGATCACGACAACTCTCCGCAAGCTGGCCGCGGCGACCCGAATTTATCTGAATTCGGAAAAGCAGGGACGTCCGCTTCGAATCCCCATCGTTCTGGAAAGAGCGGGATTTTCCAGCTGGCTTGCTCCCCGAACGGAACCGCAGATGAAAATGCTCGGAAGATCCCGCGGTGCCCGTCTGTATCAGCTTCTGAACAAGGCAGATCGCGATCTGAAAGGGGAAAGCAGTGCTTCCTGTAATTTCATTCTGGAGCGCTTTATCGTTGAGATCTCTCATCCCGGTCTGAAAAGGAGATAATTAAGGTCCCCGGATCCTTTCTCGAAAGGATCAGCGAAATCGCAAAGAAATTCTTCTTCAGAAAGTGAATTGACAAACGTTTTTGAAGCGGATATAATAGATCTATAAGAATGGGAAAGCGGTTTTCTTCTTTTTGCGTGAGATCCGTCCCTTTCTTTTCAACGTTTAAAACCGCTGGAAGGACAATCGAAAACGTCCTTGTCGCCGGCGGACGATGCCAAGATCACAAAAACAGGAATTTTGCAGGAAAAAGATGGAAATTAAAGAACAACGCGATGGTGATTCCTTAACAATTTGGATCAGCGGACGGCTTGATACGAATACCGCTCCGGAAGCGGAGACCCGGATCAATAATGCTCTGGAAGGAATCAAGCATTTGATGCTGGATCTCGCCGATCTGGAATACGTTTCCAGCGCCGGACTTCGCACGATATTATGTCTTCATAAAACCATGGAAAAGCGGGAAAAAGGCGGTTTAAAAATTGCCCATCTGAAAGACGAGGTTAAAGAAATATTCGAGATTACCGGATTCACCGTATTTTTGAATATCGTGTGATTTCGTTCATTCCTTTTGAAAATTTGCTTTAAGATCTTCTTTCATGAAAAAAATCCCCCTGTTTTTTCTTTTGATTTTCGCGCTCCCGCTCTGTTTACAGGCGGCGGATCCGCCGGTGCTTCGCATGAAAATGCTTTGGCTGCCGCAGGCAGAATTCGCGGGCTTCTACAGAGCGCTGGAAGATGGCCTGTATGAACAGGCCGGCGTTCACCTTCTTTTGGAACATCCCCGACCGGAAGAGGATGTTTTCGATACACTTCAAAAAGAAGAAACCGATATTATTGTCGCTTGGCCGATCCCCGCGCTTCAGCGAATGGAAGCGGGAGAAGATCTCGTCAATATCGGACAGATCGCGCAGAATTCCGCACTCATGTTTATTGCCCGAAAAAGTTCGGGGATCCTTCAGCCCGGCGATATTTCCGGACATCGGGTCGGACTCTATGTCGCGCCTTCCCTGCAAGCTCCGTTCCGCTCATTTTTGGATTATCATGGAGTGGAAAATTGCAAGTTTCTTCCCATCTTGACCAATGTGGATCTCTTCCTTTACAAGGGTGTCGATATTACCGCAGGAGTCTATTACGATGAGTATTACCGGATCTACGGCGCGGGAATTGATCCGGATCAGCTGGTCTGCTTTGAACTTCAGAACGTTTTTTCCGAACTTGTGGACGACGGACTTTACACGCTTCGAAAAACATGGACCAAATATCCCGATCTTTGCAAAAAAATCCGGTCCGCAACCCTGGAAGGCTGGCGCCGCGTCTTTGCCGATCCGAAAAGAGGATTGGAACTGGTTCGAAAGTATTGCGAGAAAGACGGCGTCTTTTTTGATATTGCCCATCAGCGCTGGATGCTCTCTCAAATGAAGAATCTGATCTTTCCGGAAGGACGTGAAAACAGCGGAATTTTGAGTCGGGCCTCTTTCGATGAACTGATGATCATGCTCGCTTTCCCGGAAGGAAAAATCGTTTATGAACGGTTCGTTCCCGAGATGCAGAAGGGAGGCCGTCCATGAAGTTCTCCGTTCGAAGTCTTCCTGTCCGCTTGAGTCTTTATATCTGCTCGCTCCTCTTCCTTTTCGGATTGATCGGAATGATCCTGATCGGATATTTCTGGTTCCGCGATCTTACTTTCATGCTTAAAGATCACAGCCGGAAGATCACGGATGATGTTGCATCGACCCTGGATACCATTTTCGTTCAGGCGGAACAGATGGGCCAGATCCTTACGAAGACCATCGAACAGAAGAATCAAAATCTGGATGATTATGAAACCATGATCACGCAGATCGCTCCAGTGGTCAATAAACGATGTCCCGCACTGAACCGCTTTGTAATCGCCTGGGCCGACGGAATGCTGAATCCGAAAGAAAAACATAATTGCCTGCTTACCTGGAAAAAAGACGGGGAATTCCATATTTGCCGATCGAACGACGACAAGTTCGATTATTTTTATAAAAACTGGTTCATTGTTCCCTGCACTCTGGAAGCGCCGATCTGGACAACCCCTTATTATCCGGAAAATGGGCCGAAAACGTTCGTCTTTTCCTACGCCGCTCCTTTTTACCGCGAAAGCGGGGGAGTGCGCAAGGTTGCCGGCGTTGTTGCCGTCGATATTGAAATCGAAAGCCTGGAAAAGTACCTCGAAAAATACGATGTTCAGGCTCTTTTGCGCCTTTCGAGCAGTATTGAGATGTTTTTAATGAATCAGTTCGGGCAAATCGAGATCTATCCCGAAGATCCGGGCGCGCTGGGAAAAACGATCTTTACGCTTTGCGATCAGTCGGATCTTCCTGATCCCGCAGATCGGAAAGCCGCGCAGTCTATCTTCAAAAATAAGACCGGCAAGATCTCCATGCGGAACACTCCCCTGCTGGATGTCCCCTGTGAGCTCTATTATTCCCGATGTATTAACGACTGGTTCGTTTGCCTTGCGATTCCGCTGGACTGGACGAAGACTCTTCTTCTGCCCTTGGTCCTTCGGTTCATGCTCGGATGGTTTCTTGCGCTGGCCGCAACGGCCGTGGTGATCTTTCTGATCTGCCGCAAATTGAATAAGCCTCTCCTTGCTCTTTCCAAAGCGGCGGAAGCGGTCGGACACGGTGATTTTACAGCAACGCTGCCCGCATATCGGGGCGATGATGAAATTGGCCATTTAACCGGATCGTTCGGCCGAATGCAGAAGGAACTGAGCGACTATATTATCCGTCTGCGGGAAACGGTCGCCGCAAGGGAACGAAGTGAAGGGGAATTGAATGCCGCGAAAAAGATCCAGCAGGATCTGCTTCCTCATCATCTTCCGCCTTATGAAGACTGCGAAAATATCTCTGCGGCCGCCGATCTGATCGCCGCGCGCGGGGTAGGGGGCGATCTGTATGATCTCTTCCCAATGGAAAATGGAAAAATCGCCATTATTATCGGCGATGTCTCCGGAAAAGGGGTTCCCGCCGCGCTCTTTATGGCGGTAACGCAAACTCTGCAAAGAGTTCTTGCCCAATCCACTCAAGATCCCGGATATTTGGTTGCCCATCTGAACGAAATGCTTTCCGGAAATAATGAAACCGGAATGTTCGTTACCTATTGGCTCGGTATTTTGGATACGCAAACCGGACATTTGATTTACTCGAATGCCGGGCATAATCCTCCCCTGATCCGCCGCGCAAACGGTAAAATCGACGTTTTGCGCGACCGGCATACCGCTCCGCTTTGCGTTCTTCCGGATGAGTCGGTCGGTTCCTCCGAGCTGCAAATGAAGGAAGATGATCTTCTGATCCTTTATACGGACGGTGTCTCCGAAGCATTCAGCGCGGACGATCTTATGTTCGGAGAAGATCGCATCCTGAAATTAGCGGCGTCCCTGGATTCTTCCGATCCGAAAAACGCCCTTGCCGAATTGAAAAAAACTCTTTTTCAGTTCACACAGGGGGCGGTGCAGTCGGATGATATTACCATTTTATGCGTCAAGTATGCGCCGGTGAAAAAATGAAAGAAAATGAACTCACTTTGGAGGCCTCGCCGGAAAATTTGGGAAAAGTCCTTGAATTTGTCGAAGCTCTTCCCGAGTTTGCCGTTCTCCGGCCGAAAGATCAGAATCAGCTTATGATCTGTATTGAGGAGATCTTTGTCAACATCGTTCATTATGCTTATTCCGGACAGACGGGCAGTATTACGGTCCAGTGCGGATTCGAGGAAGAAACGAATCAATTTCGTTTGCGGTTTATTGACGCCGGAATTCCGTTCAATCCGCTTGAGGCGAAGGATCCCGACATTTCCCTTCCTCCCGAAGACCGGCAGATCGGCGGACTCGGTATTTTTATCGTGCGAAAGTTCATGGATCGGATCGATTATCAAAATATCGACGGCAAAAATATTCTGACCTTGGCCAAAAACAGGGAGGAACGGTGATCGCTGCGGACTCCGTACTTGCGGGCAGCCGGTGTTTTCAGGAGGCTTTCGGATATCATGATCGATTTTATTCCCCTCTCAAAAGAGAGGAACGGTTTTCGAATTGAAACAGAGGACTTTCTTTTGCTCGGTGTTGAACAGGACGATCTTGATGAATCGCTTTCTTCGCCCAATGTTCAGTCTCTTGCCGGCCGATCGCTTTTGATCCGGTGTCTGAAAGATCGGAACCGGTTCCGGGAGTATCCTGTTTATCGGTTTGGGCCGTGGAAGAAGCCTTATCTTGAGAATTATTCTGATCTGTTTTTCAATATCGGACATTGCCGGGAAGCGGTTGTTTGTGTTCTTTCGGAAAAAGAGATCGGAATCGATATCGAACAGGTTCAGGCGATTGAGTCTGAAGTGATGCGATCGGTATTAAATGATGAGGAGATTGCGGCAGTGCGGTCGGCATCCGACCCGAATCGGGAATTTATCCGATATTGGACGCTGAAGGAGAGTCTGCTGAAATTCCGGGGAACCGGTCTGGCCGGGGATTTCAACGGCGATCTCAAGGATCTTTTGTCCGATTCCACTTGCCGATTCAACGGATACAGCGGTAAAAACTGGGAAATTGCCGTTTGCCGGAATGAATGATCCTTATTTGAACGAAGTTTAGCTAATAATTTATCTAACATGTCCTTTGAATCTGATTCCTTCACTTATTATAAATTTCTTGTCCCGGCTTATCGTCAGTAATAGATATAGAGATGAAGAATAAGGCTGAAACAGAAGAAATCACGGTCTGTTTTACCTGTTTTGAATTAAAAGAATGATATATTTATTAAAATAGATAATTTATAAAAATTAGGTGATCTTGATTTCGAAACAGGTAAAAATTTTTCCTGTTCCGCAATCCATTTAATAAGTGAACAGAAGAGGGGATCAAAGATGAGTTTGTGGTATTATTATGATATATCGGGTGTCCGCAGAGGGCCTGTCAATGGCCGGAAACTTCGTGAGCTTGTTGCACAAGGTGTTATCTTTCCTGAAATGCAAGTTGAAACGGAAATAGGCAAAAAAGGATTGGCCAAGCAGATCAAAGGTCTCTTTTCGGAATCTGATATTCCTGAAGTTTACTCTGTCAAGGAAGACGCAGGTCAACATCAGAGAGCGGCATCGAACAGTTCAAACGTCTATTCTTCCGACGATGGGAACAGGCTCTGGTGCACGAATTGCGGCGCTTCCATTATGCCTGATAAGTTCGCCTGTACGAATTGCGGTGCCGCTCCGACAGGACATCGTAAATTCTGCCGTTTTTGTGGAACGGCCCTTAAACCGGAACAAATTATATGCGTCAAATGCAAAATGCCCATTGGACAGTTGCAGAGCAAGAACGTCCCTGCCAATTCCCCTTACGCTTTCCTAAAAAGAAAGAAAAAAACGCAGGACAGGCCCGCAGCTGGAAAAAAAAGCTTTTTTACCCGACAATAGCTCTTATAGTAATCGTCCTCTCTCTGGTTCTGTATTCGTTCCCCTTCTACGATGATTCATCTGATAATGGTCCGGAGATACCTTTGGTCAAAGTCGAATCGACAAATAGTGCCGACTGGCAAAAATTAAATTCCAAACAGAACCTTATAGTCTGGAGTTTTCCGATCCTTCATATGTATCTGACAGGGAACTTGCACAATTAAGCGACTTGAAATCAGCGCATTTATTACGAGAGCTGAACTTGATGAGTACATCGATCACGAATGCGGGACTGACTCATCTCAATGGGATGAAACAGTTGAAAGGATTGTTTTTAACCGATACCACGATCTCGGACGCAGGAATGGTTCGCATCAAAAGATTGACTTATTTGGAAAAGCTGTCTTTATTATTCAATCCAAACATCTCGGATGCAGGCCTGGTTCATCTCAAATATTTGACTCGTTTGCGGCACCTGTCATTACCGGACAACATCACGGATGCAGGTTTGGTTCATCTCAAAGGAATGAAACAATTACGGGGGCTTGGGGTTCCGAAGAACATCACGGACGAGGGGCTGGTTCATCTCAGGGGGTTGACTCGGTTGAAGAGTCTGGGGTTGGAACGTACACAGATAACAGATGAGGGGCTGGTTCTTCTCAAGAGATTGACAAAGTTGCAGAGGCTGGAATTGAACCAAACAAGGATCACGGATGCAGGTCTGGTTTACCTTGAAGGGTTGACCAAATTGGAGTATCTGAATTTATATAAAACACAAATCACGGATGCGGGACTGGTTCATCTCAAGGGGTTGACTCAACTGAAGGAACTGAATTTACATGATACAAAGATCACAGAAGCAGGTATCGCAGAATTGGAGAAAGCACTGCCTCAATGCCGAATATTCCAATGATCCCGAAGAGGAGTACGAGTGAGGGCGAAGGGACTTACGCAGGCGAGAAGAAGACGATCACGATCAAGGGAATCAATTACACCTTTGCCTGGTGTCCCGCGGGCTCGTTCAAAATGGGAAGTCCGGAAAGCGAAAAAGGGAGATATTCGGAAGAAACGCAGCATAGAGTTCAAATCAGTAAAGGTTTTTGGATGCTGGAGCATGAAGTCAAGACGAAGAAGGCGAACGCGTGGGGCCTTTACGATATGCACGGAAATGTTTGGG
>JAUNSU010000080.1 GCA_030539035.1 Planctomycetia bacterium
AAGGGGACCTTGAGGACAAAGGGGACTTTGGCGACTGGTGAACAGGGCTTGGGCTTTTGTCCTCATCGTCTCCAGTGTCTCCACCGTCCCCATTGATCCTTCTCTTCTTATTGCTCGGCCCCTCGTATGCCGCCAACTCTTCCAGGTTGGTCTTTCGGCAGTCCTTTCCCGACGGCAATGTTGGAGCGCCTTCCCCGATAAACGTAGAATTTTTAAAAAAGATACTCTCCCATTAACCCGGGGAATCCGAAAAAAACAACGATCCCCGAACACGATTCGAATCCGAGCACTGGGAGGGGTAAGCGTCCTCGCTTATCCCCAGCGGCAACGCCGCCGTTCTGTGATAAACGTGGAGTTTATAAAAACCTCAATCTCCTATTAACCCGGGGAATCCGAAAAAAACAACGATCTCCGAACACGGTTCGAACCCGAGCGCTGGGACGGTGCCCGTCCCGGGCACCCGGCGGCAAAGCCGCCGCTCTGTAATAAACGCGGAGTTTATAAAAAACGCAATCTCCCATTAACCCGGGGTGCCGGTCGCTTCGCTCCCTCTGCCCCGGGCTGGAAGGCACTGCCCCTGTCGGGGCGCTGTTTATTGGATGTTCCAACCGGTTTTAAGTAATAGAGTTGTGATTCGAACTCTTCTCAAGGATCATTGTTTTACTCTTGTTTATTGTGCCGCATCTTCGATGCTGGTCTTTTTCCGCAACCCCGGTCTTCTCAAAAATCATCGGTTTTTCAATAGCCCATCCGTGGTTATCCGCGTTTATCCGTGGTTTCAAAAAAGGGACTGGGACTTCTGGGACGACTGGGACCACTGGGACAGATGGAACTATAGTGATCCGCGTTTATCCGTGGTTTCAATATCCGCACTTCGGGCGCAAAAATTACTCCGTAAAACTAATCACTAAAATTTTTATTTTTTCGATTGAAAGGGAGTCAATAGATGCTATAATATCAATAAAACGGGAATGCAATCCCGATTTATTGCCATTTTTCAGGATTTGATTCCACAAAAGGAGTTTTTAATGATTAACAGGGATCTCGGAGCGATCATCCGAAAACGATTGGGGACAAATAAAGCGATCATCCTGATGGGATCACGACAAACAGGAAAAACGACTCTGTTGAAGCTGCTTTTTCCTGAGTCCAATCAAACACTCTGGTTAAACGGAGACGAATTGGATGTTCAACGTCTTTTTGAAAATATATCTTCGACCCGTCTGAAAGCAATTCTTGCGGGAAAAAATATCCTCGTTCTTGATGAAGCTCAGCGAATCGCCGATATAGGACTCCGGTTAAAATTAATTACCGATCAAATTCCGGACGTTCAGGTCATCGCAACCGGAAGCTCTTCTTTTAATCTCGCAAATCAGATCAATGAACCATTAACCGGCCGAAAGTGGGAATATAAAATGTTCCCTTTATCGTTCAGGGAAATGGTCCGTCATCACGGTCTTTTGGAAGAAAAAAGAATGCTCCCCCATCGCCTTGTCTACGGCTATTATCCGGAAGTCGTCTCCCATCCCGAAGACGCAAAAGATCTTTTAAAACAATTATCCGACAGCTATCTTTACAAAGATATTCTTATGTGGGAAAAAATCAAAAAACCGGATCGGCTTTTAAGACTCCTGCAGGCTCTCGCTTTCCAAATCGGCAACCAGGTCTCCTATCAGGAATTGGGAGAAACCTGCGGAATTGAACGAAAAACTGCGGAAGCCTATCTTCAACTTCTGGAACAAACGTTTATTATTTTTCGTCTTCCCTCGTTTAATCGAAATCTGCGAAATGAACTTAAAAGCAGCCGCAAGATCTACTTTTATGATAATGGTATTCGAAACGCCTTAATCGCAAACTTTTCGGAAATGGAATCCCGCCAGGATATCGGAGCACTTTGGGAAAATTGGCTTGTCTCTCAACGTATAATCCGAAATCATTACCAGGGACTTTGGGCAAATTGCTGGTTCTGGCGGACTGCCAATCAAAAAGAAATAGATTATCTGGAAGAGGAAAACGGAGTTCTTCGCGGTTTCGAATTCAAATGGAATCCGAACGCAAAAGTTCGGATCCCCAAGATATTCAAAGAAACTTACAATGCGGAAATCACGACGATCCATCAGGATAATTTCGAAGATTTTCTGATGTAAAATCCTTATTTTTTCTTCCGCAGTTCAAGTACAAGCGCGTTCCAGGGATCTTCTTCCGGAAGGATCGGCTGATAATTATGCTCCAGCATAAAACGGAGGACAAGTTCGACTCTGTCCCAATGATCCTTCATGTAATTCTTATAGAACGGCCAGAAATACTGCTCGTGCGTTCCGAGATTCATCACCTCTTTCT
Source organism: Planctomycetia bacterium (assembly GCA_030539035.1). Taxonomy (GTDB): domain Bacteria; phylum Planctomycetota; class Planctomycetia; order Pirellulales; family Thermoguttaceae; genus JAUNBG01. Next base: position 2,341 of record JAUNSU010000080.1, read on the forward strand.
GCCGCTTGTCGTAATAAGATTTCCGCAGAACATCCAGGGTCTGATCCAACGGAACACGATTACAGCAAAGATCGATCTTGCCAAAAAGGAGCCCGTTCTCGTAATTATACCAGGAATCGTTCTCCTCAAAATACGGAATCGCAGACGCCGGGACCTGATATTTGTCGAGATACTCCCCGTTTTTGAACCGGATCGGCCAGTTCGAACCGGAGAGCGTTTTGAAGCCTTTTCCGATCAGAACTTTTAAATTCTCCGGACGTATGCTTCCCCAATGAAGCAGATCGGTTCGCGTGTACGATTCCGGACCGGCAAAACGCGCGATCTCATTTTCGATCTGATCCATATCTTTGAGAAGCTGATCCGGACCGATATTCAAAAACGGATGATCGGGGAATTCCGATCGCGCATGGAACGCCAGCTTCAGCCAATGGGCATTCGCTTGCCATTCCTCTTTATACGTATCGGGAAATTTGGAGAGATCGAAATCATTTTTCGGAGTCGAATAAAACAGATTTAATACCACTTTGGTTCCGAAGCGATTATGGAACTGATTCCATTTTTTGAGATAAGGAGAGTCCATTAGCGTCTTGTACTTTTTCTTCGCGATGTCCTGAAGAAAGAAGATATTATCGTCAACCTGAAAACGATACCGCGGATACGAATTTTTGATCCAGATCACACGGGTCCGGATCGTTCCCTTCTTCGCCTTCTGAGAATCCAGAAGGGTCGCGATAAACTCCGTCTGCGTATCGGAAAGAATCGCCTCCGAAGTGAATCGTGTCCCGTTGATTTTGACCGGCAGCTTCTTTTGCGGCTCTTTCGCGTTGATCAATTCCACTTGAAGACCGGCACCGGGGATCTGGCCCGAGATCGCGATTTTGAGTTTTATGCTCCCGCCGGGATCCAATACGAGATCTGATACCGGATCGCCGTATCGTTCATGAACAATCGCGCCGTCGAAAGGCTGATCGAATCGGAAAGGCGGGTCTTTTTTTCCCGTCTCCGGAACTGAGGCCCCCAAAACCGGGATGCCCGTTAAAGCCAAAGGGGATAATGCCGCGCCGCATTGCAGAAATTCTCGTCGTTTCATGGAGGGATCCTTATACTGTTTTCAGGAAGGTGTTAAAATGGCTTGTTTAATATTTTATCACGTCGGATCATTTCGAACCGAAATATGCGATTCATGGGAACGAATTTATCGATTATATCGAATATACCGTTCAGGCTGAAGAAAAAAAATAATGATTCCGCAATAAAAACACAAATTGGTATCAAGTTTTCAAAGTATGGTATATAATATAATAAAGACGGGATTCTCCGAAGAGTCCTTGCAAAAGCATTTTGCGGAATAATCCGCAGAACCTGCCCTGGACCGGAAAAATCGGGGAAAGAACGGTCTTTCCTGAAAGGAATCCCTTCCCGAACTTCATTATTATTTATCATTATCACGAAAGTGATCGGAAAAGTCAATGCGTATCAAACAATTTCCAGCGGAATTTCGCGTAATCCTCGCGGCCGTTGCCCTTTTTTTGGGCTGGCTGTTCGCGGCGATCATTCCGTATGATTATCCGCTGGGAAAAGATTGGGGGTTTAAACTCCCTGTCGAAAGACTTCAAAAAGCGAAGGATTCGGTCCAGCCGACTCTTTTGCCCGGAGGAGTCCCCGCTCCGATTTTGCCCGAAAAAGGCGCTGATCCCAGGGCCGATCTTTCCTCAAAAAATCCCGCGATCGCGCAAAAATCCGACTCTCCCGATAAAAAAGCTCCGCAAAAAGAAAAAGGGTTGCCCCGCCGCTCGAAGCCGGGATCTGGATACATCGTGCTCGACGAAACCAATTTGAAAACCGTTCCCGGCAAAGAAAAATCAAGTGCCGTTCAGATCACGAACAAACCGAATTTCGATATGGAAATTCTGGAGTCCGATGCTCCCCAAGCCGCTGCGGAATGGGTCTCCAAAGGCGATGCCGCAAAACGGGAAGAGGAATTAAGGCAGCTTGCCCGGGAAATGAAAACCGACGAATTTGAGGAGCCCTCCTTTGAAAAGAAAGATCCGCTCCGCTGGGAAGATAATATCAAGCCCAAGCTCGAAGGATCAGACCCTTCCGCTTCCGCGACGAAAAAAGAGGCCCAATCGAGCAAGGGGGATCCTGCTCCCGATCCGAATAAACCGGCGGTAAAAAAGGCCGTATCGTCCAAAGGGAACAGAGACCGGAAAAAGGCCGAGCTTCCGAAAAAATCCGAACCGCAAAAAGCGGATACTCAAAAGATCGCGCTCCCTAAACCGGATAAGGTCCTTTCGGCCAAAGAGCCGGAAATCAAGGCGCCGTCGATCAATCAGGCGATCAAGCCGGAAGTGAAAATCGCGGCCGATCCGAAAAAAATCGAAGGATCGCTCAATCAGCCGATCCCGCTCACGGACAGTAAAGCTCCGGCTTTGGAACTTCATTCCCTGAATATTCCGAAAGACCATCTCCCCGGATCACTCGCCGATCAGTCCCGTCAGCCGAATCCGGCACCTGAATTGAATCAGGGAAATGTCGTTCTGATTCCTTCGACGGTTCCGGAAGAAAAGTCGGGCCAGATCCGGAGTTCTTCGCATATCGAGAAACTTCCCCGATTCGCAAGTCCGGATCCGAACGCGATTCTGGTTCCGATCCCCCCGGTCAAAAGCCCTAGTTCCGCCGAAAAGACCCTTTCGGAAAAAGATCCCGGATCCGTTGTTTACCTTAAACCGAACGTTCGATCCGATAAAACCGTCGTTTCCCGAATCGCAACGGAAAGTACGGCTCCTCCGGCCCTGTCGGAACTGAAGATCCATATCGCACACACCGGAGAGAATCCGGAAAGCATCCGTAAACTCTACGGTCTTTCCGAAAAAAAGTACGCCTTCCTTATTTCCCTGAATAAAAACGGATTGGATCCGAACGGAAATTTCCCCGACGGAACAAAGGTCTTTATCCCCTGATCAGGGAGAAAAAGGAAGATCTTTCTTTCCGTCGATCTTCTTGACAATGAGCGCCCTTTTCCCTATAATATCGGTAGTCTTTCTACCGGATCTTTTGATCTTTTAAATCGGAACAGGAAATGGGAGTGCGAACTGGAATGGGAAACGGATATGTGATCAATGTAATGTCGGACGACCGTCCTGGAATTGTCGCTGGAGTAAGCGCTGCGATCTCCGATATGGGCGGGAACATCGAATCGTGCAGTCAAACGGTTCTCGACGGTTATTTTACCCTTATTTTAACCTTTACTCTTCCGGTTCAATGGGAAATTCCCGAACTCATGAAGAATTTCGCCGCCGCCGAAGGACTTCACGACTGCCAATTCATGATCCGAACCATGAAGGATCTGCCAAGATTGCCGGAAAAAAAGAATCCCAACGTTTTTGTGATCACCGCGTTCGGACCGGATCGAAAATCGATTGTTGCCGCGTTCAGCCAATATCTGGCCGGTAAAGAGATCAATATCCTCGATCTTTACGGAAATATCACCGCGGACAACAGCTTCGTCCTGATCAGTCAAGTCGAAGTCAATCCGAAAAGCGACGTGAAAAATCTCCAGCTCGATCTCGAAGAATTGGGAGAAGAGCTCGGCTTTACCGTTCGATTACAGCATAATAATATATTTATCGCGACCAATCAGCTTCGATTGGACAATTAAGGAAAAGAGATCATGCTTCATACAGACGAAGTTTTATCAACAATTCGCATGCTCCATTCAGAACATCTGGATGTTCGTGCGGTTACTTTGGCCCTGAATATCAATGATTGCGCAACACCAAACGCCGATCAGATGTGCAAAAAGGTCCAGCATAAAATTATGACCCGGGCAAGCCGTTTAGTGGAAGTCTGCGATGAAGTCGGGGATAAATACGGGATCCCGGTAACCAACAAACGAATCGCGATCTCTCCCGCCTCGACTCTTCTCGCGGGACACGGACAGGCGGCCGCCCTTAAACTCGCACAAACACTGGATCTTGTCGCGGATCTTTGCCGGGTCGATTTCGTCGGCGGATTCAGTGCTCTCGTGCAAAAAGGAATCTCCGCCGGATCTCAGGCCGTACTCGATTCCTTGCCGGAAGTTCTCTCCTCCACGAAAAGGGTCTGTTCTTCGATCAATGCCGCGTCACGAAAGGCGGGAATCAATATGGACGCCCTGCATCAGCTGGGACACATCATTCCGGCCATTGCAAAAGCGGATGAACAGAACAAGGGATTTGCCGCCGCCAAACTCGTCGTCTTCGCCAATATCCCGGAAGACAATCCGTTTATGGCCGGTGCCTATATGGGAGCGGGCGAACCGGAAGCGGCGATCAATATCGGCGTATCCGGGCCGGGCGTTGTCGACAGCGCTCTTCGCCGCCGAATCGCGGGAGCACGGGACTCGAACAAGAAGTTGACCTTGGCCGAACTTGCCGAAGAGATCAAATTATCAAGTTTTCGCGTTACCCGGGTCGGAGAACTGATCGGACGTGAAGTCGCCGAAAAACTGGAGACCTCATTCGGAATCGTCGATCTCTCTTTGGCTCCGACTCCAACGGTCGGCGACAGTATCGGCGAGATCTTAAAGACGCTCGGAATCGCTCACGTCGGTGCGCCCGGATCGACCGCCGCGATTGCAATGCTCAACGATGCGGTAAAAAAGGGAGGACTCTTCGCTTCCAGTTCCGTCGGCGGATTGAGCGGCGCTTTTATTCCGGTATCCGAAGACGCAACTCTTGCCGACGCTGTGAATCGGGGACATCTCGTCCTCGAAAAGCTGGAAGCAATGACCAGTGTTTGCAGCGTCGGATTGGATATGATCCTGATCCCCGGCGATACCCCTCCGGCGACGATCGCGGCAATTATGGCCGATGAAATGGCGATCGGTGTGATCAATAATAAAACGACCGCGACCCGACTGGTTCCGATCCCCGGCGGAAAGGCCGGCGACAAGATCGATTTCGGCGGTCTCTTCGGAGCCTCCCCGATCCTGGAGATCCGAAACTGCGGAGCAAGCAATGATTTCGTTCATTTCGGCGGACGCATTCCCGCTCCGCTTCAATCGCTCGGAAACTGATCTTACATATTAGATGGAGACGGCAAATGAATAAACGGCTTTCGTTTTTTGTTCTTGCATTGATGCTGGGATTTCTGCAGGGAACGTTTTCGCCGGTCCGTGCGGCGGATCTTACCCCGGAAGGAAAATTCGCCGATTCCGCGGTCAAGGAGAAGAGCCCTCTTATTAACGATATCAATCGTAATGTGTGGCAGTTTTCCGAATCACGGTTTCAGGAAGTCAAAAGCAGCAAGTTCATATCCGATCTTCTTGAAAAAGAGGGATTTCATGTTTTCCGTGATATTCCGGACATGCCCACCGCTTTTATCGCACGATACGGATCCGGCTCGCCGGTAATCGGCATTACGGCGGAATACGATGCGCTTCCCGGCCTGAATCAGAAGGCGGGAATCGCACGGGAAGATCCGGATCCTGCCCGTGTGAACGGACATGGATGCGCTCACTCCGCGCTCGGTGCGGGATCGGTCGGTGCGGCCTTGGCCGTTAAGGAATGGCTCAAAGACAAGCCGGGAAAAGGAACGGTCGTTCTGCTGGGAACGCCCGGCGAGGAGTCCGGATACGGAAAAATCCACATGCTCCGCCGTAAATGCTTCGACGGCATTGACGTTGTTCTCTCCTGGCATCCGATGGATCTTAATCATGCCTGGGGCCGGCGCGCTCTTGGTGTTCATAATGTCCAATTCAAATTTACCGGAACAGCCGCACATGCAGGCGGAGCTCCTGAAAAGGGAAGATCCGCCGTCGATGCCGCGGAATTAACCAACATAGGCGTCAACTATCTGCGCGAACATGTCTCTTCGCAAACCCGAATGCACTTCGCATGGCTGGACAGCGGTCCCAAGGCGCCCAATGTCGTTCCGGCTCACGCCGCGCTGTTCTATTATATTCGAACACCGAATGTTAAAGACGGAAGGGAAACGCTTGATCGAATGATCGACATTGCCCGCGGCGCGGCGCTCATGACGCACACAAAAATGGAATATGAGATCGTTGGCGGCACTTATGATTTCATGCCCAATCCGATCATTATAAAGGTTCTTTCCGATGCCTTTATGGAAACCGGAGGACCAAAATTTGAAGAAGAGGAATTCAAAATCGCACGGCAGTTTCTTGATATTCTTCCTGCGGACAAGCGCGCGGAGGCGATTGCGGCAGGTGCCCTGCATGATGGCGTTGCGCCGGAGGAATTTGCCAAACGTCCGCTTTCGGTTCAGGTGGAGCCGTATTCTCCTTTCGACAATAATTTGATCACGGTCTCTTTTGATTTGGGCGATATCAGCCATTTGATTCCGACGGCGCAGATCTATATTGCGACAGGGCCGCCGCACACCGGGCTTCATACCTGGCAGCAGGCGGCGATGGCCGGAACGTCCATTGGCGACAAAGCCGCACAGTCCGCGGCACGGGCCATCGCGTTGGCTTCGATCCGATTGTATTTGAATCCCTCCCTCGTTGCAAAAGCGAAAGAGGAATTGAAAAAAACGGAAAAAGAAAAGTATCGATCCCTCTTTCCGGAAAGTGTCAAACCGCTCCCGGTAAACTGAAATATTTTAGAAAATTGGATTCGTGATTAGAGAAGAGCGGATTCGGCGGCGGAGGCACCTTCGCCGCCGGAAAGTGAAGCGGTAAAATCTCTAAAAAACGTTGTGATTCAAACCACGGGTTGCCCCACCCCCCGGGCGACGATATTGATTCCCTAATTCCGTTCGCTTCGCTCTCTTCATTACGGGCTTGCGGTCGGTTGCCGGGTATCGCTCCCGTGTTCGGGGTTGACCCCTTTTTCGGTGTCCTTGGTTCTTTTTGCACTGCGCTTACAGCGCACTGCTGTTGATTGGAAGGCACTGCCCCTATCGGGTTAATTTACTTTTGCGTTTTATAGTAAATAATACCGTGTTCGCTTGTGTTTATCCGAGAAAGTTCCTCAACGCTTTTAGGGAATTTACATTGCTCGGGGCGGCCGGGACGACCGCACTCCGTATGCGGCTTCGCCGCTGATCCTCACTCCTCACTCCTCACTCCTCACTATATTTGCCCCACACTTCGAATTCAACGATCCCGGGCCGATATTTGTTTCCCGATATTCCTTTTCGATCGGGCGCGTATTGCAGATCGATCAGCCGAACTGATGAGGTCTTCCGTTTCGCGAACCGAATTGTCTGCGGATCGGAGTTCGGCTTGAACTCGATCCGTTCCCTGGATCCATCGGAAAAGAGGAGTTCTCCCTGTGTCCAGAACGGTCCATTTTTGAAATCGGCGTCAAGTTGAAGAACGATCTGGTCCGTTTCAATATTCTGTCCGAATTCAATTGTGAATTGCAGATCCGTTCGCAGATCAGGACGCCAGGCAGGAATCGATTCCTCTGTCTGTTCTGATCCTGCTTTCGAAAATTTTCCGTCGATCGCATTGATCGCCGCGCTTGTTCGAAGATATCGGAATTCACTGTTCGCAGACGCGTGCGGATAGCTTTGAAGCTCTCCTTGCGTATCGTTCGGATTGACCGCGAGATTCCGGCGGATATTTTCCGGACCCGACTTCTTTCCGATGATCGGGAAAGATCGTTTGAGATAATCGTCAATGAACTTCGCTTTATATTCCGGACCGCCGGTTTTGAACTGCTCAAGATCTTTCAGATCGGGAAGCCGATTCGCGAGCCGCCCATTTTCGACTCGATCCTGATTTGAGGCGATAATCCGATTCATTTCCTTTCTCTTCATTTCATAATAGGCGTAAACCGCTTTTTCGCGAGGTGTCCAGTTCGCAGCCTCTTTGTAATCCCCGCAAAAGGGGATAAGAAGATCGATCCAAAGCGCAATCGTTCGCAATTCCTGATCACTGATCCGGACTTCCTTGTGATTGGAATCGCCGCCGGATCGAAGCATCTTCATCATGGGACTTAACGCGGATCCCGCAAAATAAGGAGGAAGCAGCTGCGGACCTTCCTGAACGCCAAGCCAATGAATATATTGATTGACGTGCTTTCCGCATTGTGTCAAATTCATATAAGCCTGAGAGAACCGGCGGCCTCCTTTCGGATAAGGATGCGGTCCTCCCGGTACTTTTACCGCACCGTTCGATTGATCATTGATCCGGTAATCATTCCCGAGAAGACTGAACGGAGCCGGGGATCCGTCCTTCTTTTTACCCCCTGTATGGCACTCGATGCAATGATCGTCAAGGATCGGCTGGATCTCCCGATTAAAACTGAATCCGTCCTGAAAGATCCCTTTCGGAAGATCTTTTTGACGGATATCGACAGGAGGATTGCGCAGCGCTTTTGAAGAAAGCGATCCGAAATTGATCACGGTATTCGCTTTCGGTTCATGGCATCCGACACACGCGAAAAATTCGCCCGGCTGAAGGGTCGACCAGCTTCTCATCGTTTGAACGGTATCGCCTTTATCGTCCAGAAGCTGAAAATAGACCGGGGTCAAGGCGGGAACACGGAAGTAAGCCGATCCGTCTTCTTCGATCGGAACGGTTCCGAGAACATGCTTCGTATCCCATGCGCCGTTATTAATCGAAACCGGAGTGCAGCTCATCGCCCCTCCTGCCGGTCCCGAATTTCCGTTCGCCTGAATTCCGGCCGGACGAAAACCAAGAGCGACAACGCGCAATGATTTGACCGTTCCTTTCGGGATCCCTTTCAGGCCGGGCCCTTCGTAAATATTGTGAACGTAAAATTCCCCTGTCTTTTTTTTCGGATCGACCTGTGAGACGCGAACCGCCGGCTTTTCACGGACCATGAGCGGCACCTGCTGATTGCAGCTGATCGCCGGATCGTAAGCGAGCAATTCTCTTTGTCCGTCCGCGTTCATGAAATAAATCCCGAACGGAATCGGATAAATACCCCTCCAGCGTCCTTCCGGGAGATAGGTAACTAAAAAATTCGATTCGTCCATCGCGTAAGGATATTGAAAGAGTTCGCCGGTCTGTCCGTAAGCATCGATCTTTTCGGCAGGAGTGTCCCGAACAGGCGCGATAAGAGTGCATCCCTGATTTTCCTGATTTCCTTTTGATCGATCGATCAGGAGGAGCTTTCCGTGCTGATATGTATGATGTCCGGCGGCGATGGCGATCACTTTACTGGAATCGGGAATCGGACGGCCGTGCATGATCGAGGTCGGAAACCAGGAATTATTACCGTAATATTCGGTCTGTCCAGTCGCATCGGAATTCATCACGAACATTGGCTGCGGGAAGACCTGTCCGCGGTCATTATAATCCCAACGGGTATAGATAACGCGGCCGTCGTTAAGCACTTTGGGATAATTGACGGAGACCTGATCGAAGGAGACGCGCCGCATGGACCGTCCTTCGGAATCAATCATAAAGAAGTTGGAGACTTCGGTCCACCAGCAGTCGGTGATCTGAACGCAACGGGTCGATGTGAACAGAATATCGCCGTTGGGCAGATAGACCGGTTCGATATCGGCGAATCCTTTTCCGAAGGTCAGCTGGCGGAGTTTTTTTGACGCAACATCGTACTCATACAGATGAAAATCGTCTTTTGTAAAATGGCGGCGCATGGAGAAGAGGATTTTTTTACCGTCCCAGGAGACATCGGGATCGCGAATGGTTCCTTCTTTGACCTCGTAAAGGATCTCATGTTTGATTTGACCGTCGGGCAGGATTTCCATTTTGCAAAGCTGTCCTCCGTTGCGTCGATCGCGGCTGAAATCTTTGTATTCTTCGTCGGACGCGTCTTCGGTATAAGCGTAAAAACTCGCGCCGATCACGTAATGTTTTGTATAGATCCAGACTGGGGAAAACTCGGCGATCATGTTCAGGCGTTCAGTTCGCCGGGTCCGGCAGAGTTTTTCGTAGAAAGCACGCCATTTCGGATCGGAGCCCGGCAGACGGTGGGAAAGAAGATCTTGACGTTCTTTTTCGAAGGGGATCCGTTTTTCCGGTTCGATCGATTTCAGTACCTGATCGATCAATTTTGACTCCGTGCTGTTTCCGACAGAATCGACGAAGCAGGATCGCGGATTATTGAAAGAATCCTGTTTAAGCCAATCCTGAAAGAGACGTTCTTCGAACGGAGGAGGAACGGGCCGAGTCGGTTCAGCCGATTTGGATCGAGTTTTCGAATCAGCGGCCTGAAGATCGAATCCGAACAATAAAAACACGATCACGCATAAAACCGCGGAACGGATAAAAATCAGATTTATTTTCACTTACTTACCTTCTTATTTTGCACTGTTGAGATCTTCCCGTCAGCATTTTCAAGTCTTTTAAAAACATATTCGCTGATTTTGACCTTTTCGATCAGATCGTGTTTAAGGAGAAGTGAAAGCAATCGTGAAGCCTGTCGTTTAGAAATATCAAACATTTCCATAATCGTTGTCCGACTGAAAGCATATTCAATTTCAAATTCTATACGTAATTGACAGATCCTATCTTTGGTTTTTCCACTAATCTCTTTATTGGTATCAATCGTTTTTACAAATAATTCGTACTCCGCGAGTGTCATTTTACCCTCCGAGAGTGCCATTTTCTCTTCTAAGAGTGCCGTTTCACTCTCTGAAAGTGCACTTTTGGACCCAATCCCTGCACTTTTGCCTTCAATCCCTGCACTTTGCGGTTCTGAAAGTGCACTTTCCTCTCCAGAAATGGACATTTTCTTCTGAAAAACGACATTTCTGTTCGGCATGGAGACCCGGAACCAGGAAGATTCCGAGAAAAATGTCGGTTTGATCGGGCAATCGGAATAATCTTTCATTATTCGGAATTTCATTATACCATCTACCTTCCTGATTTTCAATGAGTTTTTTAAAACAAAATACCTGATCTGCGAACAGATCCCATCCGTGTTTCTCCGTGTTCATCCGTGGTTCCAAAAATGAGTCCGAACGAGTAGACAAAAAATTTCTTCGAGGGCAAGCATTAAAAATATCCGCGGTTTCAAAAATCTGCGGAAAAAAGTTGTTCTTTTTGCGGAAAAGAGAGATTGACTTTTTTGCTTTTTCTCATTACTATATATATAGAGTGCTAATTCGGGAGATCTTTTGTGATGCTTAATCGATAGATACATTTTTCACCAAGTGGCTTGGTACCACTTTTCCAGAGGAGGGAATTTATGTTAAAACACGGTTTTTCTAAAAAGAAGGGATTTACCCTGGTCGAACTTCTGGTCGTGATCGCGATCATCGGAATTCTTATTGGCCTTCTCCTGCCTGCCGTTCAGGCCGCGCGGGAAGCGGCCCGACGGATGCAATGTACGAATAATCTGAAGCAGATCGGAATCGGTCTGCACAATTACGCCGACTCCAATCAGGAATACTTTCCTTCCGGCGCGAATTTTATGTTTGGAAAGAAACTGGCCGCTTCATCGTCGGCCTTAGGCGGAACCAACGCCTGGAGTGCCGCGAACAGCCGTTATCAATTTTATTATGGCCCTGTCCTCTTTCTGATGGCTTTTATGGAACAGGTCGCCGTCTATACCGAAGCGAAAGACGGACCTGCCGCCGGTTGCGATACTTGGGTCAATCAGTTGCCGTTTAATCTCTCGATCAATGTTATTCAGTGTCCTTCCGATTCCTTTGCTCGGGGAGAAAAGTTCAGAAACTCTTATCCCTACTGTACAGGAGATTTTCCCTCCAAAGATGGAAACGACTGGTGGCGCGGTGTTTTTCTCCGAAATTCCGCAAAATTCGGATCGTTCAGCGCCATTACCGATGGAACCAGTAATACGATCTGCTTTGCGGAAAGGGCCGTTGCGAAAAAATACGGAACAGATCTCAAAGGATCTTACGCCTACGGCGATTTGGCAACTGCCGGTGTCGATGGAACTACGCCTCCGCCAACATCGACCGCTGTCGCAACTCCATCCACTTGCGCGGGCACTATCAGTACATCTGATTCCCAAACCTACAGTTCTTCGTTTAATGTTCAAAATCTGTATATGGGAACACGCTGGGCCGATGCAAAATCTTTCTTCTCAACTTTTTGCACCATTCTTCCGCCAAACGCGCCAAGCTGCGGCTCTTCATCAACAGAGGGACGTATGCTCACCAGTGCGAGCAGCTATCACAGCGGCGGAGCGAACGCGCTTCGCGTCGACGGATCCGTCTCCTTTATATCGGAAACGATCGATTGCGGAAAAACTTCCGATCCCCCGATCAAAACGGGAAAATCCCCTTACGGTATCTGGGGCGCTCTCGGATCCGCACAAGGCGGTGAAAATCTCGCTCCGTAAATTTATTTATTATTGACAGATTATTGTTCAACACTGTTTTTGCCGATAAAAAACAGTGTTGAATGTTCGAATCCAGAAGTGTTGTTTAAAATATTTATCGGGACCTTTTTCAATGGAGTAGAAATCATGAAAAATTTACAGGTTGTTAAGTTGGGGGGGGGGGGAGAATATAGCCTATTCTTTAAAGAAGATCTTTAAGAAACGCGGATTTACCTTGGTCGAACTTTTAGTCGTGATTGCGATTATCGGGATTTTGATCGGTCTTCTTTTACCGGCGGTTCAGGCGGCGCGGGAAGCGGCCAGACGAATGGAATGCACGAATAAACTGAAGCAGCTGGCGATTGCGACCCATAATTATCACGATGTCTATAATTCTCTTCCCGCCGGAACCACGGGCGATAATCCAAGCTGGTGCGGGCCGGGTGCATCCTGGAGTGCGCTTGCGAAGATCCTTCCTTTTGTCGAACAGGCGAATATCTATACCGCTTTGGAACGGGTCCAAAAATCGTATTACGCGACTTCGGCCTTCAAAACAGAGACTGTCGGCGCTTTTTCCTATACGGCTGCATCTTCCGAGGAGATCACCGCGCTGCGAGCACAGCCGGACGCCTATCTTTGTCCTTCGGATCCTGCCGGGAAGCTGAAATCTCCGTCGGATTACGGGAACACCAACTACCGTCTTTGTTCGGGCGATGTCGGCGTTCGCCACCCGGACTCCGATTTTAAATTGGTTCGCGGCGCGTTTGGAACGAAAAACTGGCAAGGGTTCGATGCCATTCTGGACGGAACAAGCAATACGATTCTCATGATGGAACGGGCAATCGATTACTACGACGCTTCGAATAAAATGGTTCGGGCCAAAACGGTTATCCCGGACGGATCCGGCTGGTCTGGCGACTGGGGAGTCAATACAATGTGCACGAATTTCCGCGTTGATATCTGCACGGCGACCGTCGGGAGTGATGGTTTTTACGGATCCGCGCACACGATTACCAATAATCAGAACAGCGGAAGAGGATACTTCAGAGGAATGCAGCCTTATACTTTTGTGAGTACGGTAATGCCGCCGAACTCGCCGAGTTGCGGGGCGTCGAACAATAATGGATCTTCCTGGGCCATTGCGGCCTCCAGTTTTCACATGGGCGGGGTCAATGTCGTAAGAGTAGACGGAAGTGTTTCATTTATCAGTGATACGATCAACGCAATTTCGACTGGATTGACGACGAACACCGCGCGGTGCAAAACGACCGGACAGTCCGATTTCGGTGTTTGGGGAGCATTGGGAACGAAAAACGGAAGTGAATCGTTAGCGCCCTGATTTCGGAAAGGGGCATTTTTGATTTTTTTTGCCCCCCTATTGACAGAATTCGATTTTTTGGAATAATAGGGGGCATAATTGATTTGCCGAGTGATCGGTACTTGAAGTGCAGTTTTGTTTTGAAGATTGCGGACAGGTACTGTAAACGGCGATGAAATTCGAGGGCGGCTAGCTCAGTTTGGTTAGAGCACTAGCTCGACAAGCTAGGGGTCACAAGTTCAAGTCTTGTGTCGCCCACTAAAAAGAGGTTTTTGAGTTTTTCTCAAAAACCTCTTTTTTTATGGGGTTCACACCTTTGTCCCCATCGTCTTCATTGTGTTCCTCCTCGTCTTCTTTTCTTCTACTAAGCCTTCGACAGTCCTTCTACGGTCCCAAATTCGATCTTTTATACAAAAAATGAAGAAAATTTTCCAAGTGGACATACTGTGTCCAACATTTATTTGACAAAAGAGCAATTGTGATTATCATGGATTCGTACAAAGAATACACGTGTTCAATATCCTGTTAAAAGTTTAAAAATGAACGGATCGAATACGTTTTCAGTATCCGATCCGATTCCACTGCGGAAATGTTGCAAATTCCAAATATCAAATGTAAAAGGAAAAATTAAATGAAAATTGCAGTTGAGAGAAATGGGAGTAAAGTTGAAGTAACCAAACAGCAATTATTTACAATGGCCAAAAACGGACAGATCCGCGCCAAATCAACGATTTGGGTCGATGGAAAAGAAGTGCTCGCCGAAAAGATCCAGGGTCTCGTTTTCGGTCAAAACGGAACAGGCGGATCCCTGGTAAAAACCTCGCAGGAGATCTCCGCCGAATACAATGGGAAACAGGTAAAATGCACCAAAGAACAACTTATCGAAGCGGCTTCCAAAGGCCTGATCTCACCAGAAACAAAAGTCTGGATTGGTCCCCATTCCGGCTTGGCAAAACAGTTACCATGGCTGAAATTTTCAGATCAAGCAGAACTGGAATTGCCTTATGAAGAAAATTATCAAAGTACGCCCTCCCCAATGCAAGTCTCTCCGTCAAATCAAGCGTATTCTCAACCGCAATATTCCCCGCAGCAGTATGCAGCACCGCAAGTATATCCGGATCAAGCTTATCCGCAGCAATATGCATCTCCCGTGAATGGACAGGCGCCAATACCGATGCAAAATCAATTTGCACCGCAAACACCGCTGGGCTCGAAGTTTTGTCAATCGTGCGGTAATGCCATTTTACCGTCTGCGGTATTATGTCCTCGCTGCGGATCGCCTGTCGCGGACAATCCCGGAATGAATCTGCCAAGAAAGAGCCGCACTACCTATATTTTATTGGCCTTTTTCTTCGGAGGTCTTGGCATCCATAATTTTTACGCGAAAAGAACAGGAACAGCAGTGATCCAATTATTGCTTACGGTACTTACATTGGGAGCAGGAGGCGTAATAACACTTCCCTGGTCGCTTATCGATATGATCTGCATAAAAAAAGATGGATTCGGCATGGATTTCGAATAATTCTTTTAAACTACGGATAGAATTTTTGAGAAATTCTTGTTTTTGAGAAACCCGGGAAAGTAGAGAAAACCAATGATACCGAAAAAGGTTCGAACCCGAGCGCTGGGACCGTGGGCGTCCTCGCCCTCGCGGCGGCAGCGCCGCTGTGGTCGAAGAGTTGAAATCTCTAAAAAGCGTTGTGATTCGAATAAGGGTTGAATCACGATTCCGCGAGCGATGTTGATTTCCTAATTCCGTTCGGCGGCGAGGCGCCGCTCCCAGTTCGCGCTTCCGCGCGGTTGTCGAAGACCCGCTCCCGTTGGTCGCTTTCTTTACTGGCACTGTCAACTGTCGAGGCACCGCTTCCGTGTTCGGGTTCGAACCCTTTTCGGTATCCTTGGTTCATTTTGCACTGCGCTTACAGCGCGCTGTTTTTTGAGGGTTCGTTGACCCGGGGCAGAGCACAAACATTTCATGTTTGTGCTCTGCCCCGGGCTGGAAGGCACTGCACCTTCG
>JAUNSU010000081.1 GCA_030539035.1 Planctomycetia bacterium
CATTTCCACAGGAGCATTTGTATGCGTATTCTTTCGCTGTATTTTATCGTTTTTCTCGCCTGTTCTTTTACTTTTGCGGCGGAGCCTTCAAAAGAATTTTCGAAAGAAGAGAAGATCGCCGGCAAAATGGAGATCGGCTGGAAAACGGCCTGGACAAAATTCTACAGTCCGAAAACTCACCTTTTTTATGATTTCATCGAAGATTACCGTCCGGGACATGAACTGGATCATCTTCCGACCAAAGAGGAACTGAATCGTCAATATCCGAATGAATGCGGATACGGGACCGCGATGGAAGACTGCATGATATCCGCCGGAGTCCTTTTGCCCATGGTGATTGATCGATATATTGTATCGGCGGATGAATCGATGAAGAAATACGCGTATGAAATTTTCAAAGGGATCGAATCTTGCGCAACCGTTCATGGATCCCCCGGATTTATTGCCCGGGGAATCTCTCCCTTCGCACCGAATCAGGTCTATGTCAATACTTCCCGGGATCAGACAACCCATGTTGTCTATGGACTTTGGGAGTACTACTTCAGTCCCCTTTCGAATGAAGCGGTTAAAAAGCGAATCGAAAAGATCCTTTCGGACATTGCCGACAGAATGGAGAAAAATGTCGTTCCGGAAAATGATTACGATTTCCTTTGCGCGGACGGTTCCCGCTGCCGGAGAGGAATTTGCAAAATGTATAAAGTAAAGGGACATGAAGCCGCCCGGCTTCCGATGTTCTACGCCGCGGCCTGGAATACGACCGGCAAACAGAAATATTATGATCTTTGGCGAAAATATATCGAAGAAGCCGCCGATCTTTCTGTTAATCTGGAAAAAAATACGGATGTCAACCGTTGGGTTCCTTCTTACGCACTTCTTCAAATGCAGACTTCTCTTGTTCTTCTTCATCGATTGGAAAGAGATCCGGCCTTAAAGGATAAGCTGAAGAAATCGATGATCATGGTCAATCGGCTTGCCGCTGCCCGAATGAAGGGAACGGTTCATCGGATGAAAAACCGGGATTTAACCGAAATCGCTCCTGATTGGCGGAAGGCGGGCGGACTCAACGGGGAATACCGCAAGACCTGGTATGCGATTCGCGAAGCTGGTGAACTTGCCCTTACTCAACTTATGTATAATCCCGCGCAATTCCCGAAAGATCAGATCGATCTCCTTTCGGAAGCGCTGCTTCTTCCCGATTATGAGAAGATCTCGACTTGCGGACTTTATGATCTTCTTGGCGCATGGTGGAAAGCGCGCAGGTATCTCATTTACAATCTCCCGGGCGACCGGAGGGGATTCTCCATTCCGACAGTCGATATTTCCGGTGAAAAGAATCGGCAAACAATTATTGCGGAGGGAACGGATCAGATCTATCAGGGACACCCAACCACTGTTCTTCTTCCGAACGGAAAAACGATCTTTGTCGTTTGGAGCATCAATCACGCGGGATACTGCGGATCGTTGAAAAGAAGCGATGATGGCGGATTGACCTGGAGCGGTCTTTTAAAAACGCCGGAATCCTGGAAGAACGTGAAGAATTGCCCCGCGATCTATCGTCTTCCCGATCCCAATGGAAAATATCGATTGGTGATTTATGCGACCGATAAAAGCGGAAAGATCTTTTGCATGTATTCGAATGATGAAGGAAAGAGCTGGAGTGATCCGGTCCTTTCGTTTGCTCATCCGCGCTGGGTTCACATGCCCTGGTGCTCCGTAATTCCGATCGATCAGGGCAAAAGACTGCTGGCGGGAACCGTTGCTCCTCGTCCGCGAGATCCCGACAGAATCTCGGATCAGATCATTGCCTGTACGTCCACCGACGGGGGATTGACCTGGAACGATATGAAAGTGATCTGCGATGTTCCCGGATTTTATGCGAGTGAACCCTGCTTTATTCGATCTCCGAACGGAAAAGAGATCGCTTGCCTTACACGGGAAAGTTCCCGGCGCGGAAATTCCTGGATCACTTTTTCCCGCGATGAAGGGAAATCATGGTCCGATCCCCGGCAGGTTCGAGGAAGCCTTACCGGCGACCGGCATGTTGCCCGATATCTTCCTGATGGACGATTGATCATCGTTTTTCGGGACATGGCCCATATTACTCCCACAAAGACTCATTTTATTGCCTGGATTGGAAAATATGATGATCTTGTTCAGGACCGGGAAGGAGAATATCGAATCAAGCTTCTCCATTCCTACGCCGGATGGGATTGCGGATATCCGGGTCTGGAGATTCTTCCCGACGGAACAGTCGTTGCAACCACCTATATCAAATACTGGGATGATTCCCGAAAACAGTCGGTCGTCTGCACGCGATTTAAAATGGACGAAATGGATAAAAAACTTCAGGCGAAAAAGAATTAACTCTTTCAGTCAACTCAAAAAATACGGAGCATCAGAACACCAATGAGAACAGTAAAAATTCTTTCCTTCGTGATCTTTCTGCTAATGTTCACCCCGATGATTCAGGCCAAAGATCCAGTATTGATTCCAAAGGACCAGAGCCAAAAGATTCTGGACCTTCTTCGCGATTCCATGAAAGCGGCCGCAAGCGCCTATTATTCGCCGAATCTCCATTCCTGGTATTCGAATCAGCTCAAAAATCTCCCGAGCGCAAAGCAGGTGATTGATCTGAATCCGAATCCGGTTGGATACGGGACCGGAATGGACGACAATCCGCTTTACGGCGGTGTTCTTCTGGTTGCTCTTGTCGAATTGTATGAATTGACCGGAGATAAAAATATTGAAAAGGAAGCCTATGATGTTTATACCGGCTTAAAGCTCTGTGCGACCGCGCATGGAATTCCCGGATATATTGCGCGCGGGATCTGCGTTGAAGACGGGAAAAGCGCTTATATCACCTCCTCCCGCGATCAGTATACCCATTTTGTCGATGGTTTATGGCAGTACTACCATAGTCAACTTTGCGATGAAAAAACTCAAAAGGAGATTCGGCAGCTCTTTTCCGATCTTGCGGACGCGATGAAAAAAGAGATCGTTCCGGAAAACTATTACGGATATCTTCGCGCCAATGGAACCCCGGATCCGCGCGGGCTTCATAAGATGTGGAATGTCTATGCTCATGAAGCGGCCCGCCTTCCGATGATCTTCGCGGCGGCCTGGGATACAACCGGCAAGCAGGAATATTTCGATCTTTGGCGCAAGTATCTGCTCCCTTCCATCGAAGAATCCTTCACCTTGAAAAGCAAACCGAAATCGGAAACAAACGCCTGGGTTCCTCCTTACAGCTATTTTCAAATGCAGTGTTCCCTCGCCCTTCTCTATCGGGTCGAAAAAGATCCCGCGATGAAAAAGAAAATTCGGGAAGCGATTCAAATCGCGGCGGACATGGTCAATTTAAAACTGGATTGGGTCAAAAATAAATCGCCGAGAGACGCCGCCGAGCTTCTGATGGCCCAGCAGACCATTCCGGAATTGACGTTGAATGATACCGGTAAAGAGCTTCTTCAGAAATTTTTATCGGAAAATTATCTGAAATGGAAAAATCCGCCGACGATCATTCATTTACTTGGCCTTTATATCAAATGCTGCCAGTCGGGTCTGATTGAACTTCCGACCCGATTTCCTGCGGCGGACTGGATCCCGAAAGAACGTCCCGATTTTTCTGCCAAAGCGGCGGATTCCTCGACGATTGTTCCCTTTCATGGTGATCATGATCCCAATATGATCTATTTCCTTACAGATCTTCATGTCGGATCGGATCCCAAAGGAAATGCCAACCTTGCCGATTTTCACACGATCTGCGATCAGATCCTTCTTTTAAAGCCTTATCCCAAAAACATTATTTTGATGGGGGATCTTGCTTTCGAAAACGGATCCAAAAAGGATTATGAACTTCTGAAAAATGATCTTAAACGGTTGACAGACAAAGGGATTGCATTGTATGCCGGCTTGGGAAGTTCGGACAACAAAGAAAACTTCAGCGCGGTTTTCCCGAATCTCATTATCGAAAAGATGAAAAAAATCGAAGCGGATTACGCCGATTTTATTTTCGCGGATTCCGAAAAGGATCTCGCCGATATCCCGAAGAAATATCATCATGGAAAGCGCTTTTTTATCGTGTCCCATAAACCGTTGGAGAATCCGGAGATCCTCGCTCAACTTGCCGGAATGGAAAATTGCCTTGGAACCATTCATGGGCAAAAACATAATTTCAATACCGATCTGAAGAGCACTCCCCGCCGATTCGGCTTGATGAGCGTTTCCCGTGATCCGGACGGATCCACCCGACATGGATTTACTTATCTGAAAATGGACCGCTGGGAATTTATTTTCCGGCCCGTCTCTTATAATCAGAATGATGTGTGGGAACGCGGGATCCGCGTGATCCGATTCCCCGGCTCATGGAAGTAAATGTATATTCTTTACTCAAACTGTAAATAACTGATTTTGAAACCACGGATAGCACGGATTTTCACGGATAATTATTTGATAATAAATACATTTTCTCACAAAATTATGATTTTGGATATCAATGAAATTCATCCGTGTTTATCAGTGTAATCCGTGGTTTCAAACAAAAATCTGTTTACAGTTTAAGTTCTTTAAGAAAAAAAGAAGTTCCATGTTCCTGTTGTTTTCCTTTTCAACAGGAACATCCAAAAGGGAGGAACGCCGAAAAGAAAGCGATCCTCCCGATAAAAATCCGGATTCATTCTGCTCTTCAGTAATTTCAAAAATCGAAAAGATCAGTAAAAATCTTTTTCGTCGAGCACTTCATTGGAAAGAAGACCGATCTTTTCGATTTCGACTTCGATTCGATCCCCCTTTTTGAGGTAAACAGGGGGATTTCTTTTATCGCCCACGCCGCCGGGGGTTCCTGTAAAGATCAGATCGCCGGGCTCAAGGGTCATTACTTCCGAGATGTAAGAGATCAGCTTTTCCACCGGGAAAATGAAATTCTTCGTATTGGAAGACTGCATGATCTTCCCGTTCAGGCGCGATTCAATTTTTAAATTGTTGGGATCGTCAATTTCATCTCTAAGAACAAGGGCCGGGCCGATCGGGGCAAAAGTATCGAAAGATTTTCCGAGGAACCATTGTCCGCCGGGTTTGTTTTTTTGCCAATCACGGCAAGAGACATCATTTCCGCAAGTATATCCGGCGACAGCGGCCAAGGTTTCACTTTCCGGAATAAACCTTCCTCCGCTTCCGATTACAACAACCAGTTCCGCTTCATAATCGATTTGATCGCTTGCGCGCGGAATCATGATCGGACAATTGTGCGCGTTCAAGGTCGACGAAGCCTTATTGAAGATTACGGGTTCTCCCGGAATCGGATCATTAAATTCTTCCGCGTGATCCCGATAATTCAAGCCGACGCAAAGGATTTTATTCGGAGAAATAATCGCGGGAAGCCAAGAGACCGCAGAGAGGTCAACCGGCTCCTGTTTGGAACGGTCCGCATATTCGGCGATTTCATTCAAGCCCGCGCGATCCAGAGCAAAAAGAGCGGTTGTATCGAAGTTAACTCCTTTAATTTCTTCATTTGCGTCCAAATCAACGGAAGAAAGCAGTTCTCCCAGTTTTTCATTGATATTGATCCAGCCGTTCTTGACCGGGCTCCATACAGCAAGCTGGACTTCCGCCTCTTCCTGATCCGCGTAGAAATATTGAATAATTTTCATAAAGTGATTTCCTTTTTCAAAATTCTCTTGAAGTGATAAATACGGGAAAGATCCGGACTCTTGCCCGAATCGTTCCAACTGCCGGTTCTCCTTTTTTCGATCTCAAAGGAAAACCATGAAAAATAGACTATTTCACCGGAAGAATCGTCCATTCATGCTGAACAGGAAGACGAGTTTCCAGAAGTTCTTTTTCTATTTTTTTGATCTGATCCCAATCATTTTGGCGATCATTCCAATTTTTGATATAGTGCGGAATCTGTTTTTCATACCATCCGTTTTTCGCCTTTTCCGAAAGACCGTCGTAAAATTTTTGAACGGCGGCAAGATCGTCCGGATTAACACGCCGATGTCCGCAATACCATCGAATCGCGGCAAAGGTGCGAAGTTTTCGTTCGATTCCCCGTCGAGTTTTTCCAATTTGATGAACCTTTTGCGCCTGCTGATATTGCGGCGTTTTGGGATTCATCGCAAGATTGATCCCCTTTTCCAATTCCGCTTTCGAAAAGGATCCGATCTCATTGCCGTCGATCAAAAGTTTTGCGGCGGGAGCATTGAGTCCTTTTACCGAAAAGATCTCGCGATTCAGATCTTCAGTGATCGGAAGAAGCTGCAAAACGGAGTTTGCTTCCGCGTCAATCGGGAAAGGAAGCGCCTTTTCCAATACGGAAAAAGTCAATTTTCCATGATCCGCTTCAAGATCCGCGATCATCGCGTTTTCACTTTTAAGAATCTTGGGCGCCGCGAAATCCACTTCGATATTGGAAACCAAAGAGGGCGCATTTTGCGCTTTCAGGAAAAGCCAAGCCATCATCAAATGGCCCGGCTCGCGCGGATGGACCCGATCCGGACCGATAATCGTCCATTTGGGATCGGTCTTTTGCATCTTGAGGTTCAACGCGGTCATCGGCCCATGAAAATCGACAACAGTCGCCTTCTTTTCGGCCGCGTATTTCCGAACGAGTTCGGCGCATTGCCCCAATCCATCATTGCAGCCGGGCTGATTATTATCTTTAACCATTACCGCCGTTTGATCAAAAGGAGAAGGAGTAATAAAAAAGAACTGCGGATGCAATTTCGATTCCGTCTGCTCAACGATCTTTTGAGTGGACGCAAAGAAACGGTCAATCGCCCCTTTCTGCGCTTTCAATTGCGCTGCCGTCGGATTGGCGACATAATTCCCGCGGCCGACATCGTTCATCGCGAACATGATCGCGATTGCAGTCGGATTGCGGTCGTAAACATCTTCCTGAAGCCGCCCGAGAGCTCCGGAAGCGGAATCCCCCGAAATCCCCGCATTATAGAAATGGATCGTTCGTTCCGGAAATCGCGTTAAATAATAATCATAGATATCGTAATGGAACACTCCTCCATGTGTAATACTGTCGCCGAGAAAACAGACCGTATCCCCGTCTTTAAAAACCTGCCCGAAAAGGGGCGCCGACACCATCAGCAAGAATAGAACAAAAACCGCCGCAAACCGCTTCATGAATTTTCTCCTTTATTTTGTGCGTTTTCCTGATCTTGTATTCAACAGATCACGATGAACTCTACTCAAACTGTAAATAACCGAGTTTGAAACCACGGATTTCACGGATTTTCACGGATACTTTTTTGGTAAAAACACATTTTCATCAAAAATATCAGCCCCGAATCTTATATGGATTTCATCCGTGTTTATCCGTGTCATCCGTGGTTCCAAACAAAAATATTTTTACAGTATGAGAACTCTAAATTCCGGATTCAAAGATAATCCCGCGTTCCAACGGGATCATAAACGATAAAAATCGCAGACAAATGAATCATCTGCCCCTCCGAAAAATAATAAACACTCTTCATTCCTTAATTATATCCGAAAAAAGCATGAAAGTATACAGGACCAAATCAAATTCTTTTTGAATATTGACGTAAAAGAACAATTCTTTGTCGCTATTACGATATTGACAGAATAATACAGGGAAATAAAATGAGAAAAATCAAATAGAAAAATTTCCGTTTGCCGTTTTTACCCGGGAATGAAAAAATGGAACAACAGAAAATGAAGAACAATACGCCCCGAATTTTACTTCTGATGGGAACCTCGCACGGATACGGAAGAGATCTCATTGACGGAATCAGCCAATATCTTTATGAATTTGGCTGTCGGGTCGATTTTGATTTCCGCGGACATCGTGAGGAGATCCCCTCCTGGGTAAAAGATTGGCGCGGGGACGGAATCATCGTCCGGCATCATCTGTCCAGTACTTTTCGACTGCTCGATAAAATGAAGATCCCTTACGTGAAATTGAACTGCGATTGCAAAGAAGTATCGCCTTCCGATGTTGACGTCGATGAAGAGGCGATTTGCGAAATGGCCCTCTCGCATTTTTGCGAACGGGGCCTTGAACATTTTGCTTATTTCGCGGAATGTGATCAATACTGGACTCAAAAACGGGCAGAAGCCTTTATTCATACAGTGAAAAAACGAGGAGCGAATCCTTTTGTTCATATTGCTTCCGCGGAAACGATCATTCCCTTTAATACATGGAAACCTGCGGAAAAGAAGCGGCTGATTCATTGGCTGCGCGATCTTCCAAAGCCGATCGGACTGTTGACCGCATACGATATGCACGCAAAATTGATTCTGGATATCTGTGAAGAAGAAGGAATTGCGATTCCCAATGAAATCGCGGTTCTGGGAATCAACAATGAAGAATGGTTTTGCCGGATCCAGCGGCATCCTCTTTCGAGCATTATTCAAAATGCGCGGGAAGCGGGATATCAGGCCGCAAAATTGATCTGCGAAAAAATCGAAGGGAAAAATATCGATTCCCAACCGATCCTGATCCCGCCGATCTCTGTTTTTGCCCGAAGATCGACGGATCTTATTGCCGTTCAGGATGAAGATCTCGTCGCCGCTTTCCGAATGATTCGGGAAAATTGGGGGATTGGAATCTCCATTGAGGATCTTGTTCAGGAGATCGGACTTTCCCGGCGAACGTTGGAACGAAAATTTCGCAAGCAATTCGGAAAATCGATTGGAGAGGAGATCATCCGGCTGAGGATGGAAAGAGCCCGGGAACTGCTCCGGGAAACCAATCTTCCCATTGGGAATATCGCACGAAAGCTCGGCTTTTGTTCTCATTCCTATTTTGTTCACGCATTTTGCAAACAGACGAAAGAAACACCGGGAGAATATCGAATCCATTTCCGGTAAATTGCTCTTCAGATCCGCCGGATCTGAAAAATCAAACCGTTTCCGCTGAAAATGCGGATTTATTCAACCATTTTTTTAAGGATTTTATTATGTTGAAATTACAGGGAATCATTCCTCCGATGATTACGCCTCTTACCGATCAGGATCGGCTTGATCTTGCCTCTTTGGAATCTCTTTTGGAATATATGATCGATGGAGGAATTCATGGTGTTTTCCTGTTGGGAACCACCGGAGAAGCACCTTCTTTGACCCATGAACTCCGAAAACAGCTGATTGACGCGGCGACAAAAATCATCGCGGGCCGAATCCCCGTTCTCGTCGGGATCTCGGACACCTCTTTTACGGAAACGATCCAGTTGGCAAAAACAGCGGAAAAGTATCCCGTTGATGCTTTTGTATTGACGCATCCTTATTATTTCCCCTCTTATGGACCCCAATTCCGTCAATACGTCGATCACGTACTGGATGCTGTATCCCTTCCGGTGATTTTATACAATATGCCGGAGAATACCAAGGTGAAATTTGATCTTGATCTTGTTCGATACGCGCTGGATCGGGACGGGATCATCGGAATGAAAGACAGTTCCGGCGATCTGGACTTTTTTTGGCGATCGTGCGAACTTGCCGCGGCGTCCGGAAAAGAATTTCCGATTCTGATGGGCCCGGAACATCTGCTTGGAACCTCGATCCGATTAGGGGGAAGCGGCGGGGTTTCCGGTGGAGCAAATCTTTGGCCTTCCCTGTTTGTTCGTATGTTCGAAGCCGCAAAAGGAAATGATCTCGCGAAAATGCGGGATCTGCAAAAGAAAATTGATCTCCTCGGAAAGATCTATCGCGTTGCGGAAAATGGAGGACGCGTTTTTCGCGGCTTGAAGTGCGCCCTGAAATACCGCGCCCTTTGTTCCGGAATCACCGCGCAGCCTTTTACTGAACCGGATCCGGCGGAACAGAAAAGAATCTTTCAAATCGTTGATGAGTTGAATCCCGTCAAATTGTAAAGGATATTTATGAATACATTGCCTTGGATCGATATCGTTGTAATCATTCTGTATATGGTCGGAACAATCGCATTCGGAAGCTGGTTCTATTTCAAAAGCCGAAATCCCGAAGGATTCACTTCGGCCAACGGATCCATTCCCAGCCTGATCGTTGGACTCTCCATCTTCGGAACCTACGTAAGCAGCATCAGTTTTTTGGCAAATCCGGGATCATCCTTTATCAAGAATTGGAATCCGTTCGTGCTGAGCTTGACGATATTGCCGGCAACCTGGATCGCGGTCCGGTATTTCGTTCCTTTTTACCGATCCGCGGGATCGGTTTCCGCTTATGCGCACCTTGAAGAACGCTTTGGAACCTGGGCCCGGGTTTACGGGACTCTTTGCTATATGTTCACCCAACTTGCCCGAATGGGATCGATTTTGTTTCTGCTTGCCCTTCCCCTTCATCATTTATTTGGATGGAATATCGCCCTGATCATTTTGATTGTCGGTTTTTCGACAATGATCTATTCCATGCTCGGCGGAATCGCGGGAGTGATCTGGACCGATGCCGTTCAATCGGTTGTACTGATCCTCGGCGCGTTGACCTGTGTGATCCTTATTCCTATCTCAATGCCGGAAGGACCGACGCAGATCTTTAAAATCGCCTGTTCCGAGAGCAAGTTCAGCCTGGGGTCATTTCATCTTGATTTTACCTCGCAGACCTTTTGGGTCGTCTTTCTTTACGGAACCGTGATCAACCTTCAGAATTTCGGCATTGATCAGAATTATGTTCAAAGATACTTGACCGCGCGGTCGGAAAAGGCGGCGAAAAGATCCTTATGGTTCGGATCCCTTCTTTATGTTCCGGTCTCCGCGTTTTTCTTTTTTATTGGAACCGCCTTATACAGCTTTTACAAAGCGCGTCCGGATCTTTTAACCGATCCGGTTCTTCAAAAGCAAATCGCATCGGGCAACGGGGACGGGGTCTTTCCGTTCTTCATCGTTCATCAGCTTCCGCCGGGAATCACCGGTCTTTTGATCGCCGCGATCGTTGCCGCCGCAATGAGTACGGTAAGCACCAGTCTGAACGGAACGGCAACGCTCACCTTAACGGATTTCTACATTCGTTTTTTCCGGCCAAACGCCTCTTCTTCCGAGCGAATGAAGGTTCTCTACTCCGCTTCCTTCTGCTGGGGGATTCTGGGAATTCTCTGCGCGCTTGCGATGATTCGCGCAAAAGGGATCCTCGACGCCTATTGGGTCCTTGCCGGAATCTTCAGCGGCGGAATCGTCGGGGTTTTTCTCCTCGGCTTCTGCTCCCGAAAAGCAAATAATCGGGGCGCTTTGCTTGGAATCATCGCGGGAACGCTGGTTCTGATCTGGATGTCCGCCGCCGCATTCGGTTTTTGGCCGAACTCCCTTGATTCCGTAAAAAGTCCTTTCCATAATTACATGATCAATGTAATCGGAACAATTACCGTCTTTCTCGTGGGATTCGGGATCTCCATTCTTTTACCAAACCGAAAAAAAGAATGAAAAATGGATTTTCCCAGTCGATATTTTACAGAAAAACGATATAATGGATCTGTTTCCGTATTATTTATGAACGGTAAAGGCTCTTCGGAAAGATAAAATCGACCTGTTTGCGAACAAAAACGATTGAAAAAAATCTTCCAAAGAGCGTTCACCAAAATTTTTCAACAAAAAGGAGGATCAAATGCGGCGCTTTTCCATTTTGTTTTTTGCTTTATTCCTTTTTTTACCGGAGTGTTTTATGATCTCGACTGAACTTCGGGGAGAGTCCCCTTACGGTCCGTTGACGGATCAGGAAAAGCAGATCATCGACAACAAGGGAACCGATCCCCGCTTTACCGGAAAATACACAAATACCGCAAAAACGGGGATCTATACATGCCGGAAATGCGGCGCTCCGCTTTACCGATCGGACGACAAATTTGCTTCTTCCTGCGGTTGGCCCGCCTTTGATGATGAATTGCCCGGCGCGGTTAAACGCCAGCGCGATGCCGATGGAACGCGAATTGAGATCCTCTGCGCCAAATGCGGAGCTCATCTCGGACATGTGTTTGCCGGGGAAAATCTTACCGGTAAAAATATCCGGCATTGCGTCAATTCCACTTCGATGGTTTTTGAACCCCAGGAAAACGGACGCCTTCAACGGGCCGTTTTCGCCGGAGGCTGCTTTTGGGGCGTCGAGGAACTGATGAGCAAGCAGGAAGGCGTTCTCTCCGTGATCAGCGGATACACCGGCGGAAAAAAAGCAAATCCTTCCTATCAGGAAGTCAAAACGGGAAAAACCGGATACGCCGAAGCGGTGGAGATCATTTTTGATCCCCAAAAAACGGATTATGAAACCTTATGCAAATACTTTTTGGAAATTCATGATCCGACGGAGAAAAACAAACAGGGACCTGATATCGGAACCCAATACCGGTCAGCAATCTTTTATTTCGACAATGATCAGCGAAAAATCGCGCGAAAACTGCTCGGGATCCTTCGCAAAAAAGGATATGATGTCGCAACCGAACTGGTTGCTTTCAAGCGATTCTGGTGCGCGGAAGATTATCATCAGGATTATTATGAAAGAATGAAAAAGGTTCCTTATTGCCATCGATATCAAAAACGATTCGACTGATCCCCGATTTATCATCGTCAATCAAAAGGGGGCCGGAAATTTTATCCGGTCCCCTTTACTTTACAGGGAACGGTTCTCCCCGTCCAGCGCCGATCTATCTCTTTTTTCTTTTGATCCGCCAATACTGAATGGAAGCAAGAATACTCCAGATCAAATTTCCAAGCAGGGCCGCGTAAAGAATCGCGGTTTTACTCGATTCTCCGCCGGTATAAGCATGCCGTCCGCCGCCGCCGAAAACAAAGCTCAGGCCGTATCCGGTCATTATGATCGCGAACATTCCAAGTACTGCCCCGATCGTTAATCCGAACCGATGATAATAGCGGGCCGAACGTCCATGGAGAACGATCAAATAGATCAAAAGGGTTACCAGCGCCCATACTTCCTTGGGATCCCAGCTCCAAAAGCGGCCCCAGCTGAAATCCGCCCAGCGCGCTCCCAAAATTGTTCCCACTGTCAAGAATAAAACCGCATTTCGAATCAGCGCAAGGAGGATCGGCGAAAGGCGTTCACAAAGAGCGGGATCCGCGTAAAATTGCTTGCCGTCCTTTTCCCTTTTTTCATATTTTCCGAACAAATAAGCGCCTAGCATTACCATCGATATTGCCCAGGCGATTGTTCCGAGCGCATAGCTCACAATAATCGCGAAAACATGAATCGTCAACCAGAAATTACTTCGAAGCACTGCGGTAAGCGGACGAATATTCGGATTGAATTCCGTCGTATTGTAATAGGCCAAAAGACCGATTCCCAATGCGGTAAAAGCGCCGATCAAAGGAAAGATCCGGCGATTTCCGATCCGCTGGTAAAGGGACTCCTTATTTTCCTCGACAGACAATATCGTTTTTGAATACAGGAAGAGGATCAAAAGGGCCGTGATCAGCCTTGGAACAAACCAGATCACAAGAAAGATCGTTCCCAATACGGCGATTTGATCCAGAAGTCCCTGGGCCAAAAGCGATTTAACGAAAGTCGTCCATATTCCCTGATCAAACGCGTGTTCCCGATAGCAAAGAGAAAAAGTAAGGTAAATCACAAACATCATCACGAGAAGATGAGGAAGGAGCATGATCCGTGCGATTCTTTTGTCCGGACTATTCCAGGCAAGAATCGGATCTATTCTCCACGCACGGGCAAGAGGAGGCGCGAAAACCGGATGAAATACAAACCAGATCGAAAAGCAGGAGACCAGAAAGGCAAGCAGAACTACAATTTCGAACATATTGGTTACCGGAGCCCATCCGGAGATCCAGGCGCGGATCGCTCCGCCCCAAAAGGTGATTCCGCAGGAGAGGAACAGGAAAAGGATCCCCATCCAGAAGGAAAAAACTTCCGCGTGCGATTCCTTTTTCTTCCCGAATTGGTTCCATCCATGAAGGATCCAGGATGCAGCCATAAAGATCAGGGAAAGAAGACAGAAAAACCACATCCAGAAAAAAGGATCAAGGCGGTAATAGAAATATTCCGCGTTCATGTTCCCTTCTTGGGGATAATCGATTTTTTGAAAGACATGATTGACCGCCTGATCATCGTTGACCGCTGTTTCCAGCAGTGCGCGGCGAAAAGGACGGGAAGATTCGGCCGCGGACCGAATCGCTTCCGCGATCTTGCCCGGATCCGATGCAAAAGATTCTTTGGAATATCTTCGGCCGCCGTTCGGATCGACAAAACGGCGATAAAGCTCATCCGGTCCGGACAGAATCATCTGAATGGAGCACCAGGGATTATCCTGCTCTTCTGTTGGGGATCCAATATTCGCGGAAACAACGGGGATCACTTTCATTGATCCTTCCGCAGAAAAGGCAAGATCGACCGGCGGGGATACAACAGGAACCGTTTTTCCTTCCGCCGTCTCTTCTTCCCGAATTCGCTGTTTATCACTTCGCCGCTGAACACGATACGATCCGTTTTCTGTCAACGCAAGGGCCGCGCGTTCCGTCCGATGAACGATCTCATTAAAAAGCGATGTAATTTTCAAAAGGCAAATTCGGTAATTTTCCGAAAAAAACCGCTTTTCATAAACTTCATTCCGATGTTTTTCCAAAAGAATTTTAGCGTCGTTGAGTTCAGAAAGCAAACGATCGAACAGTTTGCCGTTCATCGCAACCGGATAATCCTGATAAATATTGGCAACAAGATTCAGCTGACGCATCAATGTAAGATGGGTTTCTCCGCCAGTCCGTTCTGATTCCTTCCCTGTTCCCGATGTTCGTTTGCAAAGGATAAATTTCGGATCAGAAAACGGTGAACTTTCTTTCCTCTCTTTTTCAGAAGCGAGAATCATCTCCATTTCCGCCGTTGCCTGATCCAGCTGCTGAATCAGGGAGATCCCGTTTTTCGTCTGAGAAATCGCGCTGTCCGGATAAAGGATCTGATCCATATAAAATCGAACAAGGGCGGATCCGCTTTTATCCGGCGACCAGGAGATCGCCCGAAAAAGAGAATAAGATTTTTCCGCCGCTGCAACCGCTTTATAAAGGGCATCCTCATTAAGAAGATCGCTGCGCTGCTCGTATTTCTTTCCCTTTTGCTGTAATATTGACTCTGTTTTTTCCGCGTACTCTTTACTGGAATCAAGATCGGAAGGAGCGAGAAAATTCTTCCCCTTCCCGCCGGTCAATTGGACAACACGTCCGCTTTTATCAGCGATGAACGGAATATAGTCCCAGATCTCCGGTTCCGCAATCCAGGAGTAAAGAATCTGATACGATTCCATCTTTCGCGATCCGGAAGGGAACAGCGTCCGAAGTTTTCGCGCAATTCCTTTCTGTTCTTCAACCATGGAAAGAAGGGTTTCCGAATACCAGCTCTCTAATTTCTTCTTTTCTTCCGCGTTGTATTCCTTTTCTTTGAGAAAATTTTCCAACGGCGGAAGATTCAGGGGTTTGTTTCCTTCGAGTTTTTGAAGAAGATCTTCCCGAAGTTCAAATGTCGGCGAGGAAGATCCGCAGATCTCCTTGATCCGAATCAGCGCATACGTGTTCAGCGGCATGATTCGCCCATCATAAAAGACGGGAAGCAGACGCCAGGAGGTCCAATCATAAGATTCCTTTTCCAATACAGAGGGAAATTCTGTTTTCTCCGCCGCCCCTGATCCCCGGTTTTCCTGCGCAAAGGAAATCGCGGGGAACAATGCCGATAATGCGCACAGACAAAAAAGAATCGCCAAAGATGCCGTTTGTTCTTTCACTTTTCGTTTTCCATAGATCAAAAGAGCGGTTCCCATTACGATCAGCAGCGATCCGATATACTTCAATCCGCGTCCGGGATCATTATTCAGCGAAAGAACGGAATGGGAGATCTTCGATCGCGGGATCTTTTCTCCATTGAGAAGGGATCCGTTGACAATTCGATCAAAAAGCGGATCCCCGGGATAGAAGGGACCGCGCCAGGAATCCTGATACACGCGCCAATTCTGATTCCTCATCGGATCATAAAAGACACCAGGCTGATTCATTCGGATCAGCAGATCCTTCTTCGGGGAGATCTTTGCATAATCCTTTTTCGGCAAATAATCCACCAGACTTGAAAAGGAAGAAGGGGTTGAAGATCCCGGCTCCCAAGTTGCCTGAAAACGATTCAACCGGATCGAAAACCCAAAATCGACCATTTTGTTGGCCAGCCGAATGGATCCGGATCGCTGATCGGATCGGATCTTATGCGCAAACATCTTTTCCTGTTCTTTCGGAAAAGCATCACCGGGAATGGTTCGAAGAAGAAAGATCTCTTCCGATCCGTCCAAAAGAACACGCAAACGAACTTTCGCGTAAAATTCATTCGCAAGATCCTTATTGAACGGAATTGCCTGAAGGCGCACGCCGGCTTCATCGTTCGGCTCATACTGAAGGATCTGAAAACTCGCGATACTTCCGTTCCTCTTCGGTTTCACGGGATTGGAATAAAAAACGTTTTCCGGATCATTGGCCGGAGCAAGGTCGAGAATTCCGGATTCCGCGTGATTTTTACCGTTCCAGATCCGGTAAGCAAGAGATCCGTCGGGAGATTGCAAAAATTCAAGCCGCTCTTTATCGAGATTCGGACTCCATTTTCTTCCGAAGACCGGTTCCCTGCTTGATTGATCGGGATTGACCCAAAAAGCTCCATAAAATCCGAATTCCTCGCTTCCCCGATTTCTTTCCGCCATTTCGGAATGAAGAACGATCTCTTCCATCCGATTACCGGAATCGGAGACTTCCAGGAGAAGGCTCCACCCCTGAAGATCGCTTCCTTCGGAGATTAACGTCGGATTCAATTGAAAGCCGGTAATTTTGTACCCGGTTTTCCCGATCGGATGCGGTTTGGAAACGGAAACGGATCGCAATTCTTCCGGTGAAAAACGATAGATCGATCCTTTGTGGAAGAGAACGATCTGCGCCTTGAAAGGTCCTTTCGTTTCCGCGGAAGGAAGTGTCTGCAAAAAGGCGGTTCTCTCTTCCATGGAGGAACCGATCTGAAATACGATCCGTTCTCCTTCTTCCAATGTTTTTCGAATACTTTTCCAGGATACCGTTCCCGGCTCGGATTTCTCTCCCTTTTCCGGAAAAGGAAGCGATATCTTCTTCTTTTCCTTTCCCTTTTCGTATTGAACGATCAGAGGATGAACCGGAAGAAAATCGGAGCAGACATAATAATCGAGCACTTCGATTTTCAAATGATCCCGATCATAAAGGACAAGCGGTTTATGATCCCGGCGCAGGGCGAGTTGAAGACATCCCCATTGATGAAGGGACAATCCTTTTTCCTTTCCCTTGATTCGGGCAACATTCTTTTTCCAATGATCCGGAGTATAATCAGACCAGTTGAAAGGACCGCCGGAGAAGGGGATCAGGATCTTTTCCGATTCCTTGCCCGATTCCGATTCTGATTTCGGATCCGACGCCGGACCCGTTTTCTTCAGATCGACTTCGAAAAGCCAATCGGAGGAGGCGACGGCCCGTGATTTTTCTGATCCCTCGCTTAGGGTAATTCGCGCTTCTTCGCCCTGATAGGCCGTTCTCCAGCATCCGATTAAAAGGATAATAATTCCAAGATGCGCCAGAATAAACGGAATATGAGATCTTTTCCAGGGAATCCGGAGCAGAAGGGCGATCAGAATATTGAATCCCAAAAGCCCTCCGATCAGATGAAATTCCCAAGTGCGGTAAACAAGAAAACGCGCAACGGGCGTTCCGTATTCCATCTCGATGAAAGTTGCCCATCCCAGAAGAACGGCAAGAAAACCCATTAAAAGAATCGCCAAAAAGAGCGATCCGGAAAACTTCACTATTCCCGCCAGTATTTTTCGCATGAACAATCAGTCCCCATGATATCCGGGATGCCTCTCTACCAAAATCTATGGGTAATCTCTGGCTCAGGCAAATCGCCAAGTG
>JAUNSU010000002.1 GCA_030539035.1 Planctomycetia bacterium
CGCTTGGTTTACCGGTTGTACTTTTTGCACTGCGCTTACAGCGCGCTGCTGTTGGTGGCACATTAACCCGGGGTGCCGCACAAACATTTCATGTTTGTGCTCTGCCCTGGGCTGGAAGGCACTGCACCTTCGGTGCGCCGATTATTGGTAATTCAAATCGGGTAAAGTAATATGTTTTTTTGGCTCTGTGATGGAGTTGAAATTTTTAAAAAAGATAATCTCCCATTAACCCTGGGAAGCGGGGAAAAACAAGATTTTTGTGTGTGGTTCGAACCCGAGCGCTGGGACGGTGCGTCAACCCTGCATTATGGAGTCCCTGTCTCTTACCGTCCTTTAATGCCGTTCGTTCGCTTCAGTCCGGCTTGGGCGGCTCCGCTCGCCCGGCGCACGTGCTTGCGCTCGAACGTCCTAAAGGACGTTATTCTTCCAGTGAACTAAGGGCGAGGCGAAAGCCAACGCTGCCGTAGCAACCCGTCGGCGAATTGCTGCCCCGATACGCCGAACGGCAGTACTTCGCGTTGTAGCACCAACCGCCGCCGCGATTCACCCGGTCCGAGCCACTTGAAGGCCCCGTTGGATCTGTCGTCGGTGAATTTTTATAATAAACTCCATCATACAAGTCCGAACACCATTCCCAAACATTTCCGTGCATATCGTAAAGGCCCCACGCGTTCGCCTTCTTCGTCTTCACTTCATATGTCCCATATGTCCGGTAACCGGAGTTACCACCATACCAGCCCATTTCGTCAAGGATTCCGCTGCCGCCGTATTCCCATTGCGCTTCTGTCGGTAAACAGCATTTGTATCTGCTCAACTCGCTCCACTTCTCGCAAAAGTCCTTCGCATTATACCAGCTGACCTGTTCAACCGGATATTTCGCAGCAGACCCGGAGACTTGGTCCTTACCTTCACCCGCAGAAGAAAAATAACTTGGATTCGTTCCCATCAGGCTTTCATACATCTCCTGTGTTACCGGTGTCTCCAGCATCAAAAAGCCGCGGCTGATTCGAACTATATGCAGTATTTCGCTACTGGATCTGCCATTTTCGCTTTCCGGATTTCCCATCTTGAACGATCCCGGCGGACACCAGCAAAACGTATAATCGATTCCCTTGATCTCAATCGTCAGCTTCTGATCCGCTAAGCAAGGAATATTTAAAAGCCAGGCACAATATTTCGCATCTTCATATTTTTCTGAAAATTGTATGGTCCTTCCGAATTTTTCTAAAGTGTCCTTAAAAGTACTTCCTTTCAAAAAATCAAAAATGTATAAGGATAATCCGTCCAAGGAACTGTTTATCATCATTTGTTCCGGAGTGATTGCACCGAATCCGGAACTCCATTTTTCGAAACGATACGGATCTGTTTGAAAGAGATTCAGAACAAGCTTACGAATGCGAACACGAAAAAGATTGAAATAATACAATGTTTTCAAACGATCGTCTTTTAAAAGCCAGCCGTGCTTTCCAACGGGATCGTTCCAGGTCAATTTCAGAAGAGCCAAAAAGGAACGAAGTGCCGGACCTTTGTACATCAGCGGTAAAAGCAATATTTGTCTGAAAAGATTCTCGCAGAAAGCAAGAAAACGGTATATCTGACTCAAAGAGATCCTTTTTTTCCGGTCCTCGATCTGATCCGCCAAAATACGAAAAAGGAGATCATCTTCTGTATGAAAGATCGTATGAAGCAGATCGGACAACTCT
Source organism: Planctomycetia bacterium (assembly GCA_030539035.1). Lineage (GTDB taxonomy): Bacteria > Planctomycetota > Planctomycetia > Pirellulales > Thermoguttaceae > JAUNBG01. Next base: position 1,704 of record JAUNSU010000002.1, read on the forward strand.
CTTTCATTGATCGCTGAAGGAGAAGATTTTTTATTCCATTGCGCGGCAAAAGCAAAAAGAAATCGCGAACAATCAGGGTCTTCCAGAATACTCTGAATCATTTCGGCCATTTTGTCCGAGAGCAAAGGGGCGGTTATGTTCTTCCTGTTTCTCTTCTGCCGTGAGGATTTCGCAGGGGGACGCGGATTCTCCAGCTCCAACTCAACCTGATCAAGATGATTCGGCTCGGTCTCTTCTTCATTATATTCCGAAAAAAGGGAAAAATCATCCTCGACCATTTCAAGAGAATCAGCCTCATCTATTTTCAGTGAGGTAATGCCATTTTTTTTTGCTTCCAGAAAAGCAGTCCGGTCAATCAGACCGTTCTCGTAGCAGTAATCTATAATTTCATCTATCAGTTTCATTTTACATTATCCGCAAGAGTTACAAAAGAACAGGAACGTTTATATTCTTAATCCTGTTCCAGATTCATATAAACAACCGTCCCGTAAGATGGATTAAAACTGGTATTATTTTCCGTAATGGCCCATAATACATCGAACGGAGGAGGATCAGGAACCTCAAGCCATCCGTCTGTAATGACAACAACATGCTGAATTTCCGGATCCTCGGAAAGACGTTCCCAGGCAGGATCCAAATCATTATCGCCGAGTCCAAGGATTTTATAATTTTCCAGATCGGCAATATCGACATATTCATCCGCCTGGATGATTGTATCGATCTGCAGAATGTGTACTGTCGTGATATTGACATTTTCACAAAACTGCACGATAAGCCCGAGTGCTTTAGGCAGAATGTCAACCATGGATCCGCTTGTGTCAAGGACGGCATGAATGATCCATCCTTCTCGGGATCGTCCGGGCAGGACCGTATCGACACGATCGGCTCCGCGGCGGGAAGGACGTGCCCAGCTTCTTCTGCCCGGCTCAACCGCATCGAACCAATGCTGCATTGCGCTTTCCCAAGGAACGGAATAACATCCGCGAAGCATTTGGGTATTCATGGATTCATTTCCTGCTTCCGTTCCCGGATGGAAAGCAGAAATTCGGTCAAGAATGAGCTTGCCGGTAATAGACTCGACCGTGATTTTTTTCAGTTCATCCGTTTTGGATTTCAGAACGTCGATCAATTCGTCGGGAAAGAGTTTAAGTTCCCATTCCGTACTGAGTACATCTTTGCTTTTGGGAAGCAGGAGATCGGCGAGTCCTTCTTTTTGCGGTTCCTGCGGTTCCAGAGGTTCCGGTTTATTCATTCCGAGTTTTTGCGCGATCAAATCGCCAAGTCCCTGCGGTTTTTCCGGTTCCTTTTTCGCTGCTTCTTTCTTTTTATTAAAATTCCAGCCTCTTGTAAACAGATCTCTCCGCATTTTCGCAAGTTCCAGCGCAAGTTCCTCGTAAGAAAAGGATCTTGCCGGCTTCCATTCTTTATCATCATCCCGGAACTTGATATTATATTCTCCGGCATAATCCGGCCAATACAAACCGTCCGCGGGAGGTCTTTCGAAATCGCCGTTCGATTCTTCGCACAAGATATCGTTGATAATGAAATCGTGTGCGAGATTGGTCAAATATCCATCGTCGTCGGGAGTACATCGTTCGTGCGAACCTAAAAAGATGTGCATTGCTTCATGGGCGAGGATAAACGCAAGATCTGAAGTATTAAGGCAGTCAAGAAAAAAGGGGTTGATTAAAGTCCGTCCGGACGGAAAGACACACGCCGTTTCACATCGGGCATCCACCTGAAAATTCAGAACGGCAAGGATCCCGGCCAAAAACGGATAAAGAACAGAGGCCTGTCCCAGTGCGGTCCTGATCTTTCGGCGATCGCCTTCTTTATCTCTCTCACTGTTTTCGATCATACATTGATTCCAGTCATTTCCGTAAAGGTTTGCAGAATCACAGGATCGGCGCCGAGTTTTCCCCACGATTCCACCGTGTCGAGAAGCATGGACGCTCTTTCTTCCTGTTTTAAAGAGAGCAGAAAATCATTGATCTGTTCCGCAGTAAAGGAATTCCAGAGTTGCCGGTCATTTTCCGAACGTTCCTGATTGCACAGGGAACGATGGATCTGATTGCAGATGAACCATCGCATTGTCCGGTCATCGGGCATTTGATTCGGGAATTTTATATAATTGTCCCAGCTGTTCAGCGCCCCGATCTTTTTTTCACAGAAGACGGAAAAGACAGCGGCATCTTCCGGGGAGACCCTTCCGAACGCGAGTACCCGAACGATGTCCGGAGACATGATTCCCGCGGCTTCCGCACGATTGAGCGCATGTGCCAGACTGACCCAGGCACGAGGTGTCGAAAACGGAGTTGGTGTCGGCGGGATGGCGCCGCATCAGGGAATCCGGCGAAAAGATGATAAAACCCAAAACTTCTTTTCGAACATTGTTCGCGGCGGCCCAGATCAGCCATTCCTTGACATCGACGCGAACGTTGAGAATGATCACGCGATTGATCAGCGCGGCGGAAAGAGAACGGACAAGCGATCGGTCTTCGGCACGATTTCCGGCCGCGACGACCCAAGTCCCTTTAGGGAGAGGATGTTCTCCCAATCTCCGTTCGAGAAGCAGACTGTAGAACGATTTTTGAATATCGGGCGTACAGGCGGGAAGCTCATCAAGGAACAGACAAAACGGTTTTGGATCTTCCGGCAAAAGGATCCGGGGTGGACAAAAGACCGATCGTTCGCCAACGATACGCGGGATCCCGGACACGTCTTCCGGCGCGATTTGGGTCCCCAAAAGCGACTTGCAGGAAAGACCTGCATCCTCGGCCGCCTGGGTAATCGACTCGGATTTTCCCGCGCCCGGCGCCGATAAAAGCAAGATCGACTGATCCTGCGCCATTGCTTTGATAATCGATTTCGCCTCGCTTAACGTTACCGTGGGAGCGTTTATTCATCGCCCTTTTCTTTTCTGTTCCGTTGCCGGGATTTGTCAATGACTCAAACTGTCAACCCGATGTATTTGAAACCGCGGATTTCACGGATAGATTTTTTGTTTGAAACAGGTTTTCACTCAAAAGAATTCGTCCGTGTTTTAATGGAATTCATCCGTGGTTCCCCCAAAAATTTTTTACAGTATGAGTCAATTATAAAGACTCTTTTCAATTCAGTCGAACGATTTTTCCAGTTCGGGCCGATTCATAAACACCGCAGATCACTTCGACGCTTTTACGCCCTTCGAGTCCGTCAATATACGGTTTGCGTCCGGTATTGATCGCGTCCATTACATCTTTGAACTGAAGAGCGTGCGCATGATGTCCAATCGCGGCGGGATCGGCCGCGCCGCCCCCGGTCGATCGGCTTTGCGCCATGGATTCCAGAATGGCCTTGTCTTCTTCCGCCGGATCCGCAAAGTCCCATTTTACGATATCTTCCTCTTCCATCATTGCGGATCCTTTGCTTCCATGGATCTCGATCCGTTTCAAATAGCCGGGATAGGCGGCCGTGGTTGCTTCGAGTTTTCCAAAAGCACCGTTTGCGAACCGGAGATTTGCGATTGCGACATCTTCCACTTCGATTCTTTCATGAGCGATCAGGCCGGTCATCGCACTGATCTCGGCGACCGGTCCCATCATCCAGAGAAGCAGATCGACACTGTGAATCGCCTGATTCATCAGAGCGCCTCCGCCGTCGAGGGCCCAGGTTCCCCGCCAATTTCCACCATCGTAATACTGCTGGGTCCGATACCATTTTACAATGGCGTCGCCCAGGGTCAACTGTCCGAATCGACCAGCATCGAGGGCTTTTCGAATCGACTGACTCGACTGATGAAACCGGCTCGGAAAAACGGTCGAAAGGACAACTCCGGCCTTTTCCGCCGCGTCGATAATTTCATCGCATCGTTCGGGCGTGATCTCCAGCGGCTTTTCCACGATAATATGCTTGCCGGCCTTTGCGGCCGCGATCGCCGGATCTTTATGCGCTCCGCTCGGTGTTCCGATGGTTACGATTTCCACGTCCGGATTTGCGAGGAATTCATTCAGATCATAATAGGCCTTGCAGCCGAATTCGCCCGCGATTCGATCCGCGGCGGCGGGAATCATATCAAAACAGGCGACAAGTTCACCGCCCGCCTCTTTAATTGCCCGTGCGTGAAATGTTGCGATCATACCGCAGCCGATAATGCCGAACTTTTTGATCATTGTTCTTTTCTCCATTTTTATAAAGGAATCCGATGTAAACAGCAGTTTTTTTCACCAACTGGACCATTATAGCAAATTTCAACGAAAAGATCAATACTAGTGATTAGGGTTTAGTGATTAGTGATTAGTTGGGGAGGGAGGAGTGAGGCCCTGCGGGGAAATGAGCGGGTTCTGTGTTTTTTGTGTCCATCCGATAAGGCTCCGCTCCCAGTGCGCGCTGCCGCGCGGTTGCCGGAGCCCCGCTCCCGTTGGTCGCTGATTTACCGGTTGTTCTTTTTTTGCACTGCGCTTACAGCGCGCTGCTGTTGGGGGCTCGTTGACCCGGGGTGCCGCACAAACATTTCATGTTTGTGCTCTGCCCCGGGCTGGAAGGCACTGCACCTTCGGTGCGCCGATTATTGGCAGTTCCAATCGGGTAAAGTAATATGCTTTTTTGGCTCTGTGAAGGGGTTGAAATTTTTAAAAATGATAAATACCCATTAACCCGGGGAAGCAGAGAAAAACATCGATACTGGAACACGGTTTGCGCCCGAGCGCTGGGACGGTGGGCGTCTCGCCCACCCGGCGACGAAGCCGCCGCTCTGTGAGGGAGTTGGAATCTCTAAAAGAGATAAACACTGATTAAACCGGGGAATCAGTGAAAAACAAAGATTTTTGTGTAAGGTTCGAATCCGAGCGCAGGGATGGGTAAGCGTCCTCGCTTATCCCCGGCGGCAACGCCGCCGCTCCCCACTCATCACTAAACATTAATCACTAATCACTATTTTTTTCTTCCGCCGGGGCCGGATCCGGGGAATCGTCCGATCGATTTTACCTGATCGATCGCGATGGCGTGCGTCTGCTCCGCGGTTTCCAATGCCGCCGCTTTATGCGGATAGATCTCGTAAAGAGCCCGATATTCCATTGGCGTCAAATTGGGCATGATCACATTCGCACCGCGGGAAAGCCCGGATGTTCTTCCCTGTTTGCCGTCAATCGTTGCAATCGCCGTTGTACTCGGAATATTCGCCGAAGGACAGACCAGACGGGCAAGCGCAATCACCTTAAAGGCCATTTCATTCGAACTTTCAACCGGATCCTCCGTTGCGGGAAGACCGTATTGTTTCCCAAGATCCGGATCCTGTTCGATCTTGCCCAACGGCGTATCAGGATGAGCAAGATAAGGTCCGCAGCCGATCATGTCCAGATCAAGTTCCTGAAAGAGCTCAATATCCCGGGCAAGATCATCAATGCTTTGGCCCGGGATTCCGATCATTACACCGCTCCCGATTTCATAGCCGATCTCCCGAAGCCGGCGAAGAAGATCAAGCCGATTCGGCCAAACCGTATCCGGCGCCTTCGGATGAATCGCATTATAAAGGATCTGATTGGACGTTTCAAACCGAAGAAGATACCGATCGGCGCCCGCCTCTTTCCATGCGATCCACTCTTCTTCTTTTCGTTCGCCAAGGCTGAGCGTAATGATCAGGGAAGAACGCGCTTTGATCTCACGGATCAGATCGGTAATAAAATTTTGATCGATTCCCGGATCTTCTCCCGCCTGAATTACAACGGTTCCGTATCCGAAATCGACCGCTTTTTGCACACAGGAAAGAGCCTCTTCCCTCGTAAGCCGATATCGGGTAAGGCCCGGACGGCTTGCCCGGATTCCACAATACAGACAATTCCGGCGGCAGAAACTGGACAGTTCGATCAGACCGCGAAAATGAACAGCGTCGCCGACATTCTCTGCGCGAAGACGATCGGCCCGAGCCCAGAGCTCTTTTAATTTCTCCGGATCCTTTTCCCGAAGCCAGAATAATATCTCTTCTCTCATCAACATGAAAATCCCTTATTTATGATCTGCTTCACTTGGCTTGAGGAGATAGCGTTTATCATACAAGGTAAATATTTCGAACAATTCTCCTTCTACCGTTTCCGTATTGAGAACAACTTTAACCATGTATTTATCCCCTTCCTTTCGGCAAAACAGGGAATGAAATTTGGGAACCGTTCCATCATCAGGCCATTGAAAAGTATAGGAGTGAACCGCTTTACAGAGGTACAAAAAAATTCTGTCTGTCCGGTTTCGACCAAATCGATCAATTCCCTGAAGACTTTCCTCGCCGACGATGGGCCACTTATTCGCATAGAAGAATAATTCTTCGTCCGACGTAATTGTAATAGAATCGTGTCGGGTAAGATAGTACATCGTTTTAATAATTTCATCTATCAGCATTTTTCATTCCGGCAGATATTCTTTTTCTTTTTGGCGCATGAGGGGTGCGTCTTCTTTTGCATGATCGTCGTATCCCAAAAGATGAAGGGTCCCGTGAACGATGTAGAGAAGGAGTTCCCGTTCCGGAGAAAAATCGAACTCGGAGGAGCGATCCCGGGCAGTCTGCGCGCTTACAATAATGTTTCCTTCAAGATGGCCCTGATCAAGATCGGAATCCATGTCGAACGCAAGAACATCCGTTGCGTAATCATGTCCCAAATAACGGACGTTCAGATCGTGAATCGTCGGATCATCCACGATGGAGATCTCCATATTCGCGGTTTTCACCCCTTCACCGCGAAAAATGCGGCGAAGGGTCTTTTTGATCAGATCCGGATCAATATCGATAAAATCCTGTTCACTGTCGATTTCTATTTCGAATTTTTTCATTTCACTTTATTTTCATACTCATACGGTAAAAATATTTTTGTTTGGAACCACGGATGACACGGATAAACACGGATGAAATTCCTATAAGATCCGGGACTGATCTTTTTGAAGAAAACGTGTTTTTACCAAAAAAACATCCGTGAAATCCGCGGTTTCAAAATCGGTTATTTTCATAAACGGAATTATTTTCTTTGCGGCACGGGAACCGGAGCGTCAAGGACAACAGGAAGAGAGATCTGCCGCCGATTGCGAATGATATCGAGATTGACCGTATCGCCCGGCCGGTGCTCTTCAATCGCGGTAATGAATTCATCGGCGGTTTTCACCTTTTGCCCGTTGACTCCGATAATGAGATCGAATCCTCTTTTCGGCTTAACGAGCTTTTCCATCTGATATTCCATTCCGTTCTGTTCGATGGTCGCGATCACTACTTTTTGTCCTTGCAAACCGGCCTTGTCCGCAGCGCCGCCGTTGTCGATCAGAACAGGAACCAGTCCGTTTTCGGTTTCGGTTACCTGAATAATTCCGATATCGCCCCGAACGACTTTTCCCTGTTCAAGCAGGATTCGGCCGATTCGCGCGATAGTGTTGGAAGGAATGGAGAATCCGACGCCGGAATTTTCGCCGACCCGACTTGCGATTGCGGTATTCATTCCAATCAAACGTCCCCGGCTGTCGAAGAGCGGTCCGCCCGAATTGCCGGGATTAATCGCCGCGTCGACCTGAATCACGCCCTTGATCTGTCGAAATTGATTCGGACTCGCAATGGTTCGATTTAAATTGGAAATGATTCCCCGGGTCATCGTTCGATCATGTCCGAACGGATTTCCAATGGCGTAAACAAGCTGGCCAACGAGGAGCCGGGAAGAATCACCCAACTCGACCGGAACGAGCAATTCTTTCGGCGCATCAATCTTCAGAAGAGCGATATCCGTATTCGGATCCGCCCCGATCAATTTGGCCTGATAGCTCTCCCCATTATAAAGGGTTACCGATACCCCGTTTGCTTTTTCGATCACATGATAGTTTGTGAGAATGATCCCCTGATCGCTGAAAACGATCCCGCTTCCGCGTCCTTCGGCCTCTTCCTGGAACATGAAATGCGCTTCGCGGACAAAAACCGTTTCGATATTAACGACACTTCGATTATGCTTTTCATAAATCTGAATCGATACCCTTTCTTCCGGAAGAAGTTCGTCGTATCGTTCCTGAAGAAGTTGAGTTGTCGTTTGAATCGACGCCTTTTCATTGATTCTCGGCTTGAGCGGAACGGTCGTCGACGGTGTATTTCCCGGAAGAGCAGGAGCACCGACAAGCGGCTTCAGTCCGGTATCCCCCAGCTGGGCCGATACGTCCTTGCCCGTAATCGGCAAAAGAAGACAGACCACCCCCAAAGTGCAAAGACTGCCAAGAAGCCCGGTTCCAAGGTAGGCGTAAAAATTGTTCTTCATTCTTCAATCGACTCCTATTATATATTGACCTCTGTTTTCGGTTTTACCTGATCCGTTCCGGCTCGATGGACTCCAGAACGTTAAAACTTCTATAATTATAGAGTCCCTCTCTCAAAAAGTAAAGAGAAAACATCTCCGGAAATCGGAATTTATTTTATGAAAAGCCGTTTCATTTCCAGAAAAAAGATCACGATCTTTCCAAAAAAGGACTATTCTTTTAAAAATCGCTATTGACGCAGATTCTTTTTTTATGTAAATTTCACTTAAATTTCGTAGTTTATAAATAAACCGTTTTGAACAATAATATAGGTTAAATAGGAGATATAAGAAGTGTCTTATCATTCTATAGTGTTGGTAAAGCAGGTCCCGGATACATCCAATATTACCGGGGAAGCGATGAAAGAGGACGGAACGATCAATCGAGCGGCCCTTCCGGCGATATTTAATCCGGACGATCTTCACGCGCTGGAAGCGGCGCTTGAGATCAAGCAGAAATACGGGGGAACGGTAACCGTTCTCACGATGGGGCTTCCGAAAGCGGCGGATATTCTTCGGGAATGTCTGTATCGGGGGGCGGATCGGGCCATTTTGATCACCGACCGGCGCGCGGCCGCAAGCGATACTTTGGCAACGAGCTATATATTGGCTCAAGCGGTGAAAACCGTTGGCAATTATGATTTTGTCTTTTGCGGACGACAGGCGATTGACGGTGATACCGCTCAGGTTGGTCCTCAATGCGCGGAAAAGCTGGGAGTACCACAGGTTACCTATCTTGAAAGTATTATCGATATTACCGACGGTAAAGCGACATTGAAACGGAATATCGGAAACGGATGGGAAGTGGTCCGCGTGAAATTGCCGGCTCTGATTACCGTAATTGAATCGGCAAACGATCCCCGTCCCTGCGCCGCGAAAAAAATGATGAAGAACAAGCATAAACGGGTCCCTCTCGAAATTGCCGGAGAGGATGCCGCCGCCAAAATGGATCTTTTAAAGCAGTCCGGCGATCTTCTGGAACAATGGAATCTCGACGATATTCACGCGGATCTTGATCGGTGCGGCTTGGCCGGATCTCCGACAAAGGTCTTCCGAATTCAGTCGATCGTTCTGAAAAAAGAAGGATACAAACAGGTCGATCCGAACGAAGAAGGAATTACCGGACTGGTTCATGAACTTATTGTTGATAAAACTTTGTAAGGAATGAAATACTTTTGCCGATTTTCTTTCAGAAAGGAAAATTGGAGAACTCTGTTAAAGATATGATAATGAGGATAAGATGATAGAAAAGAATCCGAAGGGAGAAGTATGGATCTTTGCCGAACAGGAAGACGGAAAGATCCAGGATGTCGTTCTTGAGCTTTGCGGAAAGGCACGCGATCTTGCGGATCGGCTTGGCGTTCCCGCCGGTGCAGTCCTTCCCGGATATCAGGTCGAAAAACTGGCTTCTGTCCTGATCTCTTACGGGATCGACAAAGTTTATACGGTGGATGATCCCAAGCTGAAGAATTTTACGAGTGCTCCTTATGCGCACGCGATGGTCAAGATGATCGAAAAACACCGTCCGCAGATCGTTCTTTACGGAGCGACAAATCTCGGACGGGATCTTGCGCCGCGTATTGCGTCGGAGACCCGATCCGGAATGACCGCCGACTGCACCGATCTTCAGATCGATGATGTTCCGGACGGAAAAACCGGTGTTGTCCATAAAGATCTTTTACTTCAGATCCGGCCCGCATTCGGCGGAAATATTATTGCGACCATTGTCAATCCGGAACGATGGCCGCAAATGGCAACCGTCCGCGAAGGCGTGATCGCGCTTCGTGATCCTGATCCGGCCCGTAAGGGGGAGATCGTGCGGGAATCTGTTCCCATCGACGATATTCTTATGGCCGTTGAAATTATTGAACGGCATGTTGAGGAGCGCCGATTGAATCTTAAAGGAGCCCGAATCATTGTTGCCGGAGGCGCCGGAGTCGGAAGCAAAGAGAATTTCAATCAGATCTTTGATCTTGCCGGCGTTCTCGGCGGTGCTGTCGGCGCGAGCCGGGCCGCAGTGGACGGCGGATTCGCCGGACATGAACATCAGATCGGACAGACAGGAACCACCGTTCGGCCCGCCCTTTATATTGCCTGCGGGATCAGCGGAGCGGTTCAGCATCGCGCCGGAATGGAAGAATCCGCGAAGATCATTGCGATCAACAGTGATCCGAACGCGCCGATTTTCTCCATTGCCCATTACGGGATCGTGGGAGATCTGAATCAGGTGATTCCCATGATGATCAAAGCCTTTAAAGCACGCAATTAAGAGAAGAGGAACAGAAATGCCAAATTTTTTCAGGGATAATAACGATATAAAATTCCTGCTCGATTATTTCGATCTGAAAGAGATCGCGTCGCTTCAGGAAAGAGAAACGCCCAACGGCGGCGCCGATTATCTTCCGCGTGATATTGATGATGTGATCGATAATTATCGGAGCATACTTGATATTACGGGATCGATTGCCGGAGAGACGATTGAGCCCCATTCCGAAAAGGTCGATCAGGAAGGGAACACGCTGAATGAGAATCAGACCGTTTCCCTTCATCCGTATGTCCAGGCGAATCTGGACCGGCTTGCGCAGGCGGATCTGATGGGATTTACCCTTCCGCGCAAATACGGCGGATTGAACTGTCCGATTCTGATCTATACGATGGCGACCGAGATCATTGCCCGGGCCGACTGTTCGTTCATGAATATGTTCGGACTTCAGGGAATCGCGGACACAATTTACGCGTTTGCTTCCGATGAGATCCGGGACGAGTATCTTCCCAAATTCGCGTCGGGCGAGGTAACCGGAGCAATGGTATTAACCGAACCGGACGCGGGATCCGATCTTCAGGCGGTTCGATTGCTTGCCGATCAGGACGAAAACGGGAACTGGTTCCTCAATGGCGTCAAGCGGTTTATTACGAACGGCTGCGGAGAAGTTCTTCTCGTATTGGCGCGAAGCGAGCACAGTATCGCGGACGGCCGCGGATTGAGTCTCTTTATTTGCGATCGCGGTCCAACAGTGAAAGTCCGCCATTTGGAATCGAAGCTGGGGATCCATGGATCGCCGACATGCGAACTCGTTTTCAATAATACGCCTTGCCGCCTGATCGGAGAACGCCAGCGCGGTTTGATCACTTATGTTCTTGCATTGATGAACGGAGCCCGGCTCGGAATCGCGGCCCAATCGCTTGGTGTTGCGGAAGCCGCCGCGCGCTTGGCCCGGGAATACGCAAAAACCCGTGAGCAGTTCGGAGCGCCGATCGTTCAGCTCCCGCCAGTCGCCGAACTTTGCGCCGATATGCAAATCGATATCGAAGCGGCGCGCGCGTTGACTTATGAAACGGCCCGTGTCTGCGATCTTGAGAACAATACGAACCGTCTTCTCGAACGAAATGCCGATGCCCTTTCCGATGAAGAAAAGAAGTTCATGAAGCAGCGGTCGCGGACACTGAAAAAACTGAACGCGATGTTGACTCCGATGAGCAAGTATTTTTGCAGCGAGATGTCGATCAAAGTTGCGACCGATGCGATTCAGGTTCTCGGCGGAAGCGGATATATGAAAGATTACGCCGCGGAACGATATCTGCGGGATGCCCGTATTACAACCATTTACGAAGGAACATCCCAGCTCCAGGTTGTCGCCGCCATTCGCGGATTGACGTCCGGTGTTTTTCAATCCTATATCGAAGATTTCGAAAAGAAAGAGTATTCCGGCGAACTCCTTGCCTTGAGAGACAAACTCAAGGATATGCGGCTGGAATTGGAACAGACCGTTGTTTTCGCGAAAAATGAGGGAAGCGTCTACATGGATCTTTCCGCGCGAAAACTCGTTGACGCCGGCATCGCCATTTTGATCGGACATTATCTGCTCGGACAGGCGGCGGTCAATCCGCGAAAAACCAAGGTCGTCAAGTATTACATCGAGAAGAATATTCCGAGAATTCGAATGAATTGCGCTGTCGTTCAGTCCGCGAATTCTCAGGCCGTTTCCGATTACGCCGTTTTTGTCGGCTGATCGCATCTTTTTATAAACGGCGATCTTTTCGGGTTTCCGTAAAAGGAATTTTCAGAGCCGGGCAATCATTGATTCCCGGCTCCGGCTCCGCCGCTGATTCTCTTGACGTGCGGTGCTGATCCCGTTCATCTCTCTCCCCCAATTTCGATTCCATGCTGAAGATCACTGTTTTATATCATATTCTGATGGGATTAACGGTTCTCTATCTGATTTATTGCTGCCGCCCTCCCCGGTTTGGAATCAAATTCTGTTTCTATTCGTTCACCGGAATTCTGCTCGCGCTGATCTATGCGGTCTTTATCGGAGATACCGGAGCGTTTGCTTACGAGATCCCGAATCGGCCAAACGGACAGTATACGGTCGCCCCCCTGTTTTCGAATCTCCGTCTTTTTGCGCAAGGGGTCTTTATCGAAGGAAGTTTATTCCTTTTTGGAAGTTTTCTTCAAATCTATTTTCGGACCGCCGGGAACCGATCGCAAAAATGGAAGAAAGGAGCGATTCCTTTCTTTTTGGCGATTGCAGCGGTCTTGACCGGAATCGATTCCATGCTGATCGAACCGACCGCTTTGCAGGTAAAAACGACAGTGATCCGGTCGGAAAAGATCACAAAGCCGATAAAGATCGCTTTCATCACCGATCCTCAAATGGATTTGGTCGGCAAATACGAGGAACGGGCATTTCAAACGGTAAAAGATCTGAACGCGGATTTGATCCTGCTCGGCGGAGATTATATTCAGTTTTCCCGAAGCAGTGTTGAAAAGGATCTTACCGTCTATCAGGCTTTTAAGGGAAAGCATGGTAAAGCACGCGATCTTGGCGGGGAATTGAACGCCCTTTTGCGCAGGATCGATCTGAGTGCTCCGTTGGGCTGCTTCGCGATCGCGGGAAAGAAGTATGAACGCGAATGGGGAAACGATCTCTTCAAAAACACGAACATAAAAATGATGCCCGATACGAAAACGGTCGAGATCGGAGAGGATCTTCTTTTAACCTGTATTGATCCGATCACCTGCTGGAAGAATGAAAGAAAAGACTTTTTGACGCCGGATCAAAAGAAGTCGGGCAAATTTCATCTGATTCTCGGACATTGTCCCGACTTTGCGACGGCGTTTCCGGACGGAGATCTTCTTCTTGCGGGACATACACACGGCGGACAGATCCGGATTCCGTTTTTCGGCGCTTTATTTATCAATACGAGCAAACTTCCGCGCCGATACGGATCGGGCCATTCCCGATTAACGGACCCGGAAACCGGAAGGGAAATCGATCTTATTGTAAGCAATGGAACCGGAATGGAGCGCGGGATGGGGCCCCGTATCCGCTTCTGCTGTCTTCCGGACATCTGGTGCATTGAAATCATTCCGGCAAAGAACCGTGATTAACCCCATCCTTGAAATAAACGCTTGATCTCAGATCCATTTTTCCTTCAGATACCAGTCGGCGGTCTGCTGGAGGCGATCTTGAAGAGAATGGGGGAAAGAGAAATGAAAGGCATCGCAGATCTTCTTTTCCGAACAGATCCAGGGGCCGTGAATTGCTTCCACCGCCTTATTCCAGTCAAAGCCGACCTGTTTATGCGTTAATCGCTTCCAGATTTCCTGAACCAGCCCGGTTCCGAAGACACCGAGCGGGGGACATTTTACCGTGTGAAGATCTTTCCGGCCAAAGCACCGCCCGAGCATCATTCCGAACTCGGAAAAAAACGGAGCTTCCGGGGAAGCGGCAAAATAGATTCCCTTTCCGGAACAGGTTCCCGTCTCCTTGCTTCGATCCAAGCTGTTCGAACGGAGCCGTTCGCCCCGTTCCGCCGTTCGAATCAACAGTTCCACAAGATCTTCGACATGAATAAAGGAAAACCGGAACGAAAAATAGCCGGGAACAGGGAAGAATCGGGAGTGCGCCGCCATTTTAAAAAGCGGAACGGAAAGCGGGTCGCCCGGTCCAAAAATATAAGGGGGGCGAACAATACTGATCGGGATCTGATCGGCGAACTTCAAGAGTTCCTTTTCGCCCGCGATTTTACTCCGTCCGTATGCGGAAAGCGGACGTGGCTCATCCGTTTCCCTGCGTCCGCGGTATTTATAATGATCTTCCCGTTCGGCATCGGTGAGAAGGGGATCATCAGGTCGTTTTAACAGACCGGGACCCGCGCCGGCAAGGGAAGAGACAGAAACCAAAGTCGGGGGAAATCCGAAATTTTTGCCCGTCTCCAGGCAAGCGGCCGCAATACTCCGGCATCCGTCCTGATTGACCTTTAAGAACTCATGATAATTCAAGGCCCTTGTCAACCCGGCGAGATGAAAAACATACTTTGCGTTCTGAATTCCCAACTCCAGGCTTTGAGGGTAGTTCAAGACCCCTTCGACCAACTCCGCCCCGAGAGCGCGCAGTTTATCGACATTGGAACTTTTTCGAACCAGACATCGCACATAATATCCTTTTTCGATCAGCCTTTTGGCCAGCCAGTATCCGACAAAGCCGGTTCCTCCGGTAATATAAACCGAATTTTCTTTATTAATAAATGGCATAAAAATCCTGATTTCGTCAATTCTGCAATCAATAAGGTTTTTCTTCACCCCAAAGAATCCATTAAGAGGTCCATGATACCCGATTTTTCTGAATGCGTCAATTGAAAAAAGCAAAAGAGGGACACGATCCGGGTAAAAATGAAAAATTTCATGGATTTTTATCTTGTCCCCAATCCCAAAATCTTTATTTGGCTTATAATATTGCAGGAATCGGATATATTCACCTGAAATACATTGCAAGGGAGGATCGACAATGGGCTGGGAATACAGCGAAAAAACCAAACAACTGTTTATGGACGCCGTTCACGGAAAGCCGGGAACACATCTTGGCGAGATCGAAAATCCGGATGGGGTCGGCGAACATGGATCCATCGCCTGCGGGGACGCGCTTCGGTTTACCTTTCGCGTCGAAAAAAATGAAGATCCGCTCAAAGATGTGATCGTCGAATCGAAATATCTCACGTTCGGCTGCACTTCGGCCATCGCGGCATCAGAAGCGCTCTGCTGCATTATCGAAGATCGAAGGATCACGCCGCTGGAAGCATTAAAGATCACCAACGACGATATTGTCGAGTTTCTCGAAGGTCTTCCCCAGCAGAAGATTCATTGCTCCGTAATGGGCGCGGAAGCACTGGAAGCCGCGGTTTTCGATTGGGCCCGCCGGCGCGGAGTAAAATTGTCCGAACTCGGTATCGAGTCCCATCTCGAAGAGGAAGAAGAAGGACGAATGGTCTGCAAATGCTTCGGATTGACCGAACCTTATATCAAAAGAAAGATCAAGGAACTGAACCTGCATACGATTCCCGAAATTACCGGAGCGATCAAGGCCGGCGGCGGTTGCATGAGCTGCCATCATGCGCCGGGCGGACTCCAGGATATTCTCAATGAAGTATGGGGAACGAAAAAAGCCTCGGATACCGATGCGGCCAAGCCCTCGTTCGTTCCATTGACCGCAATCGATTCCGCCGCGCCCGCAATTCCGGCTCCTGTTCCGAAAAAAAGCCCCGCTTCCGATAATTCCGGGCTCTCTCCCTATCAGATCTCCAGAAAGATCGAACAGGTCATCGACTCCTATATTCGGCCCATGATTCAGAAAGACGGAGGAAATATCGAGATCTTCGATATTAAAGATTTGGTCGTTTACGTCGAGCTTACAGGTGCTTGCGCCGATTGCGCCAGCGCAACGCAGACATTGAAATTCCTCGTCGAAAATACACTGAAATCCCAAGTCGACGAACGGATCCGAATCGTTCAGGTCTGAGGAATTTTCCGCGCTTTTTCCGCGGCCCGACGGCAATTCCGCTTCAAGGAGAAAACCACCTCTTCCAGCAATGGGAGAGGTTCTTTTTTTGACGGAATAATAATAAAATCGAATCCGGAAGGAAGATCTTCCCGATTCCGTCGAAAAGCTTCCCGAATCAGCCGCTTCCATCGATTTCGGCAAGGAGAATTTCCGACCTTTTTGGAGACCGACAGCCCGATCCGCGAATAATCCAAACCGTTGAGATCGGCAAAGACAAGAAAACAATCATCCCCTGCCCGGCATCGCCGCGCATAGACCTTAGCGAAATCCGATCGGGTCCGGAGCCGAAAAATCGGGGGGAAAGAAAACATTGTTCATTGTTAATCGTTAAGTGTTCAATCAGCGGGGCAATCCGTACAAAGGCCGATGTTTCTCATCGACCTCGTGCGATGTTAATCCTGTAAGGACAGGGATTTTGAACCTCGAACGGTTCCGTCTTCCCAAATTTTCCGAAAAATCAACCTTTTTTCAGAGCTTCCGGCTTCGGAATTTCAAGCGGGGCTTTCGGAGAAACCGCAGGAGCCTTCGGGGCTTCCGGCTTCCCTTCATTCTCCAGCTTTCGATTCAAAAGATCCTGGGTTCCGATATAAAGTCCGCCGATATCGACCCCGATAACCTTTGCGATCTCTTTTCCGTTCAAGAAGAAACGAATATCCGGAATCGGCTGCACTTTATACGCGGAAGCGATATCAGGATTACGATCGATATCGACTTTAGCGACTTTCAATCCCTTATCCTTGTTCCGCAGGGCAATTTTTTCGAGCTCGGGAGCGATCATTTGACAGGGGCCGCACCAAGTGGCGGTAAAATCAACGATCGCCTTCGGATTGTTTTTCAGAAATTCAATGAAATGATCATTTCCTTTAATGAACACAACATCGGAAGGAATCGATTCAGGCACTTTCGGGACGTCTGTTTTCTGTTCCGGCGTTTTTGGCGCCGGCGCAGGTGTCGGAAGTTCCTTTTTCTTGCATCCGCCGACGAAAAGGAGCGCAGCAATAATGCAGGGCCCCCAGTAATGGAACAGGAAAAAACGATTGCTCATGATGGACTCCTTTCGTTTAATTGATGAAATCAGGCGCCGAATTTGGCCAATCGGCCCGCATGCGCCATTGCAAGCGGCATCAGATAAATCGCCTGGAATTGTCCGAGCCCGCCTTTGCTGGAAGCTTCTGTTTCCCCGTATTTCGTGCAGGCATCAGTTCGGGCAAGATCGGAAACGATCATCGTCGGAACCGGATGGAAGCTGTGTCCCGAAATTTTGGCGGGCGTACTGTGGTCGCCGGAAACCACCAGACAAGCCGGATTCAAGGCTTCAATACCGGGGATCACTTTGTCGAGTTCTTCGATCATTTTGACCTTGGCATCGAAATCGCCGTCTTCGCCCCGGCTGTCGGTATATTTGAAATGAACGAAGAAGAAGTCGTAATCGTTCCAGTTCTCTTTCAGAACTTCGATCTCTTCTTCCAGAGTTTTTGGCGTTCCGACCAATTCCATTCCGACCAGACTTGCAAGTCCTTTATACATCGGATAAACGGCAATCGCGGCCGCTTTCAGACCATAAAGATCTTCATAGGAAGGAAGGGACGGTTTTTTCGCGAATCCGCGCATGGTAAGGCAGTTGGCTTTCGGCTGATCCTTGAGCAGTTCTCGGGCTTGCCGTACGAATTCTTTGGCGGCTTCCGCTGTCTTTTTACTTGCGTCGTCTTTTCCAACCGGATCAAGAGGAGCCAATCCGGTTTTCTGCGGATCGGTATCGGCAACATCTCCGCCAAGCCCTTTTCCGCGAAAAACGGCGACAAAGCGGTGTTCTTTGACCGGTTCGACAAAAATTTCAATACCGGGGATCTTGATCTGCTTCAGGATCTCGACCACTTTAACACTTTCTTCGGTCGGAATTCGACCAGCCCTGCGATCGGAGATCAGGCCCGCCTTGTCGATCGTGCAGAAATTGCAGCGAACGCAAACATCGTCGGGTCCGACGGGAAAAGCGATCCCCGCCGCTTCGAGAACACCTCGTCCGATCTGGAATTGGAGCGGATCGTATCCGAAAAGTCCCAGATGGCCCGGCCCGCTGCCCGGAGTGATCCCCGGAAGAATCGGCGTCGACATTCCCGATACCCCTTTCGCCGCAAGGCGATCCAGATTCGGTGTGTTGGCCGCTTCGAGTTCTGTCGGTCCGCCCGGCTGAAGCGGAAGTCCCCCGATCCCATCAGAAATCAGCATTACGATTTTTCCGCCTTCAGTTTTCAACGACTTTATCAGTTCATGTAAATCCATCTGTATCCTCGACCTTTCCATTAAAAGTATTCTTACGAATCCGCCCGTGCGGACTTCATTACTATTTTATCGCAAAGAAGAAGTTCGTCCAGTCATTATTTTACCGATTCCCCGAATTTACGAAGATCCTCCGGTAATTTACGATCTTTATGGACCATTTGATCATCAAGATCCAGCGCGCGCCGGATTTCTTTGACCGCAAGATTTTTCTGTCCCGCCTCCAAAAGCGCTTTTGCGTAAATCATCCGCACGCGAGCATCCTGGGGCCCGAATTCGACCGCTTGCCGGAGATCCTCCAGCGCCAGCGCCAGGAGCTTGGGATCTTTATTTTCCGTATAATGGGTCAATTCGCGATCTCCCATCATGAATCGGGTCGAAGCGGAATGAGGCGTGATCCGAATCAGATGTTCGCGAGATCTTTCCCAACTGGTCTGATTCATATTTCCTCCCATTTGAACACAAGCATCAAGGAGAAGTTCATATCTCATTTTCCCGAGGGGAATTGACCAAGGATCCGCATTCCATAAAGAATCCGAAAGGAGCATTTCGGGCCGAAAATTCTTCGAATGCAAATCCGATTCCAGTTCCATGGTAAGGAATTTACCGGCCAACATCGGTTTTTGCGCGGTAAAAAAGCAGGCGGCAAAAAGGAAAAACGATCCGATCATGATCAAAGGGATCAGATAAAATCTTTTTTTCGCTGTTTTTGGTTCCCGGCAGTCCCGATTGACCATAATCGCGGCAATGATCCAAAAAGGAAAGATCACCGCAGGATAAAAAATTCCGCCCGCCGCGCAAAGATTTAATAAAATACTTCCCGCTCCTCCAAGAAGAAGGAGAAGAGTAAATTTTTGATTCCCTGTTTTCCGCAGCCAGCCTGAAAATCCGGTTTTATTCGCAAGGACAAAGATCCCCGCGCAGAAGGCAAGCGCGATCCAAAAGAGGAAGATGAAAAAATAATCCACCGGAGCGGAAGTAATGAAGGAGACGAGAAAAACGACGATTCCCCCCAAAAATCCGCCGATAAGCGCAGGACGGGACAGTCGATATTCCGTCGAATCCGATTCTTCCGGAGATCCTTTCTTGAAAAAAAGAATTCCGATTTGAGCCGCGAAAAGAAGGAACAGGATCAAGGCAGGAATACCGAAGTTCGTTGCAATTTCAAAAGCGAAATTGTGCGGATCGGCAACGATCTCACTCGATTGGGAAAGCATATAATAGGGATACATCGTTTGAAAATTACCCGGTCCAATTCCGAAAAAGGGATGATCCGCGATCATCTTCAGGCTTGTGATCCAGTATTCCAGGCGGTATCCGAGTGATTTGCCCGCTTCTGTAAAGACTTCCCGATCGATCAGACCGAAAGTAAACGCCAACAAGATCCCGCCAAAGAAGAGAAGAAGAAAGCTTCCGCCCAGCAGGAAAAGGCGTTTTCGGTTTTCCGGTGCCAATCCCCGATACAGGAGAAAGCCGAAAAAGACGATTCCCAATCCAAAAAGGAAGGCGATTATTCCCGTTCGGCTTTTGGTAAGGACCAGCGATCCGAACATCAGCGCGGAAAGGAGTCCGGTGAGCAGACAGGCTCCGAATGCTCCCTTTTTTTGCGGTTCCATTCGATTGCGAAATCCGACCTCAATCCCTTTAAGGAGAAATCGGAAGAAGAGCGATACGGACAGAACGGTCCAGGGAACGAGAAGTCCGGCAAGCGTATTCGTCAATCCGTAAGTTCCAAGCGGTTCAGTACTTCCCATAATGCGGTTTTCCAGCATGATCCGTTCCGGCGAGCCGGGCGGATAATTCATTCCGTTCTCAATTAAAAGCGCTTCTCCCTCTTTGATCCAGGCCTTTCGAAAAGCGGGATCCCGAACTGTATAAGCGTAAACACTGAACAGAGATTCCGCGATTACAATCGAAAAGATCACCATCAAAAAGGAAGGAAGATGTTTGCGAAAGCAGTCCGGCGAAAGAAGCCGAAAATAAAAATAAACGGAATACATCAACGCCTGAATCCAGAACATATTGGACGCAAAACGAAGATTCACCGATTCCTTGTCAACCGCAAAAAGATAAACGATCGCGCACCAGAGGAAAAGGAGAAGAACGATTCCGTCGGCCCGATGAAATCGAAATTCCCGATCCGGACTCTTCCGAATCCATAAAAAAACAGATCCGGAAAGAAAAAACAGGGAAAGAAAGACCAATAATCCGGAAGAAAGAAATTCCCCTTCCCGAAAAGCCCCTTCCGGCGCAAGGACCATGGAACAGACCAGTGCGATCGGGAACAGGAGACAGGAAACAAAACTGAATCGATCAAAAAAGGGGGAAGAGACTTGCGCCTTTCCCTGATCCGGATTCGATAATACAACGGATTTCTTTTTCATCTCTCCCACTTTGATTTCGGCAGAAATTTTTTCAGATTACGGATACTTTCCTTGGCAAGCCGTTCGATCGAGGCGGTATAATCAAACGGCTCCACTCCGATCCAACCGTCGAAATGAACCGCGTCAAGGGCCTGAAGGATCGTCTGAAAATCAAGATCCCCAAAGCCGGGTCCTCTGAGATTCGGATCATTCGCATGAAAAGTATGTAAAAACGGCGTGTATTTAGAATTCCGGATTACCTCTGGAATCGCGGCCCGTTCGCTGCCGAACATCGCCTTGCAATCAAGATGAATTCCAAGATTCTTCGGCCTTCCGAGCTTTTCGACAAGGAAAAGCGCATCGTCCGCTGTAAGAAGGAAGTTGGTTTCCTGGGCCGTAAGCGGCTCCAACGCGAGGATCACTCCGGTTTCTTCCAGTACCGGAAGAACCGCTTGAATGATTCGAGCGGCGGAATCATAGGCAGCAGACATCGCGAGATTCGCGGGCACCGATCTTTGCCGGGGCGATCCAACGACCAGATATGATCCGCCGATCTCCCGGCAAAAGCGGACCAGCTCTTTAAAGTAATCCGCCGTTTTCGCCTGGATCTCCGGATCGGGAGAGGTAAGATAATAGTTCCCGTCCGTATGGGCAAAAAGCCAATGAAGTCCGGAAATTTGAATTCCTTCTCCCTCGGCAATGCGAACAAGCTCTTTTCGGGTATTCCGGTCAATCATCCGAACATCCGAAGTCGGCGGATCCGCGAAATTCAGATCGTTCGCGATGGAAAAAGGCGCAATTTCAACCCCGTCGTATCCGCATTCCCGAATAAATCGGAACTGATCGGCGAAAGGCCAATTATTGAACATCTCATTACACATCGCGATTTTCATAAAACCAATCCTTATTTTGCGCCCTGCGCGGCTTGCATTGCGGCCGTCTTTTTGAAAAGACGGTTAAAAAGTTCCTGATGATTGCGGAAATACGAAGGATTGAGCTTCCAAACAAGATCATCTCCCTGGATCTCCGGTTTGCTTGCAACGATCAATTTCTCGACAATATCCGCAAGTTCAGGGTCCGCTTGTCCTTTGAGCAGTCCGCCGACTTTCGAAGCCAATCCGGGAAGATCATTGATGAACTTTTCCCCGCCCGACCGGTCTTTCAGATTCCCATACCAAACGAGCGAAGGTTCATCCAAATCGATCTTGTAAGCGCCGTAATTGAGTCCTTTGAAGACCTTCTGCATGATCTCGGGCAAATTCTCCTTCAAAAATTGATCGACAGCTTCATTTCCGGTCGACTGAGCCTGGAATTGCTTATATCCTTCTTCAATCTGCTTGGGATCCGCGATATTGACAATTCCGACGCTTCCCCCTTTGATTTTCTCGAATCCAGCCTGATAAAGGGGCTTTTCCGCAGTATCAAACTTCATAAAGCGTCCCTTGATATAGGATTTGATCGCATCATCTCCAATCGCATTATCACTGAAAAAGACAAAAAAGATATATCCATGCCGAACAAAAGGCATCCGGAAATTCAGACCGATGTCATTCGCAAGCCCAGAAAGTTCTTTAATGGCCTGCTGCTGATCATTTGATTTCTGTCCAACAGGAATCGCAACATAAAACGGACTGATCTCGGCATTCTTCGGGGTCGGAACGGCATAAAATTTATCGACTCCATTATCTTTCAGACCCTGATACAAAGGAGTATAAGGAGCGATTGCCATTGCGATCAGAGCGGGAACCGCAAGACGCATCTGATTCTTCTCTTCCGGCTTCTGAACAACCTTATCGACGACGTTCATCGCGATTTCCGATACCTTGGCCGTTAAGGTGGAAAGATTCACTTTTTCAACATCAACGCAGATCATCGACATGGTATCTTTCTCGATCAATCCCGCGTATTCTTCCGCTCCGCGGCAGGCTTGCCGCAAAAAAGTTCCCATCATTGCAAACGAACAAAGAATTCCCGCGATCCAAAAACGATTCACTAAATTTTTCATCTTTTTCCTCAAAATAGTAAGTCCTGAAAGGGGCCCCAAACCGAAGCCGTTCCGCTTCAGTTTATGATTATTACTTATTATACGAAAACAAAGAGAACAAAGCAAGATCAACAAAAGAGGAAAATTCCGGAATTCCCATAAAATACTCATACAGTAATAATTATTTTTGTTTGGAACCGCGGATGACACGGATAAACACGGATGAAATCAATATAAGATTCGGGGCTGATATTTTTGATGAAAACGTGTTTTACCCAAAAAAAGGATCCGTGAAAATCCGTGAAATCCGTGGTTCCAAAATCGGTTATTTACAGTTTGAGTAAAGCATACCCCCCTTCCAATCGGTTTTATTGTTCGTCTTCCAAAATTTTCTCTAAAAGGGAATTCAAAAAATCGCACTTTTTCAATCTTGAAGAACAGTCGGGCGAGGAAAAAATCCGGACTCTTTTCACGTAATCATCAAATTGTTCCCGCGCCAAAGCCCGAACAACCGGAGAGACTTCCGATAAAGGACGATAATTCTTTCCGATCGGATAATAAACATCGATCTTGAATTCGACTTCTTTATCCACCGGCGGAGCGTCGATCAAAATCGCGCCGGATTCGAGTTTTTCCGGCAAAGGAACGGCTTCATTGTAAAGATCGATCATACGGTCGGCAATTTGAACGAGTTCCGAATAAGGACGGCCAGCCAATTTATGATATAAACGGGGCTCTTCCAAAATACTGAACTGCCGAACACGCTTATACAGTTTGCGCACTTTACCGTAAATACCGTCAAGCAATCGGATCGCCTGCTGTTTTCCAGAATCTTCTGAACCGGCCATTCCTTCGGATCGAATATGTTCATAAAAAGCCTGATCCGAAAGATCAAGGACCGACTCCACAAAAGATTTTTCCTTTTTCGAAGGAGCAAGGATCCGAAAAGCTTTCTGGAACATTACCGTTGCGCTTCGAACCGCGTGATGCCAATAAACTTCACTGAACATCACATATCGGGCAAAGACCATCATTTCCGCCGCGGTTTTTCCCTTTTCGGTCAAGGCGAGTCCATCCCTTTCGCGATTCAGGCATAAACTTCCGATCAGACGGTCAATATCGAAGTTCTTTCCGTAAGGAACGCCCGCGCCAAGGCTGTCCCGAAAAAGATAATCCATCTTGTCGATATCGACCGGACCGGAAAGAATGGACGCCAAAAGATGAAAGACTTTTCTGCGCCGTTCGTATTCCGTATCGGATTCTCCGATCTTCCGTTCGGGAACCTGTTTATTCAGCAGGGAGAGAATATCGTCCGGATCCTGATTCCAGCGAGTCCGAAGAATCGCGGCGCATTCCCCGTCCTTAATATAATGGGAAGCAACTTCTTCATGGTGCGGGAGGCCGGGAATCTTGATATCCTCGATCAGATGGCAGCAGGGAAAATGTCCGATATCGTGGAGAAGAGCGGCGCAGATCAGCATTTCTGCTTCTTCCGGACGGACCAGACAGGCAAATTCCGGATCATGCGCGAGTCTTTTCAGAACAAGGAGCGAAAGACGATAAACCCCCAGCGAATGTTCAAAACGGGTATGCCGGGCGCCCGGATAGACCAGCGGAACAAATCCAAGCTGGCAAATTCGGGAAAGACGCCGAAATTCCCATGTATCGATCAGATCACGAACCCGATCCGTCAAGGGAACATCCAGCTCCGGCGGAATACGGATCAGAGCCTTTTTGGCGTCCAAACCCGCGATTTCCGGTATCTTTAAAATATCGCGTCCTTCTGATAGTACTTTTTGCATCTTTTCCCCTCGCTTTTCAGGAAATTATAGCAGACATTTTGATCGTTTACAATCGATAAGGGAGTTTTTCCGATTATTTCTTTCGTTTTTCCAAAGATACGCATTGACCAAAATGGGAAAAAACGTAAAAATGGAGATCTTCAATGATCTTGAGACGCCCTTACTCCCTCATTCGGAAAATTGGTCTTCCGAAAAGATCCGCCGATGATCCGTTTATGATCGGAGTTTTTGCGTCTGTTTGAATATTAACTCGAAAGGGATATGGAATGGCCAAGGAAGAATCCGCCGGAACCGGCGTTGTACTGGAAGCATCTCGACGTGAAAAGATGCGTAAACTGGAAGAAATGGGAATTGATCCCTGGGGACAGCGCTTCGATGATCACCAAACGATCGGAGATGTTCGCGCCCGAGAAGGGGAAATCATCGTCGGGGAACCGATCAAGCCCCCTCCAGCTCCTGATGGACAAGCTTCCTGGCGCAAACCTGAAATTCCCATGAACGGCCCCCAAGTTCGAATCGCCGGCCGAATCATGCTCCAGCGCCGACAGGGAAAGCTCGTCTTCCTTACCGTAAAAGACTGGACCGGTGAGATCCAGATCCTGATCGGAAAAAATCAGGTGGGCGAAAAAAACTGGGAACTCGCGCTTTGCCTTGATCTCGGCGATCTGATCGGTGTCGATGGTGAATTCAAAAAGACGCAAAAAGGGGAATTGACCATCTTCGCTTCCGATCTTCATTTTCTCAGCAAGTCGATTGAAACCCCGCCGGACAAATTCAAGGGACTTAACGATCCTGAACTTCGTTCCCGTATGAGATATGTCGATCTGATCCATACAGACGGCGTTCTCCAGAGAATGCTCAATCGGACCAAAATCATCAGTTCGATCCGATCGACTCTCGCCGGGGAACAGTTTGTCGAAGTGGAAGGTCCCACACTGCATAATATCGCCGGCGGCGCCGCGGCCCGTCCGTTCATTACCCATCATAATGCGCTGGATACCAAATTGTATATGCGCATCGCTCTGGAGCTCCATTTAAAACGGCTGCTCGTCGGCGGAATCGAAAGGGTCTTCGAAATCGGACGCGTCTATCGAAATGAAGGAATCGATCAGACCCATAATCCGGAATTCACCATGATGGAGCTTTATCAGGCTTACGGTGATTACCGGTCCATGATGGACATTACGGAAAAGATCATTGTCAACGCGATCAAAGCGACCGGACAGGGAATGATCATTCCCTGGGGCGGACAGGAGATCGATTTCACTCCTCCTTTCGCGCGAAAAGGATGGTATGATCTTTTTGAAGAATATACGGGCGTTGATCCGCACAATGAAGGCGCCGTCTTCGATTACGCAAAGACATTGAATATCGATATCAAGGATCGGCATCCGGACGTGATTCGGAACGAGATCTTTGAAGAAAAGGTGGAAGATGCCCTTGTCGGTCCGGTTTTTGTGATCGATTATCCCGCAAGCATCTGTCCATTGACAAAGAGAAAGCAGTCCGATCCGGCCATCGCGGAACGGTTCGAACTCTTTATTCGCGGTGTCGAACTCGCAAACGCTTATACGGAACTGAATAATCCTGATCTTCAGGAACAGCTCTTCCGAAATCAGCTCGCCGGCCAAAAGGAAGAAGACTCAATGGCGAAAATGGACTTCGATTTCATTCGCGCGCTCCGATACGGAATGCCGCCCGCCGGAGGACTCGGCATCGGAATTGACCGGCTCGTAATGATGTTGACCAATACGACCAGCATTCGGGAAGTGATTCTCTTCCCGCTGCTTCGTCCGGAAGTTCAGTAGAAGATCATTAAATTGACAGGGCAGGGAAGCCGATGTACAAATTACTTTTAACCTGGCGCTATCTTTTAACGCGGTATATCGCGCTGGTAAGCGTGATCAGCGTTACTTTGGGCGTTGCGACCATGATCATCGTCAATGCGGTAATGCTCGGATTCTCCCGGGAGATGGAAACCCGTATCCATGGAGTTCTGTCCGACGTTACCATCAGCTCCCGATCCAGTTTAAGAGGATTTGACGACGTTGATGCACGGGTCAAAGACGCTCTGAATGTCGCCGGCGATATGATCGAAGCGATTACACCTACGGTTACCACGCCCGGGCTCCTCAGTTTTGAAGTCCTTGGAGGGGAAGTGATTACGCGGCAGGTCCAGATCATCGGGATCTCCGGGATCACTCATGAAAAAGTAACCTCGATCTCCCAATTTTTGCAGCATCCGGAAAACCGGAAACATCTTTCCTTCCTTCTTCGGGAAGATCATTATGATACATTTAATCCGGAGATTGGGGAAACTGCGATTCGTCGGCCCGCCCTGGAAGAGGGAGGATGGATCCACAGACGCCTGGTTGCCCGACGGGAAAAGGCGTGGGAAGCGGAACGCCAGCGTCAAAAAGAGATCGTGCGCAATTTACCAACTCCGCAATCGGATCACGATCCGCTTGTTGCGTCTCCCAATCCGGTCCCTCCCCCGCCTCTTGCCGCGCCGGGATCTCTTCCCGCCGCAAATTCCAAGAAGCAGGAGAGCCGTTCCTCAAAAGCGGGAACCCCGGATCCTTATAAAGAAGTATTGAAAAATCTTCCGGCCAAGCCCTCGTTTAATACGGATGTGAATTCCGATCCGGATTCTCCCAACGCGGTTCCAACACCGGTCTTGGATTCACCGCTGGACGATTATGAACAGTTCCAGGTCAAATTCGACAAGGAAACCCAACAGGAAACGGGGGCGATTGTTGCCGTGGGTATTGTCTCCGGACTTCGGCGCAAAATCAAGGATCCGGAAACAGGAAAATCGTATTTTCAGGAACGGCTGACGCGTGTTCCCGGTGATGATATTACCCTTTCTTTCCTTGCGGTTGGTGCGGAAAATTCCCTTCCGCGAATTGTTTACGACCGTTTTACCATCACCGATCTTTACGAGTGCCGGATGACCGAATACGACGAAACGTTCGTCTTCGTTCCCATCGAACGCCTTCAGGAACTTCGAAACATGATCGCGCCGAATGGGACCCGATTGGCAACCCATCTGCTCATAAAGGCCAAGCCGGGTATTCGAATCGAAAAACTGAGAGATAAACTTCAGGAGAGCAAGGAGTTTCCTCCCGCCCTCTTCGAAGTGGAAACCTGGAGAGATCAGCAGGCAATGATGCTGGCCGCAGTTTCCACCGAACTGTCGATTCTGAACGTCCTCCTTTTCCTCATTATCGCGGTTGCAGGATTCGGTATTTTGGCGATCTTCTTTATGATCGTTGTGGAAAAAACGCGTGATATCGGCATTTTGAAATCGCTGGGGGCCAGCTCGCTGGGGATCATGCAGATCTATCTCGGATACGGACTCGCATTGGGAATTGTCGGATCCGGGCTCGGCTTGATCCTGGGCCTGGAATTCGTCCATCATATCAATGATATCGCCGCTTTTCTCTCAAAAATCATGGGACATGAAGTCTTCGACCCGGCGATTTATATGTTCCATGAAGTTCCCGCGATAGTGGAGCCCTATACGGTCTTTTGGATCATGCTTGGCGCCATTTTTATCGCCGTTTTATCCGGAATACTTCCCGCCCTGCGGGCCGCCCGGCTCAATCCGGTCGATGCACTTCGTGTTTAAGGAACTTGCCGTATGGAAAATACTCCCGAACGATCTTTAAAGAAAATAAGAGAACAGAACTCTTCTTCGGTTTTATCCGATCTGCTGAATCAGTCCCATCAGGAAACCCTGAACGACAGTGTAAAGGAAATCAATCCCAAAGATCATGATAAAAGAAAAGAGGCCAGAACGGCCGAACGAATAAAGGAGCCGCATACGGACAAAGAGAGCGCGATTCCTGCTGAAAGCGAACCGTCTTCCGCGCCGGGATCCGATCCGAATCCCGCTTCCGATTCCCCGAAAGAAAAGATCCGGGAACTTGTCCGGCAATTGACCGATGGTCCGAAAACGCCGATCCGATCCGCAGACGGACATTATGAAAGACTTTCGGATTCTTCGGACACTCTTCCGAACTCCGAATCCTTTCTTTCTGATCTTTCCCCGGAAAAGAGATCAGAGAAAAACGGCGATCCTCCCCATCCGCAAACAACTTCCCCGGAAGTGGCGGAAAATTTGCGTTCCCGGGAATCGGCACTTCCAAAAAGAGAACCAAGAGTTCTTCCTGATGATTCTCCGATTCTTTTGGAAGTAAGGGACCTTTGCAAAGGATACATCAAGGCCAAGAAATTGATCCCTGTTCTTCAAGGGATCAGTATTCAGATCAAGCAGGGAGAATTCCTTGCGGTGGTCGGGCAGAGCGGATCCGGTAAAAGTACCCTGCTCCATCTGATGGGAACATTGGATCGCCCGGATTCGGGAACGATCTGCTTCGACGGACAGCGAACGGACAATCTGCCCGCATCCAAAAGGGACTTTATCCGCAATCATTATATCGGAATGATCTTCCAATTTTATCATCTGATTCCCGAGATGACCACTTTGGAAAACGTAATCGCCCCTTTAATGATCCGTGATTCGATCCTGGGCTATTTTCGCAATCGGAGTAAATACCGGAAACAGGCCGCGGAATTACTGGATCTGGTCGGTCTTTCCCATCGTTTAAAACATCGTCCGAATGAACTTTCCGGGGGAGAGATGCAGCGGGCCTCCATTGCGCGCGCCCTGATCACGGATCCCAGGGTACTGCTGGCCGATGAACCGACCGGGAATCTGGATTCCAAAACCTCGCTCGGAATTACCCGGCTGCTTCAGGATCTGAATCGCGAAAAAGGATTAACCGTGGTAATGGTAACCCACGATATGAGCCAAACGGAAGGAACGGATCGAATCATTCGCCTTGTCGACGGCCAAATCGCCGATTAAACAGATCAATCGCCGTATAGATCCAATATTTCACCGTACAGGCGGTCCCTGATAATATTATCAGAGATTTTCTTTATCGTTCTCTTGTCAAATACCTTTAAAGAGAGTACAATGGGGTAAATTGGTTTTCACTCTGTTCGTTTGGCTTTTTTTCAACGGCAGGGTTTTATTATTTATTGGGAGAAGGACGGGAAAAATGGCTCTAAAAATCTACATTAACGGGGAATTTTTTGATGAAGCGAACGCCAAGATCAGCGTTTTCGACCATGGTTTTCTCTATGGGGACGGGATCTTCGAAGGAATGCGGAGCTATTCCGGTAAAGTATTTCGCCTGAATGAACACATGAACCGCCTTTGGGATTCCGCGAAAAGTCTTTTCTTTGAAATTCCGATCACCAAACAGCAGATGAAAGACGCGATTTATGAAACCTTGAAGGTCAATAATATCGAAAACGGATATATTCGCCTTATCGTTACCCGGGGCGAAGGAACCCTCGGTTTGGATGCCCACCTTTGTAAAAAACCGCAAATTGTGATCATCGCCAACGCGTTAAAGCTCTATTCTGCCGACTTCTACGAGAAGGGAATAAAAATAGTAACCGCAAGTACGATCCGCGTTCCGGCCGACTCCCTCAACGCACGCGTCAAATCCTTGAACTATCTCAATAATATCCTCGCAAAAATCGAAGGACATGTCGCCGGCTGCGAAGAGGCAATGATGCTCAATCATAAAGGAGATGTCGCCGAATGCACCGGAGATAATATCTTTATCGCGAAAAACGGATATTTGAGAACGCCTCCGATCGACGCCTGTCTTCTTGAAGGGGTTACCCGAAATGCCGTGATCGATGTCGCGAAAAAATTGGGATACGAAGTCAAAGAAGCCGCCTTTACACGACATGATGTCTACTGCGCCGACGAATGTTTTATGACCGGAAGCGCCGCGGAACTGATCCCCGTTATCGAAGTCGATGGTCGGGCGATCGGAACCGGAAAACCGGGCGAAATCACTAAAAAAATCCTCGAAGCCTTCCGAAAATTGGTCGTTTCCGAAAACGATTAGTTCTCCCCAGGACAAGCTCGCAGAATAAACAGGTAAAAATGGCCCCGCTTATTATCAGTGTATCCGGAATGAGAGGCGAGATCGGGACATCGTTGACTTTACACGATGTCAATCGATATGCGGTCACTTATTCCTCAACAGTCGAGGATTCCCGTCCTTTTTTAATCACTTGGGACTCGCGCCCTTCCGGACGGATCATTGCCGATTCCCTGCACGCCCATCTGAACGCGATCGGGCGAAATACAATCGACGGAGGGATCGCCGCAACGCCGACAACCGGAATACTGATTCGGAAACATGGTTGTGCGGGTGGGATTCAGATCTCCGCAAGCCATAATCCGGCCCCGTTTAACGGACTTAAACTTTTTTCTTCACTCGGACGGGTCATCCCCGCCCGGGAAGGCGAACAAGTTCTGAAAAGTTATTTGCATATCAATGAAGCCTTTTTTCATTGGGTGCCTTTTAACCAGCTGGGAAAAAAACAGGTTCTCGATGATACGATCGACGCTCATCTTGAAGCCGTATTGAAAACGGTCGATGCGGAGCGAATTCGCGAAAAGAAATTTCGGGTTCTTCTTGATTCCAATAATGGGTCGGGAAGTGTTCTCGGCATTCCTTTGCTCGAAGTACTTGGGTGTTCCATCGTTTCCTGCGGTGAATTTCAGAATGGAGATTTTTTGCATACGCCGGAACCGATCGGGGAAAATCTTGCCCCTATCGCCGATAAAGTTCGGGAAAGCGGTGTCGATATCGGGTTTTGCCAAGATCCTGATGCCGATCGTCTTGCGATCATCGATGCTTCCGGGCATTATCCCGGCGAAGAGTGTACCGTTGCTTTGTGCGCACTGAATCTGCTGGAAAAAAGCCAAAATTCGGGCAGTTCCCAAGATCTTGTGATCAATTGCGCAACGAGCCGGATGAGCGAAGATCTCGCGAACGAATTTCACGGATCGTGTTTTCGATCTGCGGTGGGAGAAGCCAACGTTGTCGATCTCCTTCTGGAAAAGAAAGCGCTTTTCGCGGGAGAAGGAAACGGCGGTCCGATCGATCCCCGTGTCGGCCTGGTTCGCGACAGTTTTGTCGGAATCGCGAATATCCTTGATCTGATGGCCCGACACGGTGAACCGGTTGCCCAACTGATCAATCATTTTGTCCCCTACTCCATTATCAAGCGGAAAATGCCCTTTCAACGAAATCGGCTTCCGGATCTTTTTCAGAGATTGGAAGAAAAATTTCCAGATCGGACAACAAGCCGTTTAGATGGATTAAGAATGGATGGTCCCGACTTTTGGGTCCTTGTCCGCTCAAGCAACACAGAACCGGTGATTCGGATTATTGCCGAAGCCCCCAGTAAAAACGCGGCGAATGCTCTTTGCGATGAGATAGAGAAAGTAATAGAGGTAATGCAATGAAAATCATGATCGGCAGCGATCACCATGGAGTCCGGACCCGTCTGAATGTCGGAGAATATATTCGCGGGTTTGGAAATGAAGTCGTCGATGTTGGACCGACCAACGATAATCCGGAACCGGTCGATTATCCTGATATCGCCGCGCAAATTGCCGAAGCGGTTTCTACCGGAAAAGCGGATCGCGGAATTCTGATCTGCGGGACCGGAATCGGAATGAGTATTGTCGCGAATAAATTCCCCGGAGTTCGCGCCGCGCCGGTTGCCGACGATGTTTCCGCGGAAATGAGCCGGCGGCATAATGATCTGAACGTCCTTTGTTTGTCCGGCGATATGCTCACGGAAGAAACGATTGATCGATTGGTCGAGATCTGGTTGAAATCGGAATTCGCCGGAGGCCGGCATTTGCGCCGTCTGAATAAAATCACGGCCATTGAAAAAGAGCAGATCCAAAAAAACAAGCAATAGATCTCATTTTGCCAAAATCGTTTTTTGAATGCGTCCAGGAAAATTTTCCGGAATCACAAAGCCCCTTTTCTTCAGGGGCTTTTTATCTTTAATGGAGCCAAACACCCTTTAACCCGGGGACAACGCGATTATTTCACCCGGCCGCTCCCGTATTCGGGTTCGAACCCTTTTCTGTGTTTTTGGTTCTTTTTGCACTGCGCTTACAGCGCGCTGTTTTTTTTGGGTACGTTGACCCGGGGTGCCGGTCGCTTCGCTCCCTCTGCACCGGGCTGGCGGCGGGGCGCCGCTCCCAGTACGCGCTTCCGCGCGATAAAATATTCGCTCCCGTTGGTCGCTCGCTTCTTTGACGGTATCCCCCTATCGGGGCGCCGTTTATTGACCGTTCCAACCGGGTAAAGTAATATCATGATCCCCGGCGACCCCGCCGCCGCTCTGTGATGGAGTTGAAATTATAAAAAAGCTAATCTCCCATTAACCCGAGGAAGCGGAAAAAAACATCGATTTGTGTGTGCGGTTGGAATCCGAGCGCTGGGACCGTGGTTCCAAACAAAAATACTTTTACAGTATGAGTAATATTGATATGCGGTCCCCGGAAGGACTTTTTTTGATTATTATAATTGCGATCGATCGAAAATACAAGAGAAATCTTCTTTTTCGAGCGATTTTTTTCGTTTTCGGACAAAATGCCCTCCCAATCTATTACCATAGAAGAGAAATTTAGAAATGTTTGCAGAATATTTGAGAATATTTTTCAAAATTTCAGAAATTGCATTTCGAGCCTTCCCGATTACCATGTTTTTACTTTATTTTACTTGTCCATAGCACCTATTTTAACCACCTGCCGATGAACTGGATGAAAATTTTGCAAATATTTTAAAAAAAAGTTCAAGTCGGTCTTTACACGGTTGCCAAAAAACAGAACAATTAACCACTTAATTTTCCAAGCCGCCTTTAAACACTTGGAAAAGGATTATAAAAATTTAAAAAACCAGGATAAACGGATCGATTTCCCATGTTAAAAAAAGAAACAGTCAATTTTCATGCGTCTTCGCTTGTAAAAACACGGCATCTCGTCAAGTGGATCATCGTGTGTGTTTTCCTGTTGGCCTTTTTGGTGTTGATCACCACGGTAAAGGCGCAGGAAACTCCGCCGACGACAACCACCACGACGACCACAACAACGCCTGATCCGGAGGAGAATTCGTCCATTATCCATAAAAAGCGGAAAAGCGACGATACTCCCACCCTGTATACCCATGGAGAAATTTACGCGTCGGAGATCAGTTTCTTTTATATGAACAATTTTCTTCGTATGCAGTCTCTTTCGGAGCAGCTTCGAAGAGTCCCACTGGTTACTTTTTCCGAAGCGGCCAGTTCGGAACAGGTTCCCGTTAATCCGGCGGCAGGCGCGGGATACGGGACCGGATACGGAGCGGGATACGGCGGATATGATACCGGCGGCATGAACTCCGCGCCCTATGGACCGGGATACGCGCCGATCTACGGTGATCCCTCGATGGGATATAATGGAGCACCGATGGAAAGCGGGATCTATCGAGGCCAGCAAACAAACTACGGCGATCCCGGTACTCTGATCTATTCCGCCTTCGCGCAGGTGACGGGCGGAAAAGGAAAAGTCTCCGATCGAAAAGGATCGCTCGGATACGATACCGATCAACGGGGAATTATGGCCGGACTTGATCTGTTCGGCTGCACCGACTGCCGGTCCGGGCTCTTTTACTCCTATGATCAGGATAAGATCAAAAAAGCTCCCACTTATTTCGGAGATCTTAAAGCTAAAGATCATACACTTGGAATTTACCACTATTTCGGCGATGAATTCGTCTATAATATCTTGACCGTTCGCGGAAATTACGGAAAATGGCATACGAACCGGTCCATAATGACCACTCAGGACTTAACGTCGAATATGTCCTCCAAGCTCAATCATTACAGCGGCGGCGCCAGCTTTGAACGGGGAGCAAATTTCCATCTGGGAGACGCCTTTACGATCACTCCGCTGGGCGCCGTGGATTACACCTATCTCTATCGAAAAGGGGGAACGGAAACCTATAATAATAATGATTCTCTCTACGCACTTCAGATCAAAAAGGGAAACTATCACAGCCTCCGATCCATTTTGGGAGCAAAAGCCTCTTTGAATATGTATCCGGGATCGCAGGAATTAAGACTGATCGCTCAGGGAAACTGGTCCCATGAGTTTTTGAGCTATATCGATGGAAGAACAAAAATGAATTTTGTGGGAGAAACCAATCAATTCATCACCTATGGAAATACGATGGGACGCGATTGGGGCCTGATCGGCGGCGGTGTCGAATGGATTCCCTTCCCCCAATTTGTCCTCTACGTCAATTACGACTACATGAAAAACAAGTATCTCTCCCAGCATTACGGATACGGCGGGGTTAAATGGCGATGGTAAACTTCGGTTCAGAAAATAAAATGTCCGCAGATCATCTCCTTATTAAACGGTGCATGGATTCCGAACCTTTCGCCTGGGAAGAGTTCGTCGATCATTACATGGAACTCGTACTCATGATCATTCAGGAAACGGCCCGTCTGCGCGAACGGACACTTTCAGATGAAGAGCAGTGCGAACTCTGTGAAGCGGTTTTTCGATCTTTCCGATACAACCATTTTCAACTTCTGCGGGAATTCGATTTCCGCTCTTCCGCCGCCGCTTATTTGATCGTACTGATCCGGCGAATCGTAATTGCTCTTGTAAAATGCTCCGCAGAATAAACCGGACGATCAAAAAAGCGTTGAAGAAAGAACCGCGATCCCGAGCGGAATCAGCCACCAGGCAAATCGCTCATATCGGTTCATACGGATCCATCTCATAAACCAGGCAAGCGCCCCAATTCCGATCAAAAAACTGATCACTCCTCCTGTAATAAAGGATCCGATTCGGCCGCTGTCCGCTTCTTCCCGAAAGAGTTGACAGCACTCCAAAAGGATCGCGCCCGATATAATCGGAATCGCCAAAAGAAAAGAAAAAACGGCCGCCGCATTCCGATCCAGTCCGCGAATCAATCCTCCGCAAAAGGTAAATCCGCTTCTTGAAAATCCCGGAAAAACCGCTATCGCCTGAAAGATCCCAATCACAAGCGCGTCCCGATATCGAATATCCCGCAAAGAACAGCCTGAATCTTTTATCGATTTTTTCGCGGCAAGGATCAAAAATAAAGCCGTTGCCAAAAAACCCGTTCCCGTAATCGGAAGGGAATGCTCAAGATAAGGACATTCTTTCATTACCCAAAAGCCAACCGCCGCGCCGGGAATCGTTCCCGTAATCAATAAAGGAATCAAGCGGCGATTTTGCGCGAAGAGTAAAAGAATTTCTTTTCGGAAATAAACGAGAATGGAAAAGAGCGTTCCCGCATGGAGCAGGATCCCAAGAGCAAGAATTTCCGATTCCGCCGTTCCGCCGCCGAAGAAAAAATGATCAAGCACCAAAAGATGCCCGCTGGAACTGATCGGAAGGAATTCCCCGATCCCCTGAACAACAGCCAATATAATGATTCGGAACCAATCTTCCATGTCAAAGGTTTCCGATCTGATAAATGAGAACCGCAAGAATAAACGCGAGCGATGTATTATAGATCATGGAAACAGCAACCCATTTCAGGGATCCGGTCATTCGGTAAATTGCGACGAGCGTTCCGCTGCAAGGAGCATAAAGCATAATAAAAACGAGCAGGGCAAATCCCTTCCAGGGCGAAGAATGCCGTGCGTTGTCCTTCAACACCGATACAAGATTTTTGCTTTCCTGTTCGGAAATCAAATCCCGATTCTCCGAAGACAGATCAGACGCTGAAGATTGCTTTCCATTCTGAAGATTCTCCTGAGCTTCCGCGCCGTAAAGCGTAATGGTTGAACTCACGATCAATTCTTTTGTTGCGAGTCCTCCGATCAGAGCAACGTTTGTTTTCCAGTCGAATCCGGCAAATTTGCCAATCGGCTCCAGAGTCCGTCCGATCGATGCCGCGTAAGAATTCCGGATATCAAAAGTATCCTCATTGACTTGTCTGCCGCGGGAGTCCCTTTGATTATGAACGAGAGGTTCAGGCCGGGGATAGCTCATCAAAAACCATAAAATGATATTGGCGAGCAGAATAATTGTTCCCGCCTTTTTAAGAAATTCACTGCTTTGCCGCGCGGCGGTTGCGAAAACCTCCCGGAATTTCGGAAACTGATAGGAAGGGATCTCCAGCAGAAGCGGAAGCTCCTGTCCGCGAACCAGCGTCTTTCCAAGGAGCCAAGAGGAAAAAAGGGCAACAGCCCAGGAGAAAAAGACGACGGAGGCCATTGTCAATCCTTGCCGGTTCGGAAAAAAGGCGGCGATCAGCATTGCGTAAACCGGCAGTTTTCCTCCGCAATTCAACATGGGAATTACCAGAATCGTAAGGAGGCGCTGCCGAAAATTCGGAATGGATCGCGCGGCCATAATCGCCGGAACAGCACATCCTCCCGAGAGTCCCCCTCCAAGAACAAGAGGAAGGATCGATTGTCCCTGAAGGCCGAACCGCCGCATAAATCCATCCATGATCATTGCGACTCTTGCGATATATCCCGATTGTTCCAAAATCGCAAGCAGGGTAAACATAATGAAGATCACGGGAACAAACTGGATCACTCCTCCCATCCCGGCAAGGACTCCATGATCGATAAACGATCGAAGAGGGCCGGGCTCAAGCGAAAACCATCGCGCAAGCGCATCCGGGATCCACTGATGAAAAAGGGCCGCCAAAAATTGAACCGGTGTCGTCCAATCAATGCCCAACTCGGAGAAAACGGGAAACCAGTTCCAACCATCCGCGATTCGAAAGGTCAACTGGAAGATCAAGCACATGATCAGAAGTAAAAGGAGCGGTCCGAATAAAAAATGGCAAGCGATTGCGTCGATTCGATCGGAAAAGTGGAACCGACGGGGTTTTGTCCGCGATTCGACTTCCGTATTGATCTGATCCGCAAGTTCGATCCTTCGCTCCAGAATTCTCTTTTTCGCAGATCCATTGTGAGAAAGCAGGAAGAGATCGACCTGATCGGCGGCGAAATCGAGGAGATCTTTCCAGGTATCATCATGAGTATGATGTTCGACAAACCGCCGGGCTTCCCGATCATTTTCCAGCAGCTTGACCGCGAGCCAACGGGGAGAAAAGTCTTCCGTAAGATGGCTGTTGGCCCGAATCCGCTCTTCAACCTGTTTTAAAACTTTTTCCAATTCGGGTCCATAGTCGATCAACCAGGATCCCGGCGTATGCTGATTCTGGCGTCCGACGGCAACAACGGTTTCCCGCAAGGATCTTATTCCGTCCCCTTTTGCTCCGATCATGGAGACAACGGGCATTCCGGAGATCCGTTCCAGCTTTTCGGGATCAATAAGGATTCCGCGCCGCTTGGCGACATCCATAAAATTCAGACAGATAATCGTCGGAAGCTGCATTTCCAGCAGTTCGAGAGCGAAGGAAAGATGGCGCCGGAAGTTGGAAGCGTCGAGAACCAGAAGGACAACTTCAGGACGTTCGACAAGCAGAAGATTTTTCACCGTTCGTTCTTCAGGAGAAGATCCGCAAAAACTGTAGGTGCCGGGCAGATCGATCACTTCGATTCGGTATCCCTCATCGTGGTAATGTCCCGACTTGGCATCAACGGTCAACCCGGGATAATTCCCCACCTCCTGATGAACACTTGTCAACGAAGTAAAAATAGTCGATTTACCGCTGTTCGGCTGGCCGACAACGGCAACGAGAAACTCACTGCTTGATGAGAACATAAAATCATTTCTTCCGATGATCAGATACTTGACGCTGCCGTCTGAAAACAGTCCGGTTCAACCAGGATTCTTTTTGCGTACTCTTCTCCAAGGGCGATTCTCGTATCGCCGACACTCAACAGGATCGGCTTTTGCGATGTTCGCCCCCGAACAAGGATCCGAATCCTTGAACCGGCAAAAAGGCCCATTCCCATAAAACGTCCGATGATCTCCGGATCAAGGCGAATGGAAACAATCGTTGCCAACTTGCCTTCCGGAAGCTCGGACAAAGGAACAGAATGGGAATCGTAATTCATATTACAAATACTTCTTATAATCACCGACATTCGGGACCGACGGATGAGTATCAGGACCGAAATAGCGAAGTCCGACAAGCGGTTCGGATCCGGTGTTCACGATCTCAACGCCATTTTTGCCCGCCTCTGCGGTAATATACAATTCATCGTTCGGCTCTTCACCAAATCGAATCATGTTCGGAGAATCGATATCGAGTTTTCCGAACTTGCCGCGTCCCTGAACGGTGATCCAGGCGCTCGCCCCGCCATCCTGCATTCGGCATTTGGCTCCCGGCATAATGGTAAGCTCTTTCGCGGAAATACGCTGTTTTCCTTCGATCAAGCCGTAAACGATCCAGCGATCCCAATATCCGGCCGCCGCGTCCGACTTGTTCTCGTCAACGATCGGCTCAAGGTAATTGTGATCCTTGAAATACGGATCGACGTTCCGTTCCCAGTCGAGCTGTTCGATAATGTAATCGAGATCATATTTTTTGTCGGCGGGAACGTCCTTTGTAAGAAGATCCCAGGAAACTTCGCGTCCTTCGACCAAAGACTGATACATTCCGAATACATCGGATCCCCATTGCGGTTCATAAGTACAAAGAGATCCGGGCGCATGAAGAACGCCGGCGGGAACGAGCCATCCGCTTCCCCGCTTCAGCCGATAGGCCTTGGAAAGGTCGAGGATTCCGTTGTCCCCTTTATTCCAGTTTTCGAGGCACTTTCGAACCTGATCTTTTGTTGTTCCCGGCTCCAGACCCATAAAGGTATAATCGAAATGATTTTCAGCGGCATTCAGCTGGGGCGGGAAATAATAGGATTCCGGTTTTCCCTGCTGTCCGGTCAATTCCGCGTGCTGCTGCATCTGGTGCATATGGTGCGGGATCGGTCCGGCATTATCAAAAAACTTGGAGAAGACCGGCCATCGTTTGTATTCCGCCCACATTTTTTCACCGACAACGGATCCTTTTCCTTCTTCAACAGCATCACGCAAAAGGAAGCGTTCGCCGCCGAATTTCACATAGCTGAGCCCTTCATCTTCCGTTCGTCCTTCGTTGGCCGCTTCTGTGGTACTCGCGAACCATCGTTCGTCGATTCCGCCCCGATTAACGCCGAGCGCATACCAATCGGTCGGAGCGAGCTTAATTCTTTTTCCGGGATGAAGGAAAGATCGGGGAACCCAGTTCGGGGTCAAGCGCAGAACGCCGTCTCCCGCTTCCATCGCCTGAGCCAAAAGGGACGCAACATTGTCTTTGGACGCAATTTTAGACTGAACAATCGCCATTTCAAGAACTCCTGTAAATAATGAGGTGATCTGATTTCAATCAGGTTTTCCCGAAAGTAAAAAAGTTCCCGAATACGGTGATCCGGACATACATACCATGGAAAATCTGTTTCTGGAACCAGGAAACTTGATCTTCGAATATTCCATACTCGAAAAACATCCCCTTATTATCAAAGATTTTAGGCTGTTTGTCAAATACCGTCTACGAAAATTTTACATCTTTTCAAAAAATTTTCATAAAATTCCGTTTTTTTGACCGTTCAGTACTTTTTATATCCTATAATATCTTCAAGGGAAAGGTAATATTTCGAAAAAGTAAAATTTTTTGAAATGTTTGTCATTTCGTTTGTTTTTTTACTTACATGGTATTCATGGAAGGACAATGATCCGGTTTTTGCTGAAAAACGACACTGGACCCCATTTTTGGGACTCCTTGCAGAATTCAGATTATCTTTTATGATTATAAGGGATAGTCCGATAAGGTAATTTATTAGTTTTTTAACAAAAAAAAGAATTTTTCGGATTATAATTAAAGTTTCCAAACCATTGGGACGATAGATAAGAGAGCCGGGGAGAATCGAAGGATTGATTCAAACCGGGATCCGAGTTAAAAGAGTTCAACATAGTACATTAAGATAAGTCAATCAGGAGAAAAAGCTATGGATATTTATGGATCGCATCTTGTTCAAGGTACTCCCAATGTGAGTTCTGTTCAATCGACGGAACGATTCTCGAACAGCACGGAAGTTGAAGCGAAAGCGAATACGCCGGTGAAGGACGAGGTCGAGATTTCCAGTACAGCGCGAGAGATCAGCGAAACGCGCGGTGTTGCTCCTTCGCTGGACAACAGCGAGATCCGGTTGGATCTTGTCAATCAGGCGCGTGCGAAGATCGCCGCCGGCGTCTATGATGCTCCGGAATACCTTGAAGCCGCCCTGGAAAAAATGCTGGCGCGCTGGTAATCGTTTTGAAATAATGTCCGGCTAATCCGGCTTTGAAAAATTAGAGTACAAACAGATCAATAGAGACATTGTCTTGTTTGTACTTTTTTTATGGACTTCCACGGAGGCCGATTTTGAAAAAGCGGTCCGGCCAAAAGAGGACTTATCTTCCTTGGAAAAGGGGAATACGGTTAAAAATTTATATCACCCTGTATTAAAGTGAACCAAAAAGTGAACCACTTTTTCTTAAAAAATAGATAAAACAGGGAACATGCAGGGAATCTCTAAATTCGCGATTCTCCCTTAAAAACAAGGATAATCCATAAAAAAAGGGTCTTTGGCGCGTTGCCAAAAACCCTTAAAGGTACACCCCACCTGATTCGAACAGGTAACCTTCGGTTCCGTAGACCGATGCTCTATCCAATTGGGCGAGGGGTGCATATACAAAAGAACATCCGCTCTTTAATATCTCCCCATTAGACCACTTTTTACCAAATTGGCAATAGGGGGAGCTAAAAAATCATTGAAAAAACGATTAAGAATTGGCCGCCAAACACGAATCGCCCATACTGGAATCAGAAACAGAACCGGAAACAGAATCCGAATCGGATTCCTCCTCATACGAAGGCTCTTCCTCTTCTTCCGGTAAAGGATCAGGCGAAGGATACTTCCGCATAAAAAGTTCGTTCCCAATATCATTATACCGAACTTCATTCATGAAGGATCGCATTAAAAGACAACCGCGTCCGCTGGCCGTATTCAAATTGGCTTCGTCTGTAGGATCAGCGACTTCGGCAACATTGAACCCCGGCCCTTCGTCCCGAACGGACATCGTAATCTGTTCCGGTGATACTGTATATGTTGCATGAACCATTTTGCTCGGATCACATTTGCTCCCATGTCGAATCGCGTTGGTCAACCCCTCTACTAAAGCAAGATTGATCGCAAAAGTGTCCCGATCACTCCAACCCATTTTTTCAAGATCCTTGAGCATCTGCTCGACAAACGACTCACCCTCTCCGAAAACACCGGGAAATACCGTGCTGTTCGTTAAGGTTTTCGTTGTTATCTCACTCATTGACTTCTCTCTTTTAGTCGAAAATGCTTATAAATCTGAAAAACATTCTCCCATAAAAATAAGGATTCGCAGGAATAATACTCCGTTTCTTCCTCTTCTTATGGAATTTGTGAAAAATTCCTTATATCTTTAAAAATTTGTCTACAAGAAACTTCTGAAATGCCAAAAACTGACAATGCCTATTTTACTCTTAATAAAACAGACTGTCAAGCATTAAAAAAAGTCCCGAACGGAAAATAAAATAATTATTTTTGTTTTACAGTCAAAAAAAGACTGTTTTATGGATAAAAACGCTGCGAACAGCGAAATATATCTCCAATCGAGAGGGACCCAAAAAGATCCTTCCCGTCTTTATTTCCCGATTTGTCCGACAGGACTCGCCGCCTTGATCAGATCGTAATTTTCTTTCGAGATCCGGAAAAACCAATCACTGAAGCGCAGATTAAGCTGCGCGGCCCGACGGCTTCCCTCATCGACCGTAATCTGATATTCACTCTTTCGGAGCATGTTTTCCGATTTAATCCCGGCATTTTCTTTTTCCAGCTTTTTCTTTTCGTCGGGAGAAACCTTTGCAGGGATCTCCTTCATTTTAAGAAGCTCCGGTTTTTTCAGCGAATCCAAATCAAAAAACGCCTGAACAAGGACCAGGATTCCTTTTTCCTCTTCCCGGCCAAAAAGGATCCGAATCGATGTTCCATCCTTCATCAAAAGAACAATATCGCCGTTTTCTCCTATTAAACAGGGCTCCGATTTCTGAGGTTGAAGAAGATCAAAATCGGCAGTATAAAATCCATATTCATTCAGCCGGATATTCTGAAGAACAAGATCTCTTACGGATCGATTCTCCCGAAAGATACGCGAGGCCGGTTCCGGTTTTCGCTCCACTCCCTCGATTTGAAGATGTCCAAGCGCGTCCGCCGCCGCATTGATCCGCTTATTATCGAGCTTTGAACACTCTTTCTCCCCGGTAGGTTCATATTTCAACTGATCATTCAATTTCAGTTCCCGAACCAGGGACCAGACCCGATCAATCGCTTCGGAAGGCTCCTGCGCCAGTTCGAAATATCCTCGCGGAGCGATTCCCTTTTTCTCCTTATTATA
This sequence comes from Planctomycetia bacterium, assembly GCA_030539035.1. Taxonomy (GTDB): domain Bacteria; phylum Planctomycetota; class Planctomycetia; order Pirellulales; family Thermoguttaceae; genus JAUNBG01. The sequence goes on from JAUNSU010000002.1 coordinate 44,548, forward strand.
ATGGTAATCATGAATAAACAGTTTTTTGATGTTCCACCGGCTGATCCGAAGAAGATCCCGATTCATCCAGAGAATCGGATCCGTCGATAAACGATCGGAGATGGACCGGATCTGTTCCCCGGCGGCGCCTTCAACCGTTCCCGCCGCAAAATCGACAATATAAACTTCATCTTTGCCCGCAAGGCGAACATATCGAACATCGCGAACCGCAGAACTTTCCGGAACTGTATCGCCAATGATCAGATCCGCGTAAACTTCATTCTGCTTTCCCTTGATCCGAAGATGGATCCCGCAGCCGGAATACTGATCTTTTCGGGCATCTTCCGGATCGATCAATCGGCAATTTTGATGAAATTCATTGATCTTTCGCAGATCGTTCCCATCCACCATTTTTTCTGTTAATGAAAGAACCGTCAACTGGAGCAGAGGAGAGACGGCAAGCGCCATCTGATCCCGATTTTCCGCAGGATAATTGAAAAAAGAAGCAATTTTCCAGAAGCCGTCCTGTTCCATAATGCGGATAGACCGGATCTTTTCATAATCGCTTTCCGGTCTTGTGATCGTGATCTCCCCGATCTTCAGAGGATCGGTAAAAGCAGGAAACAGCTTCTTTCCAACTCTTTCTTCCTGTTCCATTTCCGGCGGCGAAGGGATCAGCTTCAGCCAAAGAACAAGAAGGAGAAGAGCTCCCAATCCGATTATCAGGGATTTGAAAAGTTCGGATTTTTTTTCCTTTTCACTCTGAACAGGCATTTTCTTAACATCGGACATCATAAATATGAACGTTCCTTGATCTGATGATATTCCTTAAATCGTCGATATTTTTTAAACCGCAGATCCTCTCAAGCGGAAATGCGGAGAATTACGTAAACGATCAAAAGAAAAAGAAACAGGGATCCGGCGAATCGGGCCGCATGCCGAAAAATCGGAACGGGATCTTCATGCCGCGTTCCCGCATGGACCAGCGAATACGCGATCACAAGCGGCAAAAGAAACCAGATCTGATTAAAGGTCAATAAGGCAAAGAGTTCCATAATCTTTTCCGTCCATTCCGTAAACGTTTTATTTCGAACAGGGCTATTGAATATCCAAGGTGAATTATCGGGCGATCCGATCAATTCCCGTATAAGGACGCAATACTTCGGGAACAATAATGGATCCGTCCTTTTGCTGATACATTTCCATAATGGCGACGAGCGCCCGACTGATCGCGATCGCAGTTCCGTTAAGAGTATGAAGGAAAGAAGTTCCTTTTTCTCCCTTGATTCGATATCGCGCATTCAGGCGGCGGGCCTGATAGTCGGTGCAGTTGGAGGTGCTGGTTACCTCACCATATTCATTCCTTCCGGGCATCCAGGCTTCCAGATCATACTTGCGATAGGCCGGACCGCCCAGATCGCCGGTTGCCGTATCGACCACGCGATAAGGAAGACCGAGATCATCGAAAAGCTGCCGTTCCATTCCGAGCATTTCCTGATGCATTCCTTCACTTTGCTCGGGCAAGGTAAACGCGAACATTTCGACTTTGGTGAACTGATGGACCCGATAAAGTCCGCGCGAGGCGCGTCCGGCCGCTCCGGCTTCCGTTCGAAAACAATGGCTGATTCCGCAGAATTTCACCGGAAGATCTTCCGCATTGATCGTTTGATTCGCGAAAAGGCCCCCCAAAGTGATCTCGGCCGTTGCAACAAGGCTCAAATCGGTATTTTCAATGGAATAGATCTGGGTCTCATTTCCCCGGGGAATATATCCGGTCCCCTGCAGAATATCATTTCGGGCAAGATCCGGCGTTGTCAACGGCTTGAATCCCGCTTTGATCAGTCGATTTACCGCGTAAAGCTGAAGAGCAAGTTCAAGGAGAACGGCCTCATTTCTCAGGAAGTAGAATCCGGCACCCGCAACACGGGCACCGCCGTCGAAATCGATCAGATTCAGGCGTTCTCCCAAGATCACATGATCAACCGGTTCGAAATCGAAGTTCGGCAACGGATTCTTTCCGTAAGCAACCGGCGCGTTGGACGCATCATCGTCCCCGATCGGCGCGTCGGGATGGGCCATATTCGGAATGGATCGAAGGATTTCTTCCGCTTCCTTTTCGATCGCTTCCATTTCGGAACGAACCGTTCCCGTCCGTTCGCGCAAAAGACGCCCCTGCTCTTTTTTGGCTTCTCTTTCTTCCGGCGTCGCAGCTTTTCCAATCGATTTGGAAACGGTATTCGCTTCCTGATTCAGTCCTTCGAGTTCTTTTTGTTTTTCCCGGCGAATATTTTCCAGTTCGACAAATCGATCGACATCGACTTTCATATTTCGATTTTTGCAGTTTGTTCTTACAGCGTCAACATTATCCAAAATAAACCGGCGATCAAGCATTGGTTGTTCCTTATTTGCAAATCATTACAATTTTGTCCATACGGATTTAAAGCCGCAATCAAAAAAATACACGTTTTTAATCGATATGCCGCATTTTTGAAAATTCGGGAATAAACGGCAACCGAGTCTTCGGGATCAATTTTCCGTGAGGCCAATAAACATAAAAAGCCTTTCCGATCAGAAGTTTTCTGTCGACATAGTAGGGAACCGTATTGGAACTCCAGAGACGGCTATCATGGCTCAATCCGCTGTTGTCCCCAAGAGCAAGATATTGATCCTCTTGCAGATCGAAGATCGCGGACCACGTATTTCCATATCCTTTCCAGGAAACGGGATCGGAAAGAAATTTCGTGTAATTCTCCTCATCCGCAGACGGGATCACAACCGAAGAAAGGCGATCGCATCGGCGATGCTCCGGTTTATGCAACTGCTCCGCAAGTTCATAAGGAATCGCTTCCAGGTGATTTCCCGTTGCGATATAATAAAGATCCCGTTGGATCTTGATATGATCGATACTCATTTTTCGATTCTGAACTCCAATGGAGACCGGGATCAGATCCTTTTCATTCGGATCGCGATTTCGCGGCAATACGCCCGCCTGTCCATTCGCAAAAGGCTTGCATAGGTGATCATATCGTCCTTCATTGGGGAATTCCAGTTCTTTTCCGTCGACCAGAAGACGCATCTGCTCGTCGATATTCATAAACTGAAAATGATGAACACCGGGCCCAAGGGGATGAACAACAACTTCGGGAACCCATTTGTCGATTCCCGGAATCTCCAGCGTGATCCGTCCATCAAGCGGATGAATTCGGCAACGAAAAACCTGTCCCCCTTTGACCAGATCAAAAAGAAGCTGATCATGATCGGTAAAAGGTTCATTTTTGAAGTCAACTTCACAGGAAACCGAAAGATCGCCCGTCCAGTTCATTCCAAAGCTGTCCGCGGATTTAAGACACTGATACCGATATCCGTAAGCGCTTGTCCCGGGCAATTTGCGTATATATTGCGACATACTGTCGACATCACGGGAATCGGATGTTTGCCTTATCGCCGTATTATAAGCCGCCTGATCGATAATCAACTGGGGATTATTCGCGATTTTTCCCGATTGAAGAACAGAATCCGGAAGTTTTCGATCCATAAGACTCAGCCAATCGAATGAGGAGGGAACAATATGCCGGTACCGCAGCCAATGGACCGACGCGTTTTTGGCATCAAATTCTCCCGGCAAAGGATTCGTTTCCAGGTTCAACCGGCTTCCGAAAACGGATTCATCGATCTTTTGAACTTCACCGCTGAAAGAAAACGACTTTCTGTCTTCTGAAGGGATCCAGGCCGCCTGTTCCTTGCGCTGCAAGGCAAGATCATCGATCCAGCGCGAAGGCCATCCGATCTGAACCAGCTCCTTATGCGGAAAATCATTGTCGTAAACGGTTTGCAGCATCTGCTGCAAATTAGTGAGCGGTTTGCGGACGATCTCAAAATCGGCGTAATCACCGGAGGGGAGTTTCTTTTGGACAAAAATATCCCCATACTGAATCCGGACCCTTTCGTTCGGAAGACCAATGATCCGTTTGATAAAATTAACTTTCGGTTCGGCGGGAGCACGAAAAACCGATACATCCCAACGATAAACCGGGCGATTATCAAAAGTGCATTTGCTCACAAGGATCCGATCTCCTGTAAAAGAAGGAGCGTCGGGTCCATAATATTCGGGAAAACCGCATTGGGGACAGGTTCCCGATACGATTCGCGTCGCGGTCTTTCTATTCGTACTGCTGTCCATCTCCTCGCTGGCATTCACCTGATAGCGAAAACCGCACTCGGAACATTCAATATCTTTATGTCTTCCTTTTAAAGTCGGGGCCATCGAACCGGTCGGAATCACAAACGCTTCCGCCTCGAACGATTTAATAAAAAAGGCGAGAAGAAGAGCAAAAATGAGCGATTCCGCAAGTTCCCGAAAAGAAGCGAATCCGGATGCTTCCTCCGTTTTTTCTTCCTGCTTTTTTCCCGAAAGATCCGATTCTTCGCAGGAAGAGGCCTTTATTGAACGATTGAATTCCATTTTTTATCTGTTTCCATCTGTTTACGGACTGTTCTGTATTTTGAAAATAAAATGATACGGTTTAGTAATTATACCCGTCCTGCACTCTTTTTTCCATTACCTGCCCGCAAAAATTTTCAAATTTCTGTTCTTTTTCCCTCTCTTGAAAAAATTTGGGGCCGATCAGGAAAAAAAGACCGCCCGGGCTTGACGAACAGACTTTTTCGCCTAAAATGATGTCTATGTTTTGTTCCTTCGGGATTAATAATATGTTTTTGGGGAATGGTGTAAAGGTAGCACGACTGGCTCTGAACCAGTTAGTCGGGGTTCGAATCCCTGTTCCCCAGCTAAGGGGGCGTTTACGATGAAAGCTAAGTTTAAACTTCGTATTCGTCCCTTTTTTATTTAAATCAAGGAGTGGGGTTTATTTGCCAATGAACGAAAAAAACTTGATAAAATTTCGAGTAGGAATCGTTCTTTTTGCTCTGTTTTTTCCTTTATTTTTGACCTGGATCTATTTTGTTCAGGGGGAAGGCAATCCTGTATTTCAAAAAGGAGCCTATTTCCTCGGGAAATTGATTCAGTTTTCTTCCCCTTTGATCTGGACAATCGGAATACTGAAGGCTCCTTGGATCCTGCGGCGCTTTTCCAGAAAAGGAGTTCTTTCCGGAGCCCTGTTCGGTTTGGTTGTCGGATCAATCATGATTTTCCTTTTTCACCATTTTAAAGATCATCCCCAATTTGAATCCCAATTCTCCTCATTAAATACCTCTCTTCATTCGCGATTCGGATCCCTTGGATTCACCTCTCCTTTCCCCTTTCTTATGCTTGGTCTGTTTTATTCTGTTATTCATTCCGGACTGGAGGAGTATTATTGGCGGTGGTTTACCTTTAGAGAGATCAAAAAGCTTATCTCTTGGATTCCGGCCCTGCTGATCGCCAGCCTCGGATTTACATTCCATCATATTCTGGTGCTGGGAGCCTTCTTCGGATATCGATCGTTTTTCTGTTGGCTCTCCTGCTTTGGCGTCTTTTGCGGCGGAGTCTTCTGGTGCTGGCTTTACCGCCGGTCCGATTCCATTTGGGGCTGCTGGATCGGACACGGCTTGATCGATGCCGCCATTTTTGTAATCGGATATCAAATTTTGTTCCAAACAACCGAATAAACATGGAACATTAAAAAGAATAAATATACAATCAAATCGAAAGATCATAAAACCATAAACTGCAAAAGCACAAAACATAAACCACAAAGAAAAAATAGAGGAAGAGGAGGAAGATGCGAATCCTTGGAATAGGAACAGATATCACAGAAATTTCACGAATCGAGAAGATGAGTGAAAAGCACAAGGAGCATTTTCTTGAACGGGTATACACCGAAACGGAACTCACCTACAGCCGATCGGGCAAACAGTCCGGCGAACATCTTGCCGGCCGTTGGGCGGCCAAGGAAGCCGTCCTGAAGGCCTTGGGAACCGGCTGGACAAGCGGAATCACCTGGAAAGATGTTGAAGTTTGCAATGAAATCAGCGGCAAGCCTTCGATCCGTCTTTCCGGCGGAGCAAAATCCATTGCCGACTCTCTTGGTGCGACCAAAGTCCTCATTTCCATTTCCCACTCCGGTAATTCCGCGATTGCGTTTGCCATTTTAATACAGGAAGAATCCCATGAAAAATAAAATTTTGATCTCCGCAGCCTTTTTGACGGCCCTTTTTCTTTCCATTGGAATTTCCCGTTCTCTGATTGGTAATTACCAGGCCTCTCCCGATGTAAAATCTTCCAAACCAGCCGCTTCCGAAAAGCCAGACGCCTCCGCCAAGCCGGACAAGCCGGTTGCGCTCTCCAAAGATACTCCTGACGCGGATCCGAAAATCCAAACTTCCCTCAAAGAAAATGAGAAAAACACAGAAAATACGGATAAACCCGCTGCGAAAGAGGAGAAATCCAAGGAGGACCAAAAGCCTGCTTCCGCTGGCAGCACAAAAAAAACGATTCCTTCCGCAAATACTGAATCGAAGAAATCGGAAGCGAACGAATCCGATTTTTCATCGAATCATGGACAAGAATCGAACGTTTTGGGAAATATTCCGATGAAATGGATCCCCGCCCAGCGAGTTCTCGCAGGAGCTCCGCCGACCCATCTTTCCTTACTGGACGCGGTCGAGCGATTTGATGCGGAAGGATCCTTTGGAACTCCCGGTAAAATTGACCCGGACAAACTTGCGTTTTCTGTAATTGCACCGAAAGAATCATCGATTGTAAAGCCAGCGATTGAAGGTTCCAATTTGATCCTTCGGTGGGGAGAGCTGCAAGCAGGCAAAGAAGAAGTGATCGTAAAGATCGATTATCCCGATACCAGGCCGGTTTATTTATCGTTTTTTGCGGAAGTTTGGCGTCCCAACTATATCTGGATGTTCGCAACCGTGATCGGCGGATTGGGGCTTTTCCTTTTCGGAATGCGCAATATGTCCGACGGTCTTCAAATGATCGCGGGAAACAGCTTGCGGAGAATGATCGCCATCTTTACAGAAAACCGTTTTCTTGCCGTTGGAATCGGGATATTGGCGACCATGCTGATCCAGTCGAGCAGCGTCACCACGGTAATGGTGGTCGGTTTTGTGAACAGCCAAATTATGGCCCTTTCTCAAGGGATCGGGGTGATCATGGGCGCGAATATCGGAACGACGATCACCGGCTGGATCCTTACGTTAAAAATCGACGCCTATGGGCTCCCCCTTCTTGGTGTCTGTTCCTTCTTTTATCTGTTTTCAAGCAATGAACGGATCCGATATATTTCCATGATCTTTATGGGCCTTGGTTTCCTTTTCTTCGGTTTGCAAACGATGGGAAGCGGCTTTATCCAATTAAACGAACTTCCTCAATTTTCACTTTGGATCCGATCCGTGAACGCGGATACATTTCCAGGAGTACTAAAATGCGTTCTGCTGGGATGTGTATTAACCATGATCCTGCAATCTTCCGCGGCGACACTTGGTATTACGATCTCCCTTGCGACGATTGGGGCACTGGATTTCAGTTCGGCGGCGGCCCTGGTTCTCGGAGAAAATGTGGGAACAACGATCACGGCTTTCCTTGCGTCGATTGGAACCAGCGTCAACGCCCGCCGCGCCGCCTATTTCCATATCCTTTTCAATATCATCGGCGTTTGCTGGGTGGTCTGTATTTTCCATTCAGTTCTGCTTCCGATTGTCGTTTCTGTTGCCCATGTCTCTCCGGACGCCAACATCGCCGCCGGAATCGCGCTTACCCACAGCCTTTTCAATATCACCAACATGGTTCTGTTTTTGCCTTTTACCGGACTCATCGCGAACTTCTTAACGAAGTATGTTAAAGATACCGGAACATCGGGAACGGAAAAGCACGCGCTTACAACGCTTGGAATCCGGCATATAGAAACCCCGGTGATCGCGATTGAACGATCCAGGGTCGAAGTGTCCCGTATGATCAGAGGATGTGTCGATCTCTCCAACTGGCTTAAACAGATCGAAATCGGACACTATTCCGATGAACGATTGATCAACGATTCTTTCAAAATCGAACAGGATTTCGATAATGTTCAGGATGAAGTGATCACGTTTTTGGCCGATCTCATGTCGAAAGGACTTTCCGTTGAGATCGCCGATGCGGCCCGGGAACAGCTGCGGATGGCCGATGAGCTGGAGACCGTCAGCGATTATCTGATCTCCTTTCTGAAATCCAATCTGAAATTGCGCGATGCCGGACTTGCCCTCCCCCCGCAGGAAAATGAAGATTTCCACCGGCTTCACGATGCTCTTGCCGATCAGCTTAAAATGGTTCAGGCGGTTTTCGCGACCCGAAAAGGAAAAGTGGATCTCTTGCAGGAACTCTATTCCCAGCGAAAGATCTTTACTTTACAGGTTAAACAGATCCGGGACCGCTTTTTGAAACGGATGTCCGAAGAACGATACGATCCGCAAGTGATCGTCGCCTTCAATACGCAATTAAACGCGTATCGCCGTCTTCGGGAACATATCCAAAATATTGCGGAAGCAATGTCAAATGTCCATTGATAATTTCACAAAATATGATATAATTGAAAGAACATTTGGTTTTACACTTTTATTTTGAAAAAATTGAGGAAAAAGAAAATGCCTTCATTGACCGATTTTGCGAGCTGGAAAAAACTGGAACAACATAAATCGACGATCGAATCCCGAACAATGCGAACCCTGTTCGAGGAAGATCCGGATCGGTTTGAAAAATTTTCGATCCAATTCGAGGATATTCTTTTTGATTATTCGAAGAACCGCATTACGGAAGAAACCATGCGGGATCTTTTTGATCTTGCGCGGGAAGCGGATCTTTCGAGCGCGATCCAGGCGATGTTCAAAGGCGAAAAGATCAATACAACGGAACAACGGTCTGTTCTTCATACGGCGCTTCGAAATCGGTCGAACGAACCGGTTTACGTGGACGGAGTCGATGTAATGCCGCAGATCAACGCCGTTCTCGGCAAGATGAAGAACTTCAGCGAACGGGTCCGAAGTGGAGAATGGAAAGGATTCACCGGAAAAGCGATCACCGATGTCGTTAATATCGGCATCGGCGGATCCGATCTTGGCCCTCTGATGGTTTGCGAGGCGTTGACTCCTTACAAAACCAATATCTCCGTTCATTTTGTTTCCAATGTCGACGGAACTCATATTGCGGAAACCTTGAAGAATCTGGATCCGGAAACGACCTTATTTGTAATTGCATCGAAAACGTTTACGACCCAGGAAACGATGACCAACGCGAAAAGCGCGCGGGCATGGTTTTTAAAAGCCGCCGGTAATGAAAGTGCGATCGCAAAGCATTTTATCGCTCTTTCCACGAATCGGGAAGAAGTGGAAAAATTCGGAATTGACGCGGAGAATATGTTCGAATTCTGGAATTGGGTCGGCGGACGCTATTCCCTTTGGTCCGCGATTGGAATGAGTATCGTGCTGGCCGTCGGATTCGATCAGTTTGCGGAACTGCTCGCCGGAGCGCACGACGCGGATGTCTATTTCCGGACCGCTCCTTTCGAAAAGAATATCCCGGTCATTATGGCCCTGCTGGGGATCTGGTATAATAATTTCTTTGGTGCGCAAAGCCAGGCGATTCTCCCTTACGATCAATATCTGCACCGTTTTCCCGCTTATCTTCAGCAGGGAGATATGGAAAGCAACGGCAAAGGAATCACAAAAGAGAATCAGCCGGTCAATTATTCCACTGGACCGATCATTTGGGGAGAACCGGGCACCAACGGACAGCACGCATTTTATCAATTGATCCATCAGGGAACAAAAATGATCCCCGCCGATTTTCTGGCGCCCGCTCAATCACAAAACCCGATTGGCGATCATCATCAAAAACTGATCGCGAATTTTATCGCGCAAACGGAAGCCCTGATGCGGGGGAAAACCCTTGAAGAAGCTCAAAAAGAACTCAAAGATTCCGGACACTCCGAGGAAGATATCGCACGCTTGGCCCCTTCGAAAGTTTTCGTCGGCAATCGGCCAACCAATACGATCTTCTTCAAAAAATTGACTCCGCGAACTTTAGGGCGTCTGATCTCGTTCTATGAAATGAAGATCTTCGTTCAGGGAATCATCTGGAATATCAACTCTTTCGATCAGATGGGCGTCGAACTCGGCAAACAGCTCGCCAAAGTCGTTCTTCCCGAATTGGGATCGGATCAGGCAAGCGGAAAACACGACTCGTCCACCAACGCGTTAATCAACTATTTCAATAAAAACAGCAAATAAACATGAGTACGAACTACCTTGAGGAATATGATCTGATCGTGATCGGGTCCGGACTCGCCGGATTGACCGCCGCGAATATTTTGGCCCGCAGCGGACATCGTGTTCTCCTGCTGGAGCGGCATTACAAGCTCGGCGGGTTGGCAACTTGGTTCCATCGCGAAGGGGGACATATTTTCGACATCTCTCTTCACGGATTCCCTGTCGGAATGATCAAAAGCTGCCGCCGATACTGGAGCAAGGAAATCGCGGATCGAATTGTTCAACTGGAAAAGATCAAATTCGATAATCCCCAGTTCCAATTGACAACAACGTTTAATCGGGAAGATTTTACCCGTCTGCTGATCGATCGCTTTTCGGTTCCGGAAGAAACGGTCCATTCCTTCTTCGATACAGCCCGGAACATGAGCCATTACGATAATGGAAACTTGACAACCGGCGAACTCTTTAAACAGTTCTTTCCCGGAAGGGACGATGTTGTCCGGCTTCTCATGGAACCGATCACCTACGCCAACGGATCAACGCTGGAAGATCCCGCCCTTACCTATGGAATCGTTTTTTCGAACTTCATGTCGAAAGGGGTTTTCACCTTTCAGGGAGGAACCGATCTCTTTATCCGTATGCTCCGCGAAGAACTCGTTAAGAACGGCGTTCATATCGCGACGAACAGTCCCGCAGATAAAATTGTTGTGGAGAACGGAAAAACGGTTGGCGTTCGGATCGCCGATAATCCCATTTCCATTGCGCCTCCGGAATTGAAGGGACAAAAACTGAAAGATTCCCCGCTCGCCGGGAAGTTCATCAAGGCGCGCGCGGTTCTTTCGAACGCGAACTTGAAAGGAACGATCTTCAATCTCGTCGGAAGTGAAAACTTTAATCCCGACTTTGCGGATCAGGCGAAAGCCGTTCGGTTGAACAACTCAAGCACTCAGGTTTATATGGCCTTTAAGGAAAATGAAACGATCGACTTCGATACTTGCGGCGATCTTCTGTTCACCTCAACCGCTCCCGCATTTCGAACCGATCTGCTTTTGAGCCGAAATATTACGAGTCGGACGTTTTCCTTTTATTATCCGAAAACGCGGCCGGGAACAACCCGGTATTACGCCGTCGCAAGTTCCAATGCCCGATATGAAGATTGGGCCGATCTTCCTCCGGAAGAATACGAAAAAAGTAAAAAAGATTTAATGGAAACCACACTGAACGCTCTTGAAAAATATGTTCCGAACGTTCGCGAAAAGATCGCTTTTATCGAAGCGGCAACACCGAAAACGTTCAAGGATTATACAGATCATTGGGAAGGAGCGAGCTTTGGAACAAAATATGAAGGACTCGCGATCAGCCGCGCACTTCATCATAATATCGGCGGCCTGTTCCACAGCGGCAGTGTCGGAATTATTATGTCCGGCTGGCTTGGCGCGGTGAATTACGGAGTAATCGCCGCCAACGATATCGACGCTTTTCTTCAATGATTCAGATCCCGATTTCCCCGTCGTTGATGGGGATAAATCAGAACCAGGAGATTAAGGATTCGCAGCGAGTGCGAATTCCTTTTAATTTGCGGAGCTGACCTGTGTTCGCAGATGCGCGGTACTTTCAGTGGGAGAGCTTACGGAAGGGGCTCCCTGCCGGCTTACCGGAACAGGAATTCCCGTTGACATTTGAAGGGATGTTCCGTTTGCGGCGGGAACCGATCCCGAAGGATTAAAGGGTGGAATCGCGCTGCTGTTGACCGGAACGGAATTCGCAACGGGAACAGATCGATTTTGAGGCGGAACGGCGGCGATCTTGTTCACCGGGCGAGGTGCGGATGCAGTCGGTGTTCCCACCGTATTTTGGACTGCGGTCGGAAGATTGATCGATCCTCCATTTCGAAGGTTCACGACGGGCGGATTTCCCAGATCCGCCGCCTGCGGCATTACAAACAGCTGCTCATTGATGCTTCCCGGCGCGTTTACGGCAATTGTTCCCAAATCAAAATGAATGGATTCTTTTCTTTGAGGAGAAGTAATCACGATCTTTCGGGGAAGAACGACATTGTTGACATCATTGTACTGAAATTCCGTACAGTGAACGGATATGATCGGGTTCCCGCCGGGATCGAATAATTCCTGTTTTTTAACCGCGGCGGTAAGAGGCTCTATGTAGGTATGTTTTGTGTACTGTCCATCAGGACGGCTCTTTTTAGATACCAGCAAAAGGGTCTTATCGGGCTGAACAATCGGGCCTTCGATAATTTCGCCCGGTTTGAATTCGACAATTCCCATTGCTTCAGGAAACCAGGTTGGTTCAATAGGAATATTTTGAGTAAGAGTCAACGCGTTTCCGCTTTCGTTCAACTTGCACCAGGCGAGCTGTTCGGGTGTCTGAAATTTACTCCAGAACCAGAAGAGATCATCGTTTGCACCGCAATCGAGAACTCTTCCTTTCATACTCACGGTTGCGATCATTCGGACACGGCAAGGGCGTTCAAAGGCCATTTGGCATTTTGCCCAGCCGGCCATATTATTCACTCCGACAGAAACATCATCGGATCGGAGCGTTTGGATTCGCTGGGAATTTTGATTGACAGCCTGTTCTATATCGGCAAGATTCGGATTTTCCCGGAGTGTGTTGGGGAGCTTTACCGATTTGCATCCGGACAATGAAAACAGCAAAAAGAAGAGCCCGATCGATATAAGCAGAGCCGATCGCCCTTGAAAACCGGATTGGAATAATTGTGTCTTCATTGTATTCATCTGTTTATCCGATGATTAAATGGTTCTTACTTTTTGATCGTATACAGCAGGGAAGCAAGGCAGTTCTGAATTTCGTCGATTCTTTGATCATCGAGCGGAACGACAGGAACGGAGTAGACCAATTCTCTTCGCGGAGAATAGACCTGGATCTCGTTCGATTCCTCTTTGGCGGATCCGCTGTTTTCCCGGTCTTCCCGTTCATATCGAAAAATTCGCCGCCGGATCAGGAGCAGCGCCAATACATATCGAATATCCGCCTTGTCCGGCTGCTCTTCCAACTCATCGAAGAGATTCAAAAGAATATCATTCGGCGCCAACCGGATCTTGGGATCATGGTTCCCGGAAATGGTTCCGGACCAAAAACAGAGATAATCTTTCTGATTCTTTCGCTTTTCCCAGGCTTCCGCGGAATAATCCTGGCGCACAAGCTCTCCGTCGCCTTCGATCAGAATGGAAAAATAGCGATCTCCTTCCTTCAGAGGCTTTTTCGTTTCAAAGCAAACTTTAGTGCATTTGGGTATATCCGCATCCATAAAAGGAAGTTTAAGGTTTTTATCAAAGGAAAACAAGAGCATTTTTGAGAAAAAGGAAAGAGGATGGAAAATTTTCCGTATTTTGTATCGAATCAGAAAATTGGGTTAATTTATATCATCTTGACAAAAGAATCTTTAACACGACATGTTTTTCGAGTTGCCTAAAAGCGATTTTTCGGCAGCAAAAACGACAGATCGTAAGGCAGGAAACTTTTGTTGTTTAGCGGGAAACTCCCAAGTTTCCCGGTTTACCCAAATTTTTTAGATTAGGAGAAACTCAAATGAAAACTGTATCTTGTGAATCCGATTGCAAACTGCTTGATCTTAAGACCCGATACGATCTTGAGATTCCGGCGACTTCGGCAAACGATTCTTTTTGTATTCATGTCAAAAATGGAACACTTCAGGTTGTCGGGAAAAATCAGAGCGGAAAAGAAACGGTCCTCGGAACTTGGGACATTCGCGAAGGTGTCCACACGGAAGCGATGACCACTGAATTTCGCGACGGTATTCTCTACATCAGAATTCCGAAAGGCGATGAAGTTCGCCCCCGTGAATTGCAGTACAATGAAAGCATCTGCATCACTCCGATTGCTTAATCAATCCTGTTCCCTTAGGCGGGAGACAACAGCCTGTCCGATTTGCCCGCCGCTTGCGCGCCGCCTCTCGGCGGCTTTGTCTCCTCCCCCTTTACAAAAAATCTTTCCTTTTTCGGTTTGGCATACTATTTGCAAATTACCTCATGGAACTGCCAATATGGCAAGATTCCAGATTCTAAAGAAAAGAGGTAAACAACTATGAATTTCAACTTTGATAAACTCACCACGAAGTCCCAGGAAGCCATTTCCCGGGCGCAAAATCGGGCTCTCGAACTCGGGAATCCCGAAATCACTCCGCTCCATCTTCTCGGATCGCTCCTGGAAGAAACCGACGGAAATATCCTTCCGATCTTTAAGGAGATCGGTGCAAATATCGCCCAAATTAAAAAAATGGCCGATGCCGAACTGCGCCTCCTTCCCAAAGTTCAAGGAGCGAACAGCTCTTCTCCCAGCGGGGAGCTTCAAAAAGTTTTCATGAAAGCCGCCGAGGAAGCAACGGCCCTTACCGATGAATATATTTCAACGGAACACCTGCTTCTTGCTCTTGCCGATATCGATTCCAAGGCGCGAAAACTCCTTGATCTCGCCGCAATTGACCGAACAAAGATCCTGGAAGGAACCAGTAAAATACGGGGAACGACCAGGGTTTCCGATCCGGAACCGGAAGGAAAATTGCAGGCATTGCTCCGATACGGGATCAATCTCGTCGATCGGGCCAAAAAAGGGAAACTGGATCCCGTGATCGGACGCGATTCCGAGATCCGGCGTGTGATCCAGGTCCTTTCCCGGCGGACGAAGAATAATCCGGTTCTGATCGGGGAGCCCGGTGTTGGAAAAACCGCGATTGCCGAAGGACTTGCCCTGCGGATTGTCGAAAGCGATGTTCCTGAAAGTTTAAAGAATAAGGAAGTAATCGCTTTGGATATGGGCGCACTCGTTGCCGGCGCAAAATTCCGAGGAGAATTCGAAGAACGGCTCAAATCCGTTCTGCGGGAAGTCGAAGAATCGGAAGGACGGATTATTCTGTTCATTGACGAACTTCATACGGTCGTCGGAACAGGAAACGCCCAGGGCGGAAACGACGCGGCCAATCTGCTCAAGCCGGCTCTTGCCCGGGGAGATTTCAAATGTATCGGAGCAACCACTCTCGATGAATATCGAAAGTATATCGAAAAGGATGCGGCTCTCGAAAGGCGATTTCAACCGGTTCAGGTTGGAGAACCGTCGGTCGATGATACCCTTGCGATTCTTCGCGGACTGAAAAGCCGATATGAAAACCATCATAAAGGGGTCAAAATTACCGATTCCGCTCTGGTAGCCGCGGCCGAACTTTCCCATCGATATATTGCCGACCGGTTCCTTCCGGATAAAGCGATCGACTTGATGGATGAAGCGATGAGCCGATTGGCGATGGAGCTGGAGAGTGTTCCCACCGAGATCGATCAGGTTCAGCGGCGGCTCGTTCAGCTGGAGCTGGCCGCGCGGCAGCTCGCCGATGAAAATGAACCGCACGCTAAAGAGCGGCTCAAAGAGATCGAAAAGGAGATGAGCGAGAAAAAAGAAGAGTTGGCCGAACTCCGGGCTCGCTGGGAAAAGGAAAAAAGCGGACTCGGCGATGTTCACGAAACCCGTAAAAAGCTCGATGATCTTCAGCATCAGTACCGAACATTGGAGACGGGAATCAAGGAAGCGCAATCCCGCGGACAGATCGTCCAGGAATCAAAATATCAGGAGCTTTATGATCTCGACACCCAATACAAAAAACTGCGGGAACAGCTGGATCAGATGGAAGACGCGGAAGAAAAAAACGGATCCTCCCCGAATCCCGGCAAGTCGAAAAAACTTTTGCGGCAGGTTGTCGGTCCGGAAGAAATCGCCGAAGTCGTCTCTTTGTGGACCGGAATTCCGGTAAACAAAATGATGGAAACGGAACGCGCCAAACTGATCGTACTCGAAGATCGGCTCCACCAGCGTCTGATCGGACAGGACAAAGCAGTCGACGCGGTATCCAACGCGGTTCGAAGAAGCCGAAGCGGACTCCAGGATCCCAATCGTCCGATCGGATCCTTCCTCTTCCTTGGTCCGACCGGAGTTGGAAAAACGGAATTGTGCAAGGCGCTTGCCGCCGCGCTGTTCGACGATGAAAACGCGATCATTCGGATCGACATGAGTGAGTTCATGGAGAAACATACGGTGTCCCGCCTGATCGGCGCCCCTCCGGGATATGTCGGATATGAAGAGGGAGGAATGTTGACGGAAGCTGTTCGACGGCGTCCTTATTCCGTGATCCTGTTTGATGAAATCGAAAAGGCTCATCGGGACGTGTTCAATATCCTTTTACAGGTGCTCGATGATGGGCGTCTTTCCGATAATCAGGGACATACAGTCGATTTTAAGAACACGATTATTGTAATGACCTCGAACCTGGGAAGTTCCGCGATTCAGCAGATCACAAAAGAAGGCGGATCGGATGCGGAGATGAAAGAGGCGGTCAATCAGATCCTTCAGGGCCAATTCCTTCCGGAATTCCTGAACCGGATCGACGAAACCATTATCTTCCATACGCTTTCGAAGGACGAGATTCGCAAGATCGTCGGACTTCAAACGAAAAAGTTGGAAGATTCTCTGGAAAAACAGGGAATCGACTTAACGATTACGCAGAAAGCGCTCGACGCGATCACCGATCAGGGATACGATGCGGTTTACGGTGCCCGACCGCTCAAACGGGTCATCCAAAGACAGATCCAGAATCCTCTCGCGCTTGAACTTTTAAAACACGCGCAAAGTGAAGGGGATCGAATCGAAGGAAAGAAACAGAAAATCACCGTTGATTTTAACGGCGATCTGTTTACCATAAAGACCGATGCATCCAAATAATTGCGACCGGAAAGGGACTTGCAAAAAGACGAGCAGGGGACAATGAGGACGATGGAGACAAAGAGGACATTGAGGACAATAGTGCCAATTTCGCTCACCTGTCCCCCGGGGCCTCAAGGTCCCCTGTGTTGCGGGCGGCTGAAGAGCACCGTTCCAAGCATACGGCTTCGTCGCCGATCTGTGATGGAGTTTAAATTTACAATAGAGATAAAAATCCATTAAACCGGGGAATCCGAAAAAAACATCGATTTGTGTGTACGGTTCGAACCCGAGCGCTGGGACGGTGGGCGTCCTCGCCCACCCGGCGGCAACGCCGCCGTGGTCGAAGAGCTGAAATCTCTAAAAAATGTTGTGATTCGATTTCTTCTCTATGTTTAAGTTCGAACCTTTTTCGGTGTCCTTGGTTCTTTTTGCACTGCGCTTACAGCGCGCTGCTTTTTGGGGTACATTAACCCGGGGTGCCGGTCGCTGCGCCGCTGCGCGATAAAAAATAAAGAGAAAAATCTTGAGAAAATATTCGATTCCTCATTGATTCTTTCCCGATTTCTTCCCTCATTCCGTTCGCTTCGCTCCATTACGGGCTTGCATCTTATTGAACTTTTCAGTTTGAAAAATATTGAAAATGATTCTGTTCCCAATCGACAAACTGCTGGATACCGGAATTTAAAGATGTATGAACAAAAGGACCGATGATCCGAACAAGATCGGAGGTATCGGCATAGGTTTCCAGCATATCGCCGGGCTGGATCGGAAGCATATTCTTTTTTGCCTCTTTTCCAAGGACCCGTTCGAGAGTCCGGATCATTTCGGAAAGCTCAACAGGAGATTGCGATCCCAAATTAAAGAGAGCAAAAGGAAGGGGATCTTCTCCGTTTTTTTTCGCTTCCTCCTGATACCAGGATTCCCATCGCGGTTTATTGATGCGGTTCAGACGCCAGATTCCTTCGACAATATCGTCGATATATGTAAAATCCCTCCTCATCTTTCCGTAATTATAGACATCGATCGTTCGATCGTTCCGAATGGCATCCGTAAATTTAAACAGGGCCATATCGGGCCTTCCCCAAGGTCCGTAAACGGTAAAAAAGCGAAGTCCCGTCGTTGGCAAATGATAAAGATGACTGTAAGACCAGGCGAGAAGCTCGTTAGCGCGCTTTGTTGCCGCATATAAACTGACCGGATGATCTGTTCGATCGGAAACGGAATAAGGGGTTTTGCGATTCGCGCCGTAAACGGAACTTGAAGAAGCATAAAACAAATGATCACATCCGGCAAGACGGCAGGCATCCATAATATTGACAAAGCCGGTCAAATTACTTTCGACATACGCGTGAGGATGTGTCAAGGAATAGCGGACACCCGCCTGGGCGGCAAGATGAATCACTCGATCAATCGAATACTGATCGAACAGACGCGCCACTCCCTCCCGATCGGCAAGATCCGTTTTTTCAAAATGGAATAAAGAAGAATTCGGTTCCTTTTCCAATTCGCGAAGCCGCGCCTTTTTGAGATCGACATTATAATAATCATTGAGATTATCGAGTCCGGCGACAGGAATTCCTTCCCGTAAAAAACGTCTTACAGTATGAAATCCGATAAAACCGGCAGCTCCCGTGATCAGCAGCATCGAAGGTTCCTCTTTATTATTTCAGTAAAAGGACAATTTTATCCATAAGTTCCCGCAGTTCAAGCGGTCCATTCTCCAACACCGGATCCAAAAGACATCTTGCTTTTTCCAGACACATACGCGCTTCCGGAATCCGGCCAGTCTCCTTTAAAACCTCCCCTTTCATGCAATAATACCTCGCAACTTCGGCAATAGTACTATCTCCCGTTCTGCTCATCATTTTACTCTTATTCCGGATCAGATAATCAAGATCCGCCAAAGCCTTTTCCGTTTCATTCCTTTTCCGCCAGGCGGCGGCACGCCAACGGAAGATCGTATAATAGACATTCTGATCTTCCGCATCAATTCGGGATTCATAATCGCGGTAAAGTTTTATGCATTTTTCTGCCCATTGAATCACGGATTCATATTCCTCGTTCAAACACAAAATCTCCATGTACGCGGCGGCAATACGCACAAACAGAAATGGCATTTTTCCGTTCAGAAATTTCTCTTCCGCATTAAGAAACGAGAGGCAAATTTCTTTTGCCTGTTCGATTTTCTTCTTGGCGATAAAGCAGGAAACGGCATTCAAGAAAAAGAAAACCCAGGCAGCTCTTGTCTCCGTAAAGAATTCGTAAAATCTTTCTTCCTCCTCAAGATACTCCTCAAAAGATTTCCTGTTTTCCTCGTATAATTGAATTCCTTTATCGTATTCCTGATTATGTCTGTAAAACAGGATCTGCTGACAATTCAATTCGAAATTGGTTTTCAGAAAATCTTTTTTTCTCATCTGCGGTTCGCATTTCTCAAGATCAGAGCGCAATTCGCCGATCATTTCCCGGGCCTTGTCCCATTCATCGCACTGGTCCCGGTAATACGCCTTCGCACGCTTTATCCAAAAATAATCAAACAAAAAGCGGAAAGAGATCTTGTCCAAAGGACAGACGTCAACAAAACGGGCCGTTTGAGCAAAAACGGACTTCAGTGGATTGGACAGATAATTCTTCATAAGAAAATTGATGATGATTATCCATGCGAAAAAATAAGGCCCTTGATCTTCCATAAACATTTCGCTGGAGCTTTTCTCAATTTCCCAATAGGTGAATTTAAGAATAGAACAAGTTTTTTTCATGCGGTTGTATTTACAGTGATCGATCAGAATTTGAGCCAGCCGCGCAAGATAAAAGATTTTTACATGGAACAGATCTTTATTCCCGTACTTCTCCCCACGGTCCAAAAAGTAGATCCCTTTTCTGTACAATTGCGCCGCTTTTCGATACTTTCCCATTTTTTCCAGCACCCGGGCTCCGCTGCAATACGATTTTCCCAATCCGCTGATATTTTCCAATGATTGATTTTTTTTGAAGAGACCGCGATAATATCGGCAGGATTTCTTGTAATATTTCAGTGCCTTGGAAAGGCTGATGAGCGAAATATCGGATCCCAATATCAAGAAGTTTTTAGCGAGCAAACCTGCTGCCTTTTCATATCCCTTGTTTTTAAGATCGTAAAGGATTTCCAAGGTTGCTTTTACAGTTTTAAAATGTGTCCTGGTATTAAAATAGACCGATCCCCAGGAAGCCTTGATATTTGAAAGCCTTGCGAACTCGAACCCGGCCTGATTTTTGTTCAATCGGTATCCCGACAGTGTATAGACAAGAAGGACATTGAACATTTTTTCCATTTCCTGAAAGGGAGCAACTTCGAGTATGGAGCATTGTTTGACACAGGCTTCCAGCAAGACGAGAAGATCCGGGCGGTACGTGGAAGATTCTCCCTCTTCCACATACTTTGCGAGCTGATTGAACCACAGGACATAATTTTTTGAGATCTTTGAAGCGTTTCCGACTGCGATTTTCATCTCTCTGTAATCATACAGAAAATGGGGCAAAGCGCGATCGTATTCTTTTGACTTGGCCAAAGTTCGGGCAATATATTCCGGAATGATTTTTTCCATCCATGCGGCGGCCGATTTAATTCGGGTTTTGACCGGTTTAATATGAAACCGCCTGATCTCCAAAAACACGATATTCTGCTGAAAAAATTCACAGATATACTGTTTTGCTTTCAAGAGATCTTCGGGGGGCCAGGAAGTTTGATTTTTCAACTCGTTCTGAACATCCTCCCAATCCTCCGGGAAAACGGGAGTTTGCATTCGCAAATCAAAAGCGGAAACACGCTGCAAACTTTCAAGGAAGGCGTTGTCTTTCACTCTGTTCCGCAATGATTCCTCAGGAGAATAGACCTTCTGATTTTTGGAAAGCTCGGCGAGAAGTTCATCACACAGCCGGAGAGCTTTCAAAGGCGAAGAGCATTCTTTCTCCGCATTGATCATGCGCTCAAAAACAAAAATAAATTCCGAAAGGCATTCAAACCGATTTCTTTCCAGAAGAGCGGTGATCATCGGTCTTGAGGAGAGCAGAATCTGCCGCGCCTCTTCCGGTTTTCCCTGTTTTTGAAAAAGATTGGCTATTTGCAGCGTTGTATCGAAATAGCTGTTTGCCAAATCATAAGAACATTCATCCAAAATGGCGAATTCCATATAATAGCGCGCTTTTAACAGATCGCTGATCGCCTCGTCGGCTGTCAGTCCATACCTTGCGTAATCGGCACCTCTTATTTTCAGAAGATTGGCATACAGTTCCTGATATTTAAAACCTCCTTCATCAATCACATTCTTCAAGGCGTCCAGCTCCATGGAAAGAAAATGCGGGGAATGATTCGCTTCTTCCAGCTTGAGCACCAGATCAGGACAATTGATTTTCAGCGTTGTGCTTGCGCAAATATAAGGAACCGGATTCTCCTCATTTATAATTCTTTCATCCAAAAAATGAAGGGCGAGCTTCATGATCTCGATCGCTTCCCGATCTTTTCCTTCGTTTATCAGTAAATTCAACGGTAAGTGCAGTTTCAGAAAACAATCTCCCACCACAAAATCCGGAAGCAGGAAAAAGGAGAGTTGTGCGATCGCTTGTATTGCTTTGAGGTAATATCTTTCAGCTTCTTCCAGTTCGCTTTTCATCGCGCTCACAGCAGCCCGAACGGAATAATACCAGTTGTAAAAAAAGCTTTTACCGATATCAGCTTTCGCCGAGTCGGGTTCCGGTTCATAATATTGAGAAAACAGATTATGGATTCGATCAAGCAGGATCCCAATTTCATCGGGAACATATTCCTCTTCCATGAGAGTAATTTTGAAATCGTACGCGACGGCAATTTTTCGAAAATTGTCCGGTGTTTTTTCTTTATAGGCGCGAAGCGCGTATTCCAGTGCATCATCAACACGTTTAAGAGCATCGACATTTTTACCGGCACTCTTATCTTTTTGGGCAAGGATCATCTGAACATTATAGATTTTTTCCGCATCATCGCAAGTTCCGGAATCAAGAGCTTTCCACAAATTCAGGACTTCACCATAGAACTGACAGGCCTGCTTTTTATCACCGATCTCGGAATAGGTCTGCGCGCAATCCCAATAAAGAATTGCAAGGCGGCCCTCACCAGTACGTTCCGTTAAAAGACTTATATTCTCATTCTCGGAACGGATCAATTCGCGGCAATACGCGATCGCCGCTTCCAAAGAAGTAAGAGCAAAGTTTCTTAAATTATCTTTGCGAAAAAAAGAACTTTGATATCGGAGGATCTTAACCATAAAGACCAGGGAAAGCGGAGTTTCCCCGAATTCTTTAATGAACCATTTTCCCCAATCGACGATCTGCTTTAAAAGATTGCGCGGCAATTCCGAATCATCCACCAAAAACAGCACACTAAAGATCGAATATTGCAAAAGCGGTGCGTATTCCGCACGACTTTCCGCGTCTCCATTTTGAAATAAACTCCAATGAACTTCTTGCAGTATCTCAATACTCTGCAACTTCCCGGAAAGAGTGTCGTCCTTCGGCAATTCATTAAACAAACCTGTCACCAGATCGGGAAGCAAATGATATTTTTCAAACAGAATACAGGATCTCAATGCATCAAGCACCGTGGAAAGATCCATTTTTTCATTCTGTTTAAAGCCTTTCTTTTCTTTATTCATCGCGCTCAAATCAAGATTTTTGATCTCTTCAATCAAGTCATTTATTCCGGCATCTTTGGTCCTTTCACGAGCTTTTCTCTCTTCAAGAAGTTCGTGCAAAGCCTCAAGGATCTCGGATCCAACATCGGGAAAAAGGGGATTCGAATCCTCAGAATCTTCCTCTGAATCGGAAAAGTCTTCATCCGAATCATCAAAATCGTCTTCCGAATCCGGAAAAATATCTGTAAGGTAAAATGAATCTTGAGAGGAATAAACCGGTAAATTATCCTCATTGGGAGAATAATCAAAACTGTCCGAATCCAAATAATTGAAAAAACGCAGATCGGCCGAAAGAGCGCGGCTTTTCTTATAATTTTTAATAAGAGTTCTCAATACGGAAACAAAAGACTCATCGGCATTCTTCATTGTCAAGAGATCTCCTTAATCCTCAAAATTAGAGCCGGGAATTCCAATCGGATAGTATTCAAATCCCATCTTGGGCAACTCAAAACGTTCGAACTGATTACGGCCATCGAAAATAATCGGAGCTTTCAAACGAGATCGGATCTCATTAAAATCGGGAGACCGAAAGACAGACCATTCCGTAATTAAAACAAGGGCATCGGCATCATTCAGCGGATCGTATTTATTGGAGAAATATTCGATCTTGTCCAAATCCTTCAAATAGAACGAACGGGCCTGATCCATTGCTTCCGGATCAAAAGCGCGCACCGTTGCCCCGCGGCGAACCAGTTCGCGAATTGTGATCACCGAAGGCGCTTCCCGCATATCGTCCGTATTCGGTTTGAACGCGAGTCCCCAAACAGCAAAAGTCCGTCCGCTCAGATCCTCGCCAAAGCGCCGAACCGCTTTCCGCCAAAGAATATTCTTCTGATCATCATTGACCTTTTCGACCGCTTCAAGCAGATGCGGATTGATCCCGTTCTCTTTCATCGTTCGCAGCAGGGCCCGGACATCTTTCGGAAAACAGCTTCCTCCGTATCCGCATCCCGGAAAAAGGAAGGAAAGACCGATCCTGCTGTCCGTTCCGATTCCCATACGGACCGAACTCGCGTTCGCTCCGACCTTTTCGCAAAGAAGAGCGATCTCGTTCATAAAGCTGATCCGGTTCGCAAGCATTGCGTTGGCCGCGTATTTGGTCATCTCCGCACTGGGAACGTCCATACAGAGGACCTTGTTCTCGCGCATCATAAAGGGCGCATAGAGATTTTCCATTCTCTTTCTTGCGATCTCGCTGTTCGCGCCGATCACGATCCGGTCCGGACGAAGAAAATCGGAAACCGCAGTTCCCTCCTTGAGGAATTCGGGATTACTGACCACATCAAACCAGCAGGCTCCCGCCTTTGCGTCCCCTTCGGCCGCACGCCGATCCAGAGCTTGCCGGATGATATCATAAACCTGTCCGGCCGTCCCGACAGGAACGGTCGATTTATCTACAATGATAAGATCGTTGGACATGATCGATCCGATCTGTTCGGCGACCGCGCGCACATACTGAAGATCGGCGGATCCGTCGGCTCCCATCGGCGTTCCAACAGCGATAAAAACGATTTCCGATCCCGGAAGCGCTTCGGCCAAATCGGTAGTGAACCGAAGTTCTCCCGAATTGAGATGTTCCTTGACGAGGTCTTCGAGCCCCGGTTCGTAAATCGGAATCTCACCTTTTGAAAGGGACCGGATCTTCTCTTCATTCGTATCAACACAAAAGACATTGTTCCCCATCTGGGCAAAACAGGCTCCCGACACCAAACCAACATATCCGGTTCCAACAACGGTAATTTTCATTTTAACCTCAATCTGTCTGCATTTCTCAATTTCTCAATAAAGTCTTACGTAAGAAGGAAGATCTCCGACAAGAGGCCGAAGATAATCCAAACAGGCATCCGTAATAAAGAGATTTTCATCATCGATAAATTCATCGGGCATAGGCTTTTCGCCCAGAGCGACCTCAGCCAACGGGGCAGTTCCCAACTCGATTTTATAGGGATTGGAAGAAACGCGGTTCATGGTCACCATTACCCCGCTTTTTCCCTGAAGGGCAAGATCGACCGCACGTTGTCCGCATTTCCATGCTTCCTCAATATCGAGATCGCTCGCACGATCCGCGGCGGCCATCTGGAGCGATTCGGTTACCTGGAATTCGCCGCGCCAGCCGAACTCATCGGCGATCATGCGATGAAGCATCATTGCCGCACTGGTTCCGGCCATTGCCCCGAATTCCACGTTGGAAAAATTGTCTTTAACGGCGGAAGCACTGATCGGACGCCCCTCCGCATCGCAAACCCCTTCACCGCAGACGATACTGACCCAACCGAATTTTTCGTGGGTTTCCTTAACCCTGCGGAGGAATTTTTCACGCACAAAAGGACGTTCCGGAAGCAGAATGATATGCGGAGCGTCTTCTTCATTTATCTTCGCGCAGGCCGCGGCGGCGGGAAGCCATCCGGCACTTCGGCCAACGGTCTGAAAGATCACGTACTGATCGACTTTTTTCATGTCCCGGGCCAAAAGCCCCCCCTGCTTGACCGACAGGGCAACATATCGCGCCGCAGAAGGAAAGCCGGGAGTATGATCCGTTGCGAAAAGATCATTATCGACGGTTTTCGGAACTCCGACCCCGCGAAGATCATATCCTTTGCTTTTGCACCAGGCTTCGACCCGATGAATTGTATCCATCGTATCGTTTCCGCCGATCAGAAAATAATAGCGAATATTGTACTTGCGCAATTGTTCAAGAATGGGTTCAAAATCGGATTCTTTCAGTTTATACCGGCAGCTTCCGAGGGCACTGGAAGGGGTTTTTTTCAGACCTTCGATTGCGGCGGGATCCTGCTTTCCGAAATCAAGGACAAGATCCTTCATAAAGCCTTCGATTCCGTACTTCATCCCGTAAACAGTGCCGATCCGGGAAGATCCGTCGCCGAGTCCGGCCGGATTCAAACAGGCTTGAACAACACCGCACAGACTGGAATTGATCACACTCGTAGGACCGCCGCTCTGTCCAATAATCGCATTTCCTTCGAACATATTGACTCTCCTGATTTACTGCTTATTTGATTATTTCTGCAAATTGATTATTCGCCGCAAGATTACTCTTTTGCGTCCATGGGGAATTGGGCGCACCACTGGACCAGGTTCCGGCAGAACTTGGAATACCAGAGTCCGACTTCGATCGAATCGTTTCCGATCTCCTCGGTGATTCGCGGCTGTCCCCAATCGATCAGACCGGAAGACCAATGCGGCGCCAAATCGGAAGCATAGGCCGCGGTTCTTCCTTTTCCATACGATCCGATCACAAGAATCGGATCACGTTTGACAGGACGAAAACCGATCGCATCGCCGGTGGAAAGAGAAACAGTTGCCTGTTCCTCGATATTTTTCCCTTCATATTGGCGATTATAGATCTTCAGACAGTCTTCGACTTCTTCGCCCAGCACGCGAACATCAATGGTAATCCCTTCCAGCAGAACTGTTGCGTCTTTCTTCGCTTTCACCTTATTGTATCCCGCAATACAGGCCGGCCAATTCCAGGGAAGCTCCCAAAGAATCGGATGCGGTTCCCGGCGGATCAAAATAATTGGAAGAGAGGAATTGCGGCGATCGTCTTCTTTTTCCATCTCCACCGGAAGCACTTCCGCAAGAGGAGATTTATGATACTCCCCGTTTTTACCATGAAAGCTCTCCCACCCTCCGATCATGAAAAGTCCGCTTCCGTGAACTTTAACCGATTCCGCGATATGGTCCATCTCCGTGTTGGAAAAACGGCCCGAGGAATAATCACTTACAATATACAGGGCATAATTTTTCGAAAGGAAATCACTGTTGGGGGATTCCGAACTGGGGATATAGTCGAAATCGATCTTGTAATGCTTCATTACTCCCGCAAGATAGGAAGCCGCTCCGTCAAGATTTCCGTCTCCAAGATAGCACACTTTTTCGAGTTTATTTTTTATCATTTGCTCAAACCTTCTTCTTTAATTCATTATCATTGCAAATTACACTGATCATCATGGATCCTGAATGGATCCAGATCGTTCGGATCCGGCGCAAACCGATTCCGAACAGGGGAAAACCGGATTAAAAAAGGCGATCAGCCTTGTCCGGATCAAAAATATCGAATTCCAATTCCCTGATAAATTCTTTCGGCCCGGTATCACGGATTCTTTGAATCGTGATCTCGATCTGCTCCTGGCTTTTATAAGCCAATAAAGCATTCAAGGAACGATCGAAGAGTTCCTGTCCGACCCGTATTCGCAGCGTCGGCGGCGTCGGGAAGTTGCTGTACGCCGCGTATTCATAAATCAGCGGGATCTCGGAGATCGGTTCTCCCAGCTCCGGCCAAATGGATCCCAGCGCGTGAAAAATACTGATCACCGATTCGGAATTGGACATACGATGATCCGGGTGCAGATCGGAAATTGTCGGAAGAAAAACACGGGTCGGCCTCGCTTGCCGCACAAGCCAGGTCAAAGAATTATGAAGGCCGGTTGCACCGGCGATCTCCGGACCGTCCGGATCGTTTTCGACAAGGCGGCGTCCCGACTGCCGATACAAACTTCCATCGTCAAAACCGAGGAAAAAGAGATTTTCTTCTTTCAGACCGAGCATACGGAACGATTCCCTGCACTCTTTTTCCCGAATTTCGCAGATCGTATACTTGTGCTCCGGTCTGCAATATCCCATTTTACCGTTGGTGACCACTCCGACAAACGCTTCTGCCCCGCAGGCCATTCCGGCAAGGAGCGTTTTTACCGCCCCGCAGGCAACATCATCGTCGTGCGGAGAGATAAAGAGCCATCGTTCTTTTCCTTCTTGCCAATTTGGCCAAATATCTGCCGGATTATAGGAAGAAACGGTTACCGTATCCGTTCTGCGGTCAAAAATGACATTATGTTCCGGATCATGCTTGTTCATAAATGATTAATCCTTAATCTGTACTGTTTTATCCTCTGATCTGATCCTGCCTTACCGGATCAGATCTTTCCCTAATTTCCTGTTTCTTAAATGTTCCGGGATTATCCGACAAATTCATTTCCGATTTTTCTGGCCCGGGCCGGATGATCCAGATCGATTCCAAGAGAGATCCCGGTTTGGACGAGCAGATTCCACCCCATCATCAACTGGAAGAACATTTCGTATCCTTTTAAGGCGGGATACTTCAGGGTCGGGAAGATGGTCTCTTCGGCGGCAATCGCGATCACGGTCAATTCGGCGCGTCCTTCGATCAGTTCCTTGATCTTTTGACATTCACTCGGAAAAGGATCGATGAGAATGCAGACTTCGCCCTTGTTCATTACTTCTTCGACTCCGTGGAGGAGATAGGTTCCTTCGAGATAATCGCTCTTTTTTCGCGTGATCTCGTTTGTTTTCAGGGTCAATTCTTCGGCAACGCCATTATTTCTTCCGGCGAAATAGAGCATGGGAGCGGCGGTCAATTTTGCGATCAATTCGGAATCGTATTCTGTTTCCATCAGTTCCCGTGCGATTTTTCCGGCTTCTTTCTGATTTCCGGGGCATCCGCAATCGATCATATTGCAAATGAAAGATCGGGTCAAGAGCGCCTGTTCGACAACGCTTTTTGTCGCTGCGACCGCGTTTTCCTTCCCGCAGGAAAGAACGTAGGATTTATCGGTCGATTCGATAATTTTCGTTCCAGCGTTTGCGGTGATCCCGACACGGCGCCGATGTCCGTTTTCCCCGAGTTTCTTCAGAAGGGCAACGATCTCCTTGGTTTGTCCGCTGTTGGAAGCTCCAACGACAACCCAATCGGAAAGATCATATTCGGAAGCCTGAAAAGATCCTTCCGTTCCGACTGCGATCGGAAGTCCCCGTTTCATTACTCCGTAGATAAAGCTCTTTGCGGGAAATATTCGGCTGGATCCTTCCCCGGTAAGAAAGACCCGACCTGTTTTTTTGATCCATTCCGAAGTTTCCGCCGTTTGGGAAAAATCAAAATTCTCTATTACATCCGCTGTTTCAAGCATCTCTTGAACAAGGGCAAATTGGCTGTATTTGGCGTCGGCAAGATTCATGTTTGTTCCTTTTCTGTTTAATAAAGGGGTAGATACAAAAATACTCTGTACAATATACGCTCACCGCAACCGCAAAAGCGATTTTTCTCATTTTCATACGTCCGGCTGCCTTTCTCCGTAAAGAGAACGAAAAATTTCGGGCCGACCAGACCTGTGAAATTGGGATTATATCAGAATTCCCGGAAAAAGTATAGTCTCTTTTTATAAGTTTTAGATATTTTTACCGTTTTCAAATACTTATTTGGATCTTTCAATTCAAAACGAAATTTGATTGCATAATCTATTATTATTTACGATACTATTTTCTTTATTTTAGATTATATTGTTTACTGTATCCTTTAAACAGACATGATTCTATCACCAGAAACCGGCTGCTCGCAAATGTTTTTTATCAATCCGGACTTATTGAAACTTGGGGAAGCGGAACAATTAAGATGGCAGAAGCATGCAAAGCACAAGATGTTCCCTGTCCTGAATTCTATGAAACAAAATTGGGGATGGAAACGGTCTTTTCGTTTTCGTCCTTCCGACCTTTTAACTAACCCCAATATTATAGCTGAACAAATACTGAGTTTGATAAGGGCTGATTCGCAAATAACAAAAAAACGATTAGCGGAAAAACTTGGTCTTTCAATAGAAGGAATTCGCTATCACACAAACATATTAAAGAAGACGGGAAAGCTGCGCTTTATCGGATCCTCAAAGAAGGGATACTGGGAGATTATTGAAAACGAGCATTGAAGGCAGAAGATCTATAATCATACAGTTCATAAAAAAGGGGCGGATTTTGAACACGCCCCTTCAAGATTTTAACAATTTGCGTTTAACAACGAACAATCGCGATCCTTATCATTTGATATCAAGGACCTTAAAGGAATCGGATCCGGAAAGAGAAAACGATTTCAGTTCATACGGCGGGACTTCGATCGTCAACTTGCCGTTTTCAACCGGAAGACGCACGTTCCGGACAAGATCCAAAACGGCAATCGTTCCCGGCGCAAGAGAAACCTTGACCGTTTTCTCGGATGTGTTCACGATATAAAACCATCCGAGCCGGCGATCCAATCGGGTTCGAACTTTGACCAGATCGGTCGATCCGTCCGCATCGTCAAACGGAACCGCGGGAAGCGCCCGATACGCGGCGGAAAACTTCACCAGCCAATTTTCCATTCCGTAAGTACCGATCAGAAAGCCGCCTTTGGAAAAACCAAGAATATCCTTGTATCGAAGCGGCATGATATAATGTTTAAGAGCATGATATCCGACCGGATTAAGGGTAGTAACACGCCAGGTATGTTCTTTGAACCAATCGGCGGCAAGGACTTTTCCGCGCCCTTCCCTGCGAACATCGCCAATCGCCGATTCCCAATATCGATCGTGCATATGGATCCAGGCATTTTTCGAAGGAGCAAGCGACGTATACATTCCGGGCCGCTCTTCCGTATTGCGCAGTCCATCGCGAATTTCCGGTCCCTTTCTCTCTTGAGTCCAGCGATAATCGGCGGGAAAGAGTGTTTGATCGATAATAATGTTCGGAACATCGGCGAAATACTTCGCATTGATGCCTGCTTCCAGATTGGCCAAGCCCCAGAAGTCGCGTTTTCCGTTTTCATCGAAATGGGCTCTTTCATACAGGATCGGGGTCATGCAATTCACGACCAGAAGAAGATCAGGCCGCGCATCACTCAATTTCTTGGCGAGAACTTTATACCACTGCGCGAGTTTTTGACAGCGCCAGTCGATCCATTGCTCCCGTGCGTTTTCCATGAGCCAATTATACCAGAGTTTTCCTCTTTTGGGATCCGTTTTGTCTACCGGAATATCGATTCCCGTCTCTTTCATAAATTGAAGAACAAGGTAATCGTTGTATCCTGCCCGAATATCGCCGAGGGAATGGAGCGCATGCCGCGGAAGATGGAGAAAGATCCCTTTGAACGACGGATGCTTCGCGCCAATTCGGATCATCTCATCGAAATACTCCAGTGTCATCTTCTGTGTGTCCGAATGAAGGGCGTTGAAATTCGGCGGCGTTCCATGCCATCCGCCCGGATGAGGTGTTCCTGTATTGTGGATCGTGTAAGGAGTATCGTAATAAGCTCCTTCCTTAATCCCCTGCCGCGTAATCGGCGGAAGATCAAACGCAACATTGTTCTGATTGATCGTCGGCATAAATTCAAAGTTTTTCCGATCAAATACGGTTAAATACGCTTCGAAGAAATTCGGGATATGCGGACGCGGCTGATACTTCGGGCCGATCATTCCCTGGTACCATACGACCGGATAAGCGAGCAGATTCTGTCCGCTGTATTCCATGTAATTGCAGAGCCGTTCGAGCATAGTTTCACATTCATCGAGTCGACCTCCATCCGCACCGAAATCATAATTGATCGCGGGATCTTCGAAATAAATTCCAACCGGGCGAGTTCGTTTTTTTTCCGGTTTGGCCGGATGAATATTCGCTTTGGGAAGATCGCCGATCACTTCGTAAACGGTCAACTTCGCGAGCGCGGCACCGGCTTCCGTATTTCTTGCGGCCATAAAGACCAGGGTAATATCGCTGCTTTTCGACCAGAAGAGATACCGCTGCGAAAGGATCCTGTTCGAACAGGGATATTCATCGCCGGTAAAATATCCGACTTGCAGTTCATATTCAGAACCCGCGTCGCATTTCGTCGATTGGGCAATAATATCGACCGTCCTCTGCTTGTCGTCCGGAAAATCATATTCAAAAAGATAATGTTTGTCTTTCTCGATTCCTTTGAGGCGGATCGCGAATCGCTGGCCCGACTTGCCGGCGGTTTCAAGATATTTCGTTCCGTTCAGATCCGAGGTTTTAAGATCGCCGATGCTGACGAATCGATCTTTATCCGACTGAATCGCGATCGGATCGATTACTTCAATCTTTTTCAACTGAAGATCCTTATCCCAAAGGGCCGTTTCCGGTTTGGACGATCGGGTCTGAAAAGCAGGACTGAACTTTTTCGAATCGAAGACAAGGATCTGATATCCGTCGATTCTCTGATTGTTTTCATAAAGATCGGCATTATAAAGTCCGGCGGGCAGCTTCAATTCCACGGATTGATTCGACTGATTTTTTGCCGCCGCTTTCAGATCGCCGAAAGACGCCATCTCTTTTTTATTCTGATCAAAAATTTTGATCGCGAACGTCTTTTCCTGCTCCGCATTATTATCGATCGCGAACGCGAGATTCTGCGTATCATCGTCCATAAAATAACGGGAACCGGGAACAAGATTCGTCGTCTGAAATTCGTGATACTGATCGATCACTTGCTTTTCGGATACCGGAGCGGAAAAGATCTTGACTTCATCGATCAGTCCTTCGAGCGGACGTCCATTACAGCTTCCGATGAAGAATTCTTCAAGAGGAACCCGTACAAAACGTTCCGGCTGCAAAGGCGCGGTTCTGTTCAAATCATCACTGAGCCGCTTGAATGCTTTTCCGTTGATATAAAGCATTTTTTGATATTTATCCCACGTGAAGACGACATGAGTCCACCCGTCTTTCGTCGGCATGGGAACGGTCATGTATCGATCTTTCAGATCACTTGTATCACCGCGGAGAGCGTTTTCATAGATCCAGAACCAGATTGCCCCGGATCCGCTTCGGCCGCCATTATTTCCCCATAGAGTCGCAAGGATCGTTCGCCAAAGATCTTTTGCCTTGGATCCATTCGCGTTCAGGACATCCCAATTCGGTTTGATCCAGGCGGAGATCGTTCCCCGTTCCGGATTCAAATTGTCTTTGACCGCGTAGACAAGTTCGGCCTTGTTTGCCTTACTGAATTCGGCCGCCTGTCCGTGAATCCCTTTTTGATAGACCAGATTCGAAGATTTGACCGGTTTTGCGGATCCTTTTGCGAAATCGGCCTCCGCGTTTTTATCGAAAGTAAGATGGAAGAGAAGCTCCGGTTTGATCTTTTGCCAAACTTCCGGATTATCTTCTTCCTCCATTTTCAGTTCCGCTTTATAGAACCGATAGAGGCCGAACGAAGAGAAATCGAACCGCAGATGAAGATCCTTAATATCTTCGGGGATCACCCGATCAAAGGAAAAGGTCTGTCTGGTTCCGTTTGTATGAACTTCGAGCGGAGCATAATAATGTTTATTATCGGCAGTACGTCCTTCGAAATAAAGAGTCAAATCGCCCCTTTGGGGTCCTTGAATTTCGACATAAAGGCAGTAATTCGTATCGAGCATTTTTTTCGCGTCGAGATCGGAGATGTTCATTACGGTTTTATGGTAATTTTCGACATTTTTCAGGGGCGATGTATCGATGCAGAGGCAATCTTTTTCCGCGGTAATTTTGAAAAGGGGCTTTTTCGAAGGAGCTTCCTGAAAGATCCGGATCGGGATCTGTTTTGGATTCTCTTTCGAATAAAGGATCGTATCTGCATTCTGGACCTTGATTTCCAGTGTCTGCGGATCGGGAGAACGATAGGACTTCATTTTCTCCTGTCCGTAAACCGCGGTAAAGGACAAGACAAAGAACAATAAAAAAATCCCGATTTTTTTCATGGACCTTTCCTTTCAATAGAATTTGTGTTTGGAAAAACAATTTGTTTTGTACAGATTGGATTTATAATGTTCAATATCACTGCTGAACTTATAAGCGAGCTCTTTGATTCTTTCCGGTGCGGACATATTTACCTTCCGTTTTCCCGAACGTCGTAAAGTTCGGCTTCAAAAAGATCGGCGATATTCTTCACCATGGGATTGGCAAAAGCTTCCCGCATCAGTTCCCGCTTCGAGCGATAAACCGGGGCTTTATTTTCTTCCTTTTCCTCGGATTTCATGAGCCCCAATTCCAAATGAATCGATCCGCCGATCTTTTGGGACAGGGCCGATAAAAGATGATGCAGATTCTTCTCGCAGAAGTCCTTGGCCATAAAACAGTCCTGCGGGAAAAGAATATGGATCTGATCCGGTTTTTTGATCTCGATTTCCGAACAGACCGATCCGTTTAATTTGAACATTCCGCCCAACTCCTGAATCACAAGCATCCAGATCTCTTTCATCTGCGCGTTGTTCAGTTCATCAAGAGAAAGCCGATTGTCGTTTTCCTGCGGCAAATCAGCAACCGGGTTCTCAATCGGAGTCGGAGAAAGAGCCTTTTCCTCCTTTTGAACCGGAGGCGTGAAAACGGGATCCGGACCTATTTTTCCGGATGAATCATTTTTTTTTTCGGCCGACACCCGAAGAGAGGCGGCCAGCGCTTCCGACATGGATAATTGCTTTTCCTGATCATTTCTCATTTGAGGCGCAGGAATCGCGGAAGCCCCTGCCGCGGAAACCGCGGGCCGGGCCGGAGAAGCGGGAAGCTCCTGTCCGCTTCGAAGCGCCTGGATCCATCGGTCAAGATCTTTAAGCCGATCCAGATGAACCAAACGAATCAGGGCAAGTTCCGCAAGAAGCCGGACCTGAGTACTGTATCGCATTCTCTGAATCGTCTGCTCAAGAATCTGAAGAGACGCAAGAATCCGCTGAATTCCAAAGGTTTTTGCGATTTTTTTCATCTCCTCAAATCGAGCCATCGGCGAATAAAGGAGCATATCAACATCGCATCCGCTTTCAACAACCATCAGATCGCGAAAAACGCCCATAATCTGCTCTGTAAGAACAGCGAAATCGACACCGAGATCGGCCGCCTGATTCGTAATCGTAAAGATCTGATCCGGACGATTCGTATCAATCGCGGCGAGAATATCGAAGATCTTCTGCTCATCGACCGTTCCGAGCATTTGATGAACATCGGAGAGGCGGACATTTTCCGGGGCCAGTGCCAAAAGCTGTTCGAGAAGCGACTGAGCATCGCGCATCGATCCGTTTGCCCGTCGGGCCAACACTTCGCAAACGCCTTTTTCGAATTGAGCCCCTTCTTTTTCAAGGATCTGCTCAAGGCGCTTGGAGATCGACCGCGCATCGATCCCGGCAAAGTCGAACCGCTGGCATCGGGAAAGGATCGTAATGGGGATCTGATTCGGTTCCGTCGTGCAGAAGATGAATTTTACATGTTCCGGCGGTTCTTCCAGTGTTTTTAAAAGAGCGTTGAACGCCTCTTTCGTAAGCATGTGGACTTCATCGATGATATAGATCTTGAATCGGGCGCGGCTCGGCCGGATCGAAGCATTTTGACAGATCCGGAGCATTTCTCCGATTCCCCGATTGCTCGCGCCGTCGATCTCGATCACATCGACATCATCCCCGGTTCCAATGCTCTTGCAGATCTCGCATTCATTGCAGGGCCGAGAAGTTGGTCCGTGAACACAGTCGAGTGCTTTCGCGAAGATACGTGCGGAAGAGGTTTTTCCGACCCCGCGGGCTCCGGTAAAGAGGTAAGCATGCCCCACACGACCGGTCTCAATCGCATTGGAAAGGGCTTTCGCGATCGACTCCTGTCCGATCAACTGATCGAATTCCTGCGGGCGATACCGGCGCGCAACGACCTGATAAGGCGATTTTTCCGATGAAAGATCCATGCTGTCCATGAGGTACCTCTTCCGAAAAAAAACGGCCTTCAACAGGGGGGTGCCCCGACACATGAAAGTAACTACTTATGGCTGCTTGATTTCTCACCTGACCAAGTTCATAGCCTCCCATTGTCGGGGACACTCTGTTGAAGGCCGTCTGTTTATATACGGGTTCAAATTTTATACCGATTAAAGGATGGCTCCCATTTCGGAGAAAAACTGGGGGGCAATTCCAAAAGAAATGGTCTCCATCCAAGATTTTCACCTATTATACATGATCGGTAATCTTCTGGAAGGGGGGAAAGTAAAAAAGAACGGATCTTGCCCGGCAGATCCCCCTTGTCTTTTATATAAAAGCAGGGATAATAATACAAGTTTCTATTATAAGCGTTTTCGGATCGTTGAAGTACGAAAATTCAGTGGAAAGAGATTGAATATTTTAACGATATTCGAAAACGCATAATTTTGTTTTTTTTGTGATATAAGGAGTTTTCCCGTGTATGATTCGGTAGCTGTCGTCGGCGCAACTGGCGCTGTTGGAACTCTCATTCTTCGTTTAATTGAAGAGCGTAAGTTTCCCTATAAAAAGATGAAATTGATCGCCTCCGGAAGAAGCGCGGGTAAAAAGATCAAACTCAATGGGGAAGAAATCGTCGTGGAAGAGCTGAAGCCCGAAGTTTTTGACGGTGTTCAGCTTGTGATCGCGAGCACTCCGGACGATACTGCCCGAGATTTCATTCCTTACGCAAAAGAACGGGGCTGCCTGATCGTGGATGAAAGCGGATACTGGCGTATGGACCCGACGGTTCCTCTGGTTATTCCGGAAGTAAATGCTGAAGATATTCGCAAGCACCATGGGCTGATCTCCAGTCCGAACTGTTCCACAACTCAAATGGTCGTTGCTCTCAAGCCGCTCCATGATTACGGCAAGGTAAAGAGAGTAATCGTCAGCACCTATCAGGCAACGAGCGGAGCAGGATTGGCCGGAACACGCGATCTGGTCAACGGAACAAAAGCTTTCCTTGAAGGCAAAGATTATCAGATGGAAACATTTCCTTATCCCATCGCTTTCAACTGCATTCCGCAGATCGGAAGTGAAAAGGAAAGAGGATACACATCGG
Source organism: Planctomycetia bacterium (assembly GCA_030539035.1). Lineage (GTDB taxonomy): Bacteria > Planctomycetota > Planctomycetia > Pirellulales > Thermoguttaceae > JAUNBG01. Next base: position 80,772 of record JAUNSU010000002.1, read on the forward strand.
AAGAGCTCAAATTGCTCTACGAAACACGCAAGATCCTCGGCGACGATACGATCAAGGTCTGTCCGACCGCGGTTCGCGTCCCGGTTTCCAACTGCCATAGTGAGAGTATTACCGTTGAAACCGAGAAAAAGATCACGGTTGAAAAGGCACGTGAACTTTTCGCGGCGATGCCCGGCGTGATCGTAATGGACGACCTGAAAGCCAAAAATTATCCGATGCCCTGGAAGTGCCATGATACCAACGAAGTCTACATCGGACGTATTCGCGAGGATATCTCCGCTGAAAACAGCATTACGTTCTGGTGTGTAAGTGATAATCTGCGAAAAGGGGCCGCAACCAACGCCGTCCAAATCGCCGAATGGATCCAGGCCAATTTGTAATCCCCCCGGGACCGCGGGCAGCTTGATATCTTACTCAAACTGTAAATAACCGATTTTGAAACCACGGACAACACGGATTTTCACGGATATTTTTTTGGTAAAAACACGTTTTCATCAAAAATATCAGTCCGGAATTTTATGTTGATTTCACCCGTGTTTACCTGTGTAATCGTGGTTCCAAACAAAATATTTTTACAGTATGAGTATCTTATAAACAGCAGAAACCGGTATTACTGTTTGACTTCAAAATCGTATTTATCAAGGAGAAGAAATTGCAGACGATTTTTCTGATATTCTTTTCCTTGATCCTCTTTTGCGGGTGTTCTGATCGTCCGGCCGAGCTGCCGCTTTCTTCCAGTACAGACACTGTAAAAATTGACAAGGAAGCGATATCCTCCTCAGCGGAGAATATTTCCGGGAATCCGATCCCTTATCCGAGCCCTTCCCGAGGATCGGAACAGAAAGAACCTCTTCCGGGAAAAAACGAACCGACTGAAGAAAAATCTCTTGCGGGAAATCCGCTGGCGGAAGATCCGTTGACAGAAAAGCCGGCGAAGAATTCAGCGAGAGAACCTGCATCTGATTCGGCGAGAGAGCCCGCAAATGATCCTGTCGATCTTTTGTCCGATCTTGCGGGTCAAGGATCCGTAACGGACCGAGCTGAAAAATCCGATCCGATCGCGGACTTTCAAAACGGACAGGATCCGGTCTCCTGGAATCCGGACGATCCTTCCGATCCGATTCGGCAGTATGTTCTTGATAAAGCGAAAAAAAATCGGGAACATCGAAAATATCATCCAATTCTTAATGAAGATGCCGTTCGGAACAGCGGAATCCGATATCTTGCGGGTAAGAGAATACGCCTCTTTACCGATCTTCCGTCGAGTCCGGAACTGGATCGATTTCCCGCGGATCTGGATCAGGCGCTGGTAAGAATTGCGGATCGGTATGGAATTCCGCAAGCGGATCTCGACTCATTTTCCATCGACGCATTTCTGATCGGAAAGAGAGATCTTTTCGAAAAGCTGGGCGTTCTTCGGAATATTCCACCTTTTGAAAACGGATATTCGAGTATGAACCGGATCTTCGCATTGGATCAGAAATTTCTCTATTACAATCGATTTCTTTTGATCCATGAACTCGTTCATTCTTTCATGTTTGAAATTTTCGGACAATTGGAACCGTACTGGTTTTCTGAAGGAAGCGCGGAACAGACAGCCTTATATCGATTGATCGATCAGAAGCTCGAATTGGGGATCATTCCCGCCGATTCCGAAGAGACGCCGGGCTTCGAACGGCTTCGCACCATACAAAAGGACACACAAAAAGGAGCGGCCAAATCGCCGGAAGAGATCTTTGCCTTTGGTCCGAAAGATTATATTGGAACGCGCGCTTACGCCTGGAGCTGGGCCTTCGTTCTCTTTATGAACAATCATCCCGACTACAAAACAGATTTTCGCAAAGTGCCTTATTATATGATGCTCGATCATCCGAATGATCGCTTTAAGGCTCTTTACAAGAATCGCTGGAATGAACTTCTGTTCGATTGGAATGATTTCGTCCGATCCTTTGATTATCAGTATGATTTCGGTAAAATGCCGATCGATCACACATCGGGCAAAGAGCTGGACGGGCAAAAAGATTTGGATCTTTCCGCAAATCGCGGCTGGCAAAACAGCGGGATCAAACTGGAAGCGGGCAAATCATATCGGATCCGCGCCGCCGGCCGTTTTACGATCGCCGATCCGCATGGAGATCTGCCCTGCACGCCGGGCGGGATCACGCTCCGCTATTATCAGGGATATCCGATCGGGCAGCTGCTCGGGATTCTTTTGACTTCGGACGCCGGTTCGGACCGGATCTTTCCGATCGGCAACGGAACCCGAATCACTCCGGAACGATCCGGAACGCTTTATTTGAAGATCAATGATTCCGGCGGAAGAGTCGAAAAAAATAAGGGAACATTCAAGGTTCGTATTGAGGAGACTGATGGAAAGTAAAGTATTGCGAATTATCGATGCGTCGATCAATCGGGCCCGTGAGGCGATTCGTGTTCTGGAAGACATGGTTCGATTTCTTTATGATGATCGTGAATTAACCGAGGATCTGAAGAAGTATCGGCATGATTTTGCGGAATTATCGGAAAAGTTTTCCCGTCCGGACCGGCTTCGTGAACGGGATACGGATCAGGATGTCGGAACAGAAATTCAGGCGAAGAACGAGTATGTCCGCCGATCGGCCAATGAAGTCTCCGCGGCCAACTTCTGCCGATTGCAGGAATCGCTCCGGAGCTTGGAGGAATGGACAAAGATCGATTATCCCGATCTTTCACCGGAATTCGAGCAGCTCCGCTATCGTTCCTATACACTGGAAAAACAATGCGCGCAGCGACAGAAAATTGGTGATTAGTGATTAGTGTTCATTCCCTAATTCCGTTCGCTGCCGCTCACTCCATTACGGGCTTGAGATCGGCTGCCGAACATTGCTCCCCCTGTTCGAATCCGAGCTTTGCGTGATTAAAGGTTCTTTATTGCCGGGTCGAATATCCTCTCAAAATCGGCGTTAATATTTTCTCGCAGAGGCATTTCTTATCCTTCCTGATTATCCTTGTATTGCTTCCGCTTTTCTTGCAGATAGGCAACATCTTCCTTTGAGAAAATCTGAAATTTTGCCTTCATTCGTTTTCCATCGGGCAATTCAATAATAACCATTTCATTTTCGAATCCGACCACTCTTGCCTGGATATTTTTCGAACCGGAGGCATTTGTCCATATCCGATACGGATCATCGTCTGAACCCGTTCCTTGATCTTCTTTCGTTTCTGTTGGAACAGATTCCGAACAGGAACTGGACGTTTCTTCTGTTTGATCTTCCCTGGCATCATCTGAACATACAGACTGATTTGTTTCATCAGAATGTGTCTCATCCGTTTGTCCCTCTTCCGGCTCTTCTCGATTGGATTGATCATCCTCATCGGTTTTTGGCGGCGCATAACACAACATTTTGCGTTGAAAGTATTCGCGGCCGGATTGAAATAAGGGCATTCCTGAAACAAGTAAAAGACATAATGCGATAGTCAAGGGCATGAGAAACTTTTGCCAGGATTCGGAAACGGACCATGTTTTAAAAGACATCCGTTCCGGAAGCGGAGCAAACCAGCTGTTCCGTTTCTGTTTGATCATCCAGCGAAAGCAATCATACTTGCGCATCGCAGGCATCCAGACACCGTGTCCTCCTTTTTCGATCTCGGTCAATTTCGCATATCCTCCGGACGCATTGAGGAAATCTGCAATTTTCAGGATAGGTTCGGCTGGATTCGCTTTATCGTTTGTACCTCGAAAACTCCAGATTCGCGTATGGATCATTTTTCGAAGATTGGAATACATGTTTAATGGAGTGCCCGGCGCAGGACACGCCGCCGCAAACTTCTCCGGATATTGCTGGGCATAAAGCCAAACACCGTGTCCGCCGCTGCTTAAACCAAAAAGACTTAATTGCCCTGGATCAATCGGCAATTCTTGAACAAGTTTGTCAACCAGTGTATTAAGTACATCCAGTGTTCCGTCTCGGGTTGTTCTGAACCGCCACCCGGGAGTTTTTCGCGGGCATTGAAGAACGAGCATATAAAAATCTTCCTTATCCGGACCAATCATAATCGGTAAAAGATTGTTCAAATAAAGAAGTGGATAGGCATTATCGTTGCCTGATTCGCCTATGCCATGCAGATAAATGACGAGCGGATATTTTTTATCCGGTGTTGTTTTTAACGGTGAGAACAGTCGATATTTGATCGTTGCGTTTTCATATTTGCCGCCGCTGAAAAGAAAATCTTTTTCTTCGAACAGATGAACCATTGGTCCGTTCAGCTGCAATTTATCACCTCTTCGTTCGAATCTGTTTTCTTCGGCAACGAGTTCCCAGATTTGTTTGACCGTAAGTCGTTCAAGTTCTTCACGGCTTTGAATTTTATACTTATAGACTGGAACTGGTTTTGGTGTCAAGGTCTTGACCGGATTTGCAGGTTTTGGATTCACTTGAGATTTGGATATAGTTTGCGATTGATTTGCGGACTTTTGAATTTTCTTTTGAGGATCGATTTTAACCGTTTTGTTTTCAGAGGGATGGACCGGAGGAGCCGGAGTTTTCGTTTGGGAAAGGATCGGGTTTAGCGGACTGCCGATTAAAAGAAGGAGTAGGATAATTCCACCTGTTTTCGCTGAGTTCAAACGGGAACGGATCCGTCGTTTTCGCATTTTGTAAAGGGAAAGAGCAAGGACAAGGGCAATAAGGGCACCGAGGATCGGAAGAAGAATATGAGAATAATTCTGATAAAATTTCAGGGCCAGCGATCCGTAGATTGAGAAGGGCGTTTTTGTTTCGCTCCGCCAGATTGAATCGATGACAATTGCCAGTCCGATCACGGCGAGGATCTGATAAAAGCGAGGGCGCATAAAGAATCTTCGGTGATTGGCGGGAAAGAGGAAAGGGATGAGGACGAGGATACTTGCCCAAATCGGCATTAACCAGCAGATACGGGACATCCATTCCGGCCAGAACCGCCAGTCAAGATACCAGGTCCATTGTGCCATTTGCACGGAAAAGTTTTTATTCGGATCCCAGAAAAAAGCGAAGCCGTTTATGAGGATACCGAGGAGAAGAAGAGATAAGATCCAATGCCGGCAGAAAAAGCCGAACGGATTGACCTGTCCGAGGATGGAAAAGATCATGGAAAGAATTTGTCCGAGGCAGTGATACATTCGTAAAATCGGCTTCATGATTATTTCTCTTTCTTTTCCGTTTCCGGAATATAATAGATATAAATGGAGTATCCCAATACTTTCTTGGGAGTTTTGCATTGAAAATCTTTATATTTGTTTGATGATCCGAACAGTTCATTGATTCCCAATAGATACCAACCAGGCTTACGTTCTTTTAAAGGGAGACTGAATATTATCCCGGTTCTTTCCAGCGGTTCCGGCGAAGAGCAGTCCAGGTAAATCGGACGGCATTGGGGATGAGAATAATACCATTTTTCGATCAAACGGCTGTTTTGTCCCCAATCAATATTGCTTCCCAAAAGCGGAGGCGGATTCTCTTTTGTAAAATATTGTCCGTGCCATGGACTTCGGACAATTTCGTTAAAATACGACATGGAATGAGGGAACCATAAAAGAGAACTGATGACAATCCAGATGAGCAGTCCGGCCACTATGATTTTTGGAATGAGTCGCGGTCGTTCGAATATTCGTCCCAGCTTGCTGATCCAAAGATACAAAAACGGTAAAACTAAAATGATATATCGCGGATGGATAGAAAAACCTGTTTGAGAACTGATGAATACAAAAAGTGCAAAAGCGGGAAGTAATAAAAGAATATCCTCGGTAAATTTCGATTGTTCTGAACGGCATAGACATGTAACGCCCAAGGTCAAAGTAAATAACACCCATACACCAAGCGGTTCTCGAACGCCCAGAAGATAAAGGTAATAGTGCCGCCAGCCATGTTTTGCGTATTGACCGTGAAAATAGGATTCGATTCCCCGTTCGAAGTCGAGTTTCTGTGTATCGATTCCTTGAACGAAATCGCCAGGCAAAGGAACAGGAAGATATCCTATCAGGGATTGTTCAAAGCGATTTCCTGTTTGAGAAGTTGAAATATTTCCGGTAATTGGTTGTCCTGTTAAGGATTGTGAGCGGAATTGATAGTTTTTCAAAAGTTTGAACGATCCGTCGAATCCATATCCCAAATTGATCATATAAACAGCAATAAGAAGAATCATTGCAAACTGTTTATATTTCAACGAAAAGGAGTTGAATGAATTTATCTCTGACAGACCATGAATCACTTGATTATTGTTTGAACTGATATGATTTTTCGATTGACAATAATGACAACAGGATATAAGAGACCAAATCATAATCCAGATTGGAAAAGCAAGAATCCAAGTCAATTTTGTGAGAGGAAGTAATCCCAGGGTAATGCCCGCCCAAAGGGCATTTGTCCAATTTTGTGCGATCAGCCATTTGCGGAAACAGCAGATTGCAGCAATTGCAAGAGAAGCTGCGGCAACATCAGGACAGATCGTTGCTCCCCAGGCGAGAACAAGAGGGGAAAAGGTCCAAAGCGTCAGAAAAATAAAACCGGCATATCGGCCATACATTTCTGAGGAAAGCTGCCAGCCGTACCAACTTCCGAGGAGAATGAGCGGAATGAGAGAACAGCGAGCAAGAAAAATCGCCAAACGTATCATATTTGGTGAATTAGCGTTAATAAACGCATTGCCAATTCCCCATTCTGATCGATCCTGAGGCCGTGGAGAATACGACTTCAAATCATATTCAGGTGATGGCAGAGCAATTGCCCCTCCTGTTAAATACCGAGTTAACGGCCCATTCACATGAAATACGTCAAACCGAAATGTTTTAAAAAAGTATACAGATGCTCCAATATGACCGACTTCTGTGCGATTGATTGTCATATTCCATGAGAGTATAATAAAGTGGTCCCAAGAATCTGAACAAAATCAGAGAGGGGAACAAGGTGGATG